>DAOOWN010000011.1:5971-40634 GCA_035371305.1 Bacteroidales bacterium
TTTCTGCTGCCACATAATAATTTGTAGTAGCGCTAATCAACGGTGTGGTAAACGAAGAACCCGTTCCTACAAGGTTACCTCCGGTTGGAGCATCGTACCAGTTGATGGTTGAACCGGCTGTTGCTGTTGCTTCTAATGTTGCCTGACCGGCACCACACACTGAACCCGGCGTTGTGGTTAGTATTTTATTTGCTAAATCAACAAAAACAGGAGTCGAAATAACCGAAACCGGTCCATTTGCACACGTAACTTCACATTCAAAATAGGTTGGTTCTGTTATGGCATATCCGCTTACTGTTGAACTTGTAGCTGATGGCATATTGGTATAGGTTGTTCCATCGGTCGATTTTTTCCACTGATACGTAATACCGGTTCCGGGAACAACATTTTGTAAACTCAAATTAATGGTTTCGTTTAAGCAAACCGAAGTATTACTTGCAATAGTATTACCTGGAACAGGAACACCACAGGTAAAATTAGGAATACCATTAAATTCATCAGCGCCTATATCAGTAGCAGAACCTGTTCCGGTATAACCGGTGCTTCCATAACGAACATTGTTGTCAATATCGTTTTCTATTCCGGTAATGGCAATACCACCACTTTCTAACCCGGTAGCAACAGTTGTTTGCATGTGTAAATCATACGGGTTTACAGAAACATTTACAAACGGAGGCATTTTGCTTAATGAACCGTTTTCTCTCGGGGCAACTGCCGTTTGCATATCTGCTAAGGTTTGATAGCTATTGGTGCCATCATAGTAAACTAAATTCGTTGCAGAGGGTGTGCCTGCATAAAAACAGTTATTACTGCTTTGTCCATCGTATTTACTTAAAGCAACTTCAGCTCTTCTGAAGGCAACGGTTAAACCGGCTCCATTGGGTGTACTGGTATTAACCAAAATATTGTTGTTTAATTTAAGATTTGCAGGTGTTGTAGATGCATACAAAGCACATGTTGAAAAAGCGGTACCCGTTGAGGTTGCATTTAAATATACGGTATTGTAATATAGATTAACATTGGTTCCTCCTAAAGCAGCAATACCGGCAATAACAGGAGTAGTAGTATTGGTTGCAGCAGGAGTGTTTAATTCTGAAACAAAGTTATTGTATGCCGTTACCGTTGTTCCGGCAGAAATAGAAATTCCTGCTACCGTAGAGGTTGCAGCACCGGCAGTTAAGTTATAAATACGATTAGAATATACATTAGAAATAGCACCCGTACCACTAGCTGAGGCTACAACACCGGTTACATTACCTGCTGTAGCTGATAATGTATAGATTTGATTATTAAAAACATTGGCTAAGCTTGTACTGCTTCCTCCTGTTGTAATACCAGTAATATTCACTCCATTTGTTATATTTTTAATTGTATTTCCAAAAACATGATGAACACCGTAATTCAAATATACGGCTTTTATAGCACTGGTTCCACCGGTTACATTTTGTATAGTATTATTAGAAATCGTTTTTACCGGAGCTCCGCCATCGTTGTCATAAATACCATAAAAAGCCGTTGCACCGGTTAAGGTAATGTTTTCAATGGTATTGTTCGAAATATTTTTTACTACAGAACTTGTCGAAGAAGAAGCACTATAATACCCATAAACCGTACCACCGGCTTCCGATTTGTTCAATTGAATGTAATTATTTTGAACGGACTGAGATCCATTTGGCGGAACAGTGTTACCACCATGAATCACATACACTGTACCTGTAGTAGTATTAGGTGTTAAATAAAATAAATTACCGTTTATATATTGATTCAACGATGTTCCCTGGTGATAAATACCATAAACATTATATGTTGTTTCAACACTTGCATTTAAGTTGTTAATGGTATTACCATTTACATTCGTTGTAAATTGGGCATTTAAATTATCCAGGTGTATGCCATATATGGCAGATGTTGTTCCATTGGTAATGGTAATGTTATTGAAATTAAAACTATTGGTATAATTTCCGGTAGTTGGCAATGTACCTGATGCATAACAATAAATACCTCTTAGTGTTCCGTTAGTTGAGGTACCGTTACTAACAAGTGTGTTTGAATTAATTGTTACGTTTAAAATATTATAAGCAACAATCCCATTTACGCTCAATGTAAGAGAAATATAACTAGAAAAAGAACTTGTTCTACCAAATGTAATATTATTTCCTGTAACTTCTACATTTGTAGCCATGTATGCAGCAGTAGTTGAACCAACCAACACAACTCCCAGATTAACGCTCGAAATGGTATTGTTTAATACTCGCAAGTAACTGAATGCCCCATCAGGAGAAGTAATTTCGTTGAGACTTGTCATACTGGTTGCATTATGACGACTGTTTGCATAAACCCCCATCGCATTTTGATAAGCTGCACCTAATGTAATGGTGTTATTTTGAATGGTACAATGCTGAGGACCATCGGTAGAAGAGGTGTAAAACAAAGCAACACCGAACTCAGTCATGTTGTTAGAAGCTGCTGTGGTTGTTGTATTGGCAGCATTTTCTTGCATTACAAAACCGTCAATGGTAATATAATCACCACCAATAATTTTAAAGAAGGCATCGTTCAATACACCACCTGTTAAAGAATTTGAAGAGGTAATCGTGTTTGCATTGCCTTTAATAAGAATGGGGCTGTTTGGGTTTCCGGATGCTGTAATTTCATAACCGCCGGCCGGAGCTGTTTCGGGATTGCCTGCCGTAAGTTCAATGGTTACACCACCGGGTCCTACGCCATGAGTGTTTAAATCGGTTATGGCAGCCGCAAGGGTTGCATAATCGCCGGGAATCAGTTTGGTTCCCGTTAGTTGCCCAAAGGTAAAAGCTACCCACAGCAACATGATGGTTGTAAAAAATAAACGTTTCATATAAATTAAGGTTTAGTTAAAATTACAATATTGCAAGACAGCAAAGATAAAACAATTTTTAATACAAAAAAATGAAATAAAACACAATCGTGTGTGCCTTACTGGATTCGAACCAGTGACCCCTACCCTGTCAAGGTAATGCTCTAAACCAGCTGAGCTAAAGGCACAAAAAATCAACAAACAATATTGATTATTTTCCCGGGAATAGCAATAATTTTTTTAGGTGTTTTGCCTTCTAGCCACTTTTGAGAACGTTCGTCGGCCAGGACTGCTTTTTCCAATTCTTCGGGGGTAGCTTGAATGGCCCATTCCATCTGAAAACGCATTTTTCCGTTAAATGATACCGGATATAAGCGGACATTATCTTGAGTCAATGCTTCGTCGTATTGCGGGAAGGGGGCATTGGCTATGCTTTCGCCATGTCCGGCCATAGCCCAAAGTTCTTCGCATATATGCGGAGCAAACGGCGACAGACAAACCAACATCGGCTCTAAAATAGCTTTCTTGGAGCATTTAAGGTCAGTCATTTCGTTTACAAATATCATAAAAGCACTAACCGTTGTATTGAAAGAAAATTGATGAATGTCTTGTTTTATTTTTTTAATCAATTTGTGCAGCAATTTCAACTCTTGTTTGGCAGGAGCATCGTCCGTCATGCGGAATACGCCGTTTTCGTCGAAAAACAACCTCCATGTTTTTTTCAAAAAGCGATGGACTCCCTCTATTCCGTTCGTATCCCATGGTTTTGATTGTTCCAGCGGTCCTAAAAACATTTCGTACATACGAAGTGTGTCGGCTCCGTAATGCTGAACGATATCATCGGGATTTACAACGTTATACATCGATTTCGACATTTTTTCGATGGCCCATCCGCATATGTATTTACCGTCTTCAAGCTCAAACGTTGCATCTGCAAACTCGGGTCGCCACTTTTTAAAGGCTTCTATATCGAGCACATCGTTTTTTACAAGGTTTACATCAACATGTATTTCTTGTGTTTGATATTTATTTTTTAATCCTTTTGAGACAAATGTATTGGTTCCTTGAATTCGATAAACAAAATTGCTGCGTCCCTGTATCATTCCTTGGTTTACCAATTTCTGGAACGGTTCTTCAATGGGAGATACGCCAATATCAAATAAAAATTTACACCAAAAACGTGCATAAATCAAATGTCCGGTTGCATGCTCCGTTCCTCCTATATACAAATCGACATTTTTCCAATAATTGACTGCTTCTTGCGAAAAATATTCCTGTTGGTTATGTGCATCCATATAGCGGAAATAATAACCGCTGGAGCCGGCAAAACCCGGCATAGTGCTAGTTTCAAGAGGATATCCCTCTTCTGTTTGCCATTTTTTGGCTCTTGCCAACGGAGGCTGTCCATCAGATGTAGGTAAAAAACTGTCGATTTCGGGCAGTTCTAATGGCAATTTCGATTCGTCAAGAGTATATGGAACTTCATCTTTGTAGTACACAGGAAAAGGCTCACCCCAGTAACGTTGACGGCTAAATATTGCATCACGCAAACGATAATTAACCTGATACTTTCCAATACGGCGATCCTCTATTTCCTTTATCATTCTCTTAATGGCTTCTTTTACTTCCAGGCCCGTAATAAAACCTGAATTGATGCAAACACCCTCTTTTGAATCGTACGATTCGGTCCACGTAGCTGTATCGGGATTAATTTCTACATTGGGATTGCTAATAACTTGTATAATGGGCAAATTGAAATGCCTTGCAAAATTGAAATCGCGGGAGTCGTGTGCCGGCACGGCCATAATAGCACCGGTTCCGTAACCAATCAACACATAGTCGCTAATCCAAATAGGTATTTCCTGACCTGTAAACGGATGAATGGCATAAGCACCCGTAAAACAACCGCTCACCCTGTTTACTTCCGTCATGCGATCGCGTTCGGTTCGCTTTTTTGTTTCTTCAATATACTTCAATACTTCTTCTTTATGATCATCGGAAGTAATGGTTAAAACCCATTCGTGTTCGGGAGCAAGCACCATAAACGTACACCCAAAAATAGTATCGGGTCGGGTGGTAAAAATGCGAAGCGATTCTTCTTGATTTTTAATTTTAAATAAAACTTCTGCTCCTTCGGACTTCCCAATCCAGTTTCGTTGCATTTCTTTTAACGACTCCGACCAGTCAATCATGTCCAATCCGGTTAATAATCGTTCGGCGTAAGCACTTACTCTCAAAAACCATTGTTTCATTTTGCGTTGCTCAACCGGATGACCACCGCGAACCGATAGCCCTTCTTTTACTTCATCATTAGCCAATACCGTTCCTAATGCAGGACACCAGTTTACAAACGTTTCGTCCAAGTAAGCCAACCTATATTTAAGCAAAATTTGCTGTTGTTGTTTTTCGCTCATTTGTAGCCATTGCTCAGCATTAAATTCCACCTCACAATGATGTGCTGCCGGAATATCTTTATTCCCTTTTTTTTCGAAAATAGCAACCAATTCGCTAATAGGAAGAGCCTTGTTTCGTTCTGTATTGTACCAATGATGGAATAACTTAATAAACGTCCATTGTGTCCATTTATAATATTCCGGATCGGATGTTCTTACTTCTCTATTCCAGTCGTATGCAAAGCCCAGCAAACGCAATTGCTGTTTGTATCGTTGAATATTTGTTTCTGTAGTAACAGCCGGGTGTTGACCTGTTTGAATGGCATATTGCTCAGCCGGAAGCCCAAATGCATCGAACCCCATAGGATGTAAAACATTGTAACCGCAATGGCGCATGTAACGAGTAACAATATCGCTGGCTATGTATCCCAACGGATGCCCAACATGTAAACCGGCTCCCGAAGGATACGGAAACATATCCAACACATAGTATTTGGGTTTTGACGACAAATGGCTAACGCTGAACGTATTTTGCTCTTGCCATTTTTTCTGCCATTTCTGTTCAATCTTCGTAAAATCGTATTCCATGGTCAACTGTTTTTTTGCCACAAACTTACATGTTTATTCAATAATTTCAAAAACAAATAGCGAAACGAATAGTTTAAAAAACAGAAATAAATATGGCTTTAAAAAATAACCTTTACTAAAATTAACAACTTAAATTAGGATTTTTAATAAAAACATATTATTTTTGCAGTCAATTTTAGGGGAATTTATATTTAAGGGGACATAAAGTCCCCTATTTGTTTAAATAAAACCGAATGAAAGAAAAACTATTAAAAATAGCATCCGAGGCACCTTTGAAAAAAAAGTTTGAAATTATTGAAATAACTGAATCAAAGGGGAATGGCTACACAATATACATTGAAAGCTTAGAAGGTATTTTAATTGATGATTGTGCTGCCATGTCGAAGTATATTTTTGAACAATTACCCGAAGACACCAATATAGAACTGACGGTATCCTCTGCCGGAATAGACAAGCCCTTACGAGCACCCATACAATTTCAAAAAAATATAGGCCGAAAAATTGAAGTTAAAACTACAGACGGCAAAAAACACATAGGAACACTGACAAATTACAACAAAGAAAGTTTGACACTTCAAATAGAAGGTAAAAATAAAACAACCAAAGAATTAGTCCTTGAACAAAATATAATTAAACAAGTAAAAGTTAAACTTTTTTAATGCTATAAAGCTATGAAGAATTTGAATTTAATGGAGTTTTTTGCAGAATTCAAAGAACAAAAAAACATCGACCGTCCTACTCTAATGAAAATATTAGAAGAAGTACTACAAAACGCATTAAAACGCGAATATGGCACTTCCGACAATTTTGATATCATTATCAATCCCGATAAAAACGACTTCGAAATTTGGCACAATCGCGTTGTCGTTGCCGACGAAGAATTTACCGATCCTGTTACTCAAATTCCCCTAAGCGAAGCACGCAAAATTGACGAAGATTACGAACTCGAAGAAGAAGTTACCGAAGCTGTCAACATCAACAATCTCAATCGTCGAACCATACTTGCCATGCGTCAAAATTTACAATCAAAAGTTTTAGAATACGAGAAAAGCAATGTTTTTAACAAATACAAAGAAAAAATCGGCGAAATTATTACTGGCGAAGTTTATCAGGTCTGGAAAAAAGAAATATTGCTGCTCGACGACGAAGGCAACGAACTCATACTGCCTCGCAGCGAACAAATTCCAACCGACTTTTATCATAAAGGCGATGTAGTTCGTGGTGTACTTATAAAAGTCGAAATGAAAAACAACACTCCTTACATTATTGTTTCGCGTACCTCTCCGGTATTTCTCGAACGTCTTTTCGAACAAGAAGTTCCCGAAATTTTCGATGGTCTTATTACCATTAAAAAAATTGTCAGAATACCCGGCGAACGTGCAAAAGTGGCCGTCGAATCATACGACGAACGCATTGACCCGGTTGGTGCTTGCGTAGGAGTTAAAGGTTCCAGAATACATGGTATTGTTAGAGAACTTCGCAACGAAAATATTGATGTGATAAATTATACTAACAATACCGCATTATATATTCAACGTGCACTCAGCCCGGCAAAGGTTTCGGAAATAAAACTTACCGAAAAAGACGGTAAAAAAAGAGCCGAAGTGTACCTCGACCCCGACCAGGTTTCGTTAGCTATCGGAAAAGGTGGTTTCAACATTAAATTGGCCAGTCAGCTAACCGGATACGAAATTGATGTATTCCGCAATTTAGTTGAAGGCGAAGAAGAAGACATCGACCTCACCGAATTTACCGACGAAATTGACGAATGGGTAATCGAAGAACTTAACAAAATTGGTTGCGATACCGCTAAAAGCGTGCTAAAATATACTCCCGAAGAATTGGCTCGCTTAACCGACTTAGAAGAAGAAACCATCCTAAACGTTTTCAATATTATAAAAGAAGAATTTGAATCATAAGATTTTTGTAATTTTACAAATTTAAAAATAAAAAAAAGCTATGACAGAAGCTAAAGCATTACGACTAAACAAAGTGGCAAAGGAATTAAACGTGGGGATAGAAACCATTGTCGAGTTTCTGAAAAAGAAAAAATTTGAAGTAGATAATAACCCGAATACCAAAATTTCGGGCGAAATGTACAATGAGTTACTCAAAGAATTTAGCTCTGATAGTAATTTAAAGAAAAAATCAGACTCCATCAATATCAATTCTGAAAAAACACGCAGCATCACCATTGACGATATCAATACCACCAAAAGCGAACAAGAAGAAAGTGTTATTGAAGAAGAGCCGTTTAACTTAAAATCGACCATTCAAGGACCAAAAGTAGTGGGCAAAATTGACCTCAATCCACAACCACCCAAAAAAGAGGAACCGGTAGCTACACCCAAACCCGAACCAAAAGAAATAATTGAACAAAAACCGGAACCTGTTATTGAAAAGAAAGAACCCGAACTCATTACAACCGAAATTCCTAAAATTGACGGTCCCAAAATTCAAGGTAAAATTGACCTCGATGACAAAAAGAAAAGCAAAACAAAACCCAAAAAAGAAGAAGTAGTAGAGGTTAAGCAGGAAGTGGTGGAAGAAACAACAGTTGTTGAAGAAAACGTCGTAGAGGAACCCGTTAAAGAAGAAGTTGTAGAAGAAACCATCGAAATAGAAGATGAAATTTATCGTACTGAAGTTAAAAAACTTGATGGCCCGAAAATTCAAGGCAAAATCGATTTAACGCAATTTAATCAAAAACCTACCAATAAAACAAAAGAACAACCCCACGAAAAGAAAAAAGATGATAAAAATCCCAAACCGGTATTTTCCACTACCAACGAAAAAGACAAAGAAGACAAAAAACGCAAACGTAAACGCATTAATATAGCTAAAGTAGCAGCTAATCCTGCAATAATCAACCCACCCAAAAAAGACGATAAGAACCCTAAGAAAGAATTTAAAAAAGACAAAAAGAAAAAACATCGCAATGAAATTGATGAAGAAGAAGTAGAACTCGCTATCAAGTCAACAATTTCATCGATGCAAAGCAAAAGCAAATCGCAATCGTCAAAATACCGCCGCGAAAAACGCGATGCTATTAGCCAACGCATGCAAGATGAACTCGAACAACAAGAAAAAGAAAAAAATATTTTAAAAATAACCGAATTTGTGTCGGTAAGCGAATTGGCATCGCTCATGAACGTGCCTGTAAATGAAGTGATTTCAACCTGTATGAGCTTAGGTCTTTTTGTTTCTATCAATCAGCGCCTCGATGCCGATACCATAACGGTCATAGCAGACGAATTTGGATTTCAAACCGAATTTATTACAGTTGATGTTCAAACCGATTATCAAGACACACAAGAAGACAGCTTAGAAGACTTGGTTCCTCGTCCACCCATCGTTACCGTTATGGGACACGTTGACCACGGTAAAACCAAATTGCTCGACTACATCCGCAATACCAATGTTGTAGCAGGTGAAGCCGGAGGTATTACCCAACATATCGGTGCATACAGTGTTCAACTCGAAAACGGTCGCCAAATTACCTTCCTCGACACTCCGGGACACGAAGCATTTACTGCCATGCGTGCTCGCGGTGCACAAGTTACCGACATTGCCATTATAGTTATTGCTGCCGACGATGGTATTAAACCACAAACCAAAGAAGCCATAAACCACGCACAAGCTGCCGGTGTTCCCATGATTTTTGCTATCAACAAAATAGACAAACCCGAAGCCAACCCCGACCGCATCAGAGAACAGTTAGCCAATATGAATTTGCTTGTTGAAGAATGGGGCGGTAAATATCAATCGCAAGAAATAGCTGCGAAACAGGGACTTAATGTCAACTTACTGCTCGAAAAAGTATTACTCGAAGCTGATTTGTTAGACTTAAAAGCAAACCCTAAACGCAGGGCATCGGGAGTAATTATAGAATCGTCCCTCGACAAAGGCAAGGGTTATGTTGCTAACGTATTGGTAAAAACCGGTACACTTCATATCGGTGATATACTGTTAGCCGGAACTTATTACGGACGCATAAAAGCCATGTTTAATGAGCGTAACCAAAAACTTACAGAAGCCGGTCCTTCTACTCCGGTACAAGTACTCGGATTAAACGGAGCACCACAAGCCGGAGATAAGTTCAATGTTTTAACCTCTGACCAAGAAGCACGCGAAATTGCAAATAAGAGAGCACAAATTATCCGCGAACAAGGACTTAGAACACAAAAACACATTACCCTCGAAGAAATCGGACGTCGCTTACAAGTTGGCAATTTCAAAGAACTTAATATTATTATTAAAGGCGACGTTGACGGCTCTATCGAAGCATTGAGCGATTCGTTAATCAAACTGAGCAACGAAGAAATTCAAGTCAATGTTATTCATAAAGCAGTAGGACAAATTTCCGAATCGGACGTAATGTTGGCAACGGCTTCCGAAGCAATTATTATCGGATTCCAGGTACGTCCATCATCTAACGCTCGTAAGCTAGCAGAACAGGAACAAATCGAAATAAGACTCTACTCTATTATCTACGATGCCATCGAAGAAATAAAACTTGCAATGGAAGGTATGTTGTCGCCGGTTATTAAAGAAGAAATTTTGGGTTCTGCCGAAGTAAAAGAAACATTTAAGATTGGCAAAGTTGGCACAATTGCCGGTTGCTTGGTTCACGAAGGGAAAATTATCCGAAGCGCAAAAGTTCGTATAATACGCGATGGTATTGTTGTTTATTCGGGCGAATTAAGTTCGTTGAAACGCTTTAAAGACGATGCACGCGAAGTTATCGCCGGATTAGAATGCGGATTAAGCGTAGATAAATTTAACGATATTAAAGTGGGCGACATTATTGAATGTTTCAGCGAAACAGAAACCAAAAAGAAGCTTTAATCTGACTTTTAAATGAAGATATTTATCAGCGGAGCTGCAGGTTTTATTGGCTTTCATCTTACAAACCTGCTTGCAAATCAAGGACATGAAATTCTTGGTTTTGATAATATCAATGATTATTACGATATAAACTTAAAATACAGTCGATTAGCTCAACTCGGAATAGAAAAGGAGCAGATATCCGAAAAGGTCGTTATTAAAAGCAAAACGTTTTCAAATTTACAATTTATTAAAGCCGATTTGCAAGACAAATCATTGGTAATGAAATGTTTTGCTGATTTTAAGCCCGATATTGTATGCAATCTGGCAGCACAAGCCGGTGTTCGTTACAGTTTCGAAAATCCCTACACTTATATTGAGTCAAATGTATTAGGCTTTTTAACTATTCTTGAAGCCTGTAGAGCATTCCCAGTGCAGCATCTTTTGTATGCCAGCAGCAGTAGTGTTTATGGCTTAAACAATAATATTCCATTTTCCGTTAACGATAAAAACGATAGTCCTATCAGCCTCTATGCTGCAACAAAAAAGAGCAACGAGCTCATGGCTCATACATATTCGTATTTGTTTAATATCCCTTCTACCGGATTACGTTTTTTTACTGTTTACGGACCATGGGGAAGACCCGACATGGCTTTATTTAAGTTTACAAAAAGCATTTTAGCCCACTCTCCTATCGAAGTTTACAATCAAGGCAACATGTTTCGCGATTTTACTTACATTGACGATATCGTTCATGCTATTGTAAAACTAATACCAGAAGTTCCTGTTGAACAAAATCAGCCATGGACAACAGCTCCTTTCAGAATTTTGAACATTGGAAATGGCAGTCCGGTTAATCTTATGGATTTTGTACATGCCATAGAACAAGAGCTTGGCATAGAAGCCATCATCAATTACTTGCCTCTACAACCGGGCGATGTAGTAAGTACCCATGCCGACACATCACAGTTATACGAACTTATTGGCTTTAAACCACAAACCAGCATAAAAGAAGGCATCCATCAATTTATAACTTGGTACAAACAACACTATAAACAATAACCACCATGTCGATTTCAATAAAAGAAGTAAAAACAAAAAAAGAATTAAAAAAATTCATCCGCTTTCAATACAGCCTCTACAAAGGAAATCCATATTGGTGCCCACCTATACGCATGGGCGAAATGGATACCCTTAAATGGGGCAGTCCTTCGTTTGATTATTGTGATGCAAAATACTTTTTGGCATATAAAGAGAATAAAATTGTAGGAAGAGTTGCCGCTATTGTTCACAAAAAATCGAACGAAATATGGAACGAAAAACGTATCCGCTTCGGATGGATTGACTTTATAGACGATATTGAGGTAACAAAAGCTCTTATAAAAGCCGTAGAAGATTGGGGTAAAGAACTAGGCTTACACGAAATTCACGGTCCATTGGGGTTTACCGATATGGACAACGAAGGCATGCTCATAAAAGGGTTTGAAGAACTATCAAATGTTTTTTCCATTTACAACTACCCTTATTATGTTGAGCATATGGAAAAATTAGGGTTTAGAAAAGACGTAGATTGGCTTCAAAACGAATTTACCGTCCCAAAACAAATCCCGGAAAAGATGGAAAAAATGGCCAAAATGGTTGAAGAACGGTATGGTTTTAAATTGCTGGAAGCCAAATCGAAAAAAGATTTATTAAAATATGCCAATAAATTATTTTATACCCTTAACGATGCGTTCAAGAATCTTTACGGATTTGTTCCATTAACCGACAGACAAATAAAATCGTATGTTGATCAATATTTTGGCTTTATCGATAAGCGTTTTGTAAAAATGGTAATTGACGATAAAGACAATGTTATAGGATTCGGCGTTTCGGCACCGTCGCTCACCAAGGCATTACAAAAAAGCAACGGGCGATTGTTCCCTTTTGGCTGGTGGCACTTACTTAAAGCATTTAAGCAACGCGAAACCATAGACATGTACATCAATGGAGTTTTACCCGAATATCAAGGCAAAGGAGTCGTTGCGTTGTACTATTATTATATGACACAAGCATACATAGATGCGGGATTTAAATACGCCGTAAGCGGACCCCAGTTAGAAGAAAATGCCAAAGCACTTACCATTTGGAAAAATTTTGAGCATCGCCAACACATGACACGGCGTTGCTGGATAAAAGAAATATCGTAGTAAAATGAAAAAAGTTCTCATAACCGGAGCCAGCGGTTTCGTTGGGAGTTTTTTGATTGAAGAAGCCATTGCCAGAGGCTTTAAACCCATTGCAGGTATTAGAAAAACCAGCAGCAAAAAATATCTAACAAACCCACAAATTGATTTCATTTATTTTAATTTGTTCGACAAAGAGCAAATTAAACAACAATTGAACGAATACACTGCAAAAAACGGGAAGATTGATTACATCATTCATAATGCCGGCGTAACTAAGGTTAAAAAGCTGGGCGACTTTATGAAAGTTAATTATGAGTGTACGCGAAATTTTATTGAGGCCATCATCGAAAGCAGTAATATTCCCGAAAAATATATCCAAATAAGTAGCTTAGCCGCCTTTGGACCAGGGAGCAACACACGTCTCGAACCCGTAAAACTCAGCGACCAACCTCAGCCAAATACCGAATACGGTCGCAGTAAACTTAAAGCCGAAGAGTGGGTTCGATCCATAAACGAGTTGCCCTGGATTATTTTTAGGCCAACCGGGGTTTATGGACCACGAGAAACAGATTATTTTGTTTACCTTAAAACCATACAACGAGGTTGGGAACCTTACATCGGTTTTAAATCGCAATACCTTACTTTTATCTACGTTAAAGACTTGGTACGCTTGGCTTTCGATGCACTCGAATCGCCCATAAAGCACAAATCTTATTTCGTTGCCGACGGAAAGGTTTATCTTTCAGAAGAATATGCTGACATTGTAAAAAAACATTTAAACAAAAAAACCATTAAAATCAGGGTTCCATTATTTCTTGTGCGATTCATTTCTGTTCTTTTAGAATTTTTTTACGGTATTTTTGGTCGAACCCCCTTGCTCAACAAAGATAAATACAATATTCTTTCGAGCCTTAATTGGAAATGCGAAGTAGAACCCTTGTACAACGATTTTAATTTCATAGCACAATACGACTTGGATAAGGGCGTTAAAGAGTCTATCGAATGGTATAAAGAAAACAAATGGTTAAAGTAACATGCCAAATAAGTTAAACCATATCTTTTTATATGCTCTTACCTTTTTTATATCGCTTAACCTTTTTGCTCAGGAAGATTACTTCGATAGTTTAAGTATTCGCTACAACGATTTTATTTATCAATCATCTATTCATACCCCACAAATTCATAAACTCGGCAATGAACTTTCTTATCCTTTTATACAACTCAACAGCAACGATACGATTATGGTACAGTTCGACGATTTCGACGAAGAAATTCAAGATTATTATTTCACCGTTATTCATTGCGATAAAAACTGGAATCCATCTCCGCTGAGCTACAACGAATACGTCGATGGTTTTGACGATGTACCGGTTAAAGACCATTCGTTTTCATTCAATACGCTGCAATCATATATCCATTATAGTCTTACGATTCCCAACGAAAATCTGCACCTCAAAATTAGCGGCAATTATTTGGTGTTGATACATAAAAACGACCGCACGAAACCCGTTCTTACGCTGCGATTTTTTGTTTACGAACCCTCGACCCAAATCACGGCAACAGCACATCAGGCAACCCTGACGGAATATCGTAAAACGCACCAAGAAGTTGACTTTAGCATAAAAACCGGGTTCCCGTGCAACAATCCATTTGCAGAAATATCCGTTATAATTAGCCAAAATTTTCGATTCGATAATGCCATCAGCGATTTACAACCTCAATTTGTTAAAGACGACGAACTTCTTTACAATTACGAAGAAGGTAACTTATTTGAAGGTGGAAGCGAATTTCGATGGGTTGATGCAAAAAGCATTCGCTTTCAGGCAGAAAGAATCCAAGCCATTGAATTTCAACGCCCACTGTACCATTACTATATGTACCCTGACGAAAAACGAACGTTTAAAGTTTATTTTCAATGGCAAGACATCAATGGCAAGTTTTTGGTAAAAAACAGCATGGGACGCGACAGCCGCATTGAATCCGATTATGTTTACGTTCACTTTTTTTTGCCTTACGAAGCACCATTAGCCAATGGAAATTTTTATGTCGCCGGCAATTTCAATCGTTGGCAGTACAACAACCACAACCGAATGACATATAACTACGATAAAAAACAATACGAATTAACACTCCTTTTAAAACAAGGATTCTACGATTATGCATACGCATACTTAACCGACAAAAGCACAAAAGCAGATTTTGGTTTTATTGAAGGTAACCATTACGAAACTGAAAACGACTACTATATATTTGTTTACTGGCGAAACAATAGTTTTAGATACGATAGGCTTGTTGGGGTAAAGGCTGTCAATACTTCGCGTTAATCATCTTTTCTTTACCATTTCAATTGTTGTATTTTAACGTATTCTGCTTTTAACAGAAGCATAAAAGCTAAAACTTTTAACTTGATTGCATATATGTTTTTACAGTTTGTATGGCTTTTTGCATTGCATTTTGCTCATCTGCATAAATTACCGACACGTCTCGGAATCCCCAATGTCGAATTACTTTTTCTACTATCGATTCTCGTACTACCAACAAGATAGGTCGTGAGTCGTTTTTTACAATGTTGGTTAGACTTTTTGACCATCCTTGCTGCCGCAATTCCCATGGACCTATCTCGTCTATTACAATCATATCGACATGTTTTAGGTTCTCAAGTTGCAGCCACCTGTTACCCTCTTCTATGCTTTGATTAAAAAAATAATAATTTCCAACCTTAGGAGCTAAAGGAATTAATTCTGTTCGTGAAAGAGGTATTTCTTGTTGACTTTGTAAATGAATTAAATTATATCCTACATGTTGATTATTTTCAATAACCGCCGGTGAAACAAAACCCCCAATGCTCAATCCCTCTTTTTTAAGCTGTGTTACAATTGAACGCAATAAGGTAGATTTTCCTGATTTTTCCTTCCCTGAAATGATTAAAATATTTTTTTTGCCGATAGCCTTTAATTCCGATTCTTCAAGCCAATAATCAAGATATGAAATCATTTCGTAAACAGCAAGAGTCGGTTTTTTTATAAATGTTTTTACAGGTGGGCAAGCACTGATAATAGTTGGTAGTGTTGAAATAGCAATTTCTACTGCCTGAGCTGCCTGACGAAAAACACTTCGATAAGCCCATTGTATGATTATGGGGTTTTTAAGCTCCGTGCCGATAGCAGTAAATCCAGCAACAAGAACCATCGCTCTTATACTCATTTCCATACCATTTTGCAATCCTAATAATAAGGAATGGGGCGAGGGCTTGTTGATATAAACTACCGCTATCGAAAAAAACATCAAAACTAACAGCGATAAGATAAAAAGGGGATTTATGATTTTTTTCATCCTATGATGATAACGAATAAGGAATAGTATAAAAATACATATTCCAACCATAAGGCTAATTTTAAAATTAACCCATGAAAAAATCAAAAAAACAGCAACCACTAAAGCAAGATCAAAAAACAACCAAAACAGAGAATAACGAAAACGGTTTTGTATTGAATTCTGCTTAATACTTTTTACTTCATTTACTGTGATGCTTTTTATTGGAATACGCTGTTTCATCGATTTTTTACCTATTTTTAATCCCATCCATGCTACCACTAATCCTGATAAAAAATAAATACTCAAAACTGCCACAATAAGCTGAGTGAGATTAAGCACAATGATATTATATTGATGTTCAATAAATTGCACTGAATTTTGATAAAGGTCGTAAAACTGATACCCATAAAAAATAAACTTATTGACTAAAAATTGCACAAAATTCCACGACATAGCTAATGCTCCTGCAATTAGAAACCCGACTGTGTTGCGTTTAAAGATTCTAACAGCCGTCTCCATTAGCAAGGCTTCCATAAAAATTGCAATCATAGGACCAAAAATAATCGCACTGGGCGAAATCGATTTCATCATGGCACAAACTAAACCCGAACGCCAAAAAAGACCTTTTTCGTGCCAATGTTGCGCGGCAGAAATTAAAAGAATAATACCAATAGCAGTTAGGATATTACTACGAAAAGGGATTTTAAGGTTATGCAAAAAACTACCCAACACGATTTCCGATGCTGCCCATAAACTTCCCAATACAGCCGCTTTAAGCCAACTATTGCTCGGATTATTTTGATAATTCATTGAGAATGCAAATTTTTTGAGCTGCACCACATTGGAATAAATGGTAACCCGAAGCTCCTTCGGCAATCATTTGAAAAAGTTTTTTGTTGTTTATAACACGTGTAGCGCCTATAATAGAAACATTTTTATCAAACAACACTTCTGGAATTACACCTCCGGAAGGTCCAACAACAATAATTTTTACATGTGCAGGTATTTCCGAAAGTAACTTGTCCATGGTATTATTGGCTATCGCAGAACCGGTTATAATAGCAATTTCGGATTGTTTAAAAACTTCGGCTGATTTTTCTGCCGGCACATAAAACGTCTTACTCTCATCATCAAAAGCTTGCTCATTGAGTTCAAGAACTTGTAAATGGCAATTTTGTTGCGAAAGTTTTTTAATATACGAGCAAAAAGCACCTACCATGGCAATTTTCTTTCCTTGTGTTGCAATTAAATCAAGCGGATCGGCATTTTCAATAATGTTATACTTCCCTTTTGAGATCCATTCAGCCGAAAGTGCATTAATAGCAGCTAATTGAACAACATTTAAGAATCCGTTGCTTTCGCTCGCCTGCAATAGCTTAATCAAATTACTTCCAGCATACATCCCAGGTTCAAACTGCATTGAATTGCTTCGATGCCCATGATGCAACGTGCCGGTGAATTCAGTCTTTGCCAAGCCGCAATAACCCGATGAAAGTTGTACCGCCGTAAACAAAGCTCCTATAAAAACATGGTCAACGCTATAATTTTCTATTCGATTTCCGTTTTGTTTTAGAATAAAATCAATGGATTCTTGAAGTATCATTGTTTAATAAATACGTTCTTTAAAATTACTTTTTCATTTTGAATTTGAATAAAATATACGCCATTCCTAAGAGTTGAAACATTTAAACGTGTTTGTGAATTATTTATTTTTTGACGCATCACACATTGACCTATGCTATTGTAAATAAACATGTCTGTTTTTTTGGTGAGGTTTGGCTCACTAATACGAATAAAAAGTTCATGCGATGCAGGGTTTGGATACAGTAAAAATTGACTGGAGTTGGATAGGGGCGGAACATAAATTACAGAGTCGAATCGTTGTTTAGCTAGGGACGCACTTGCCAATAATTCATATTTATTTCGGCCGAATGGAGCAATAAAGGTTAAATGTACCGAATCGTGTGCATTGATTTGAAATGGTCCATAACTCACTAAGTATGACAAATCGTTGCCATAAGTTCCTCCCGCATCATAGCGTTGTTGCTGTGTTGATTGTATCAGGTCATTCAGGCTAATTCCATCGCTTGCCATTAAACTGCCATCGGAACCATCGTTATCTATCGCATAAAAATGTTTGGGAAATGTATCGGGCAACATGATACCCGCATGAACATTGTTCATTCCGGTAGGAAAAATATAAAGTAACGAAAGTAAACTATCGAAACGGCTACTGTTGCGGATTGGATTCAGTAAATCAACATCGGCAAATAAACCTGCATATAGAGAATCGAGATTTTGTTCGGTTTTGTTTATAATATTGTATTCTAACCATAAAAAATCTTGTTGAGCAGATGCCTTAAACAATTGAGCAGCGTGATGCACCTCTATTCCAATAGGAAAAGGGTTTAAAGAGTCGTTAAACAAGGAGTATGCAGCAACAATGGTGTTGTTTTCCATTTTATTTGCTCTTTGTTTGGTTTTAAAATCGTCTTTCCCCCTAAAACACCACGAAGCTTTATTTTTGTCGAGTATAAAAAGCCCCATTTCTGAGATTAGCGAAGTGGTGGAGCGAAAAAGAATCCCGCTTCCCTGCGAAGGATAGGTGTTGTTGTAACCGATTCTTCCATTTGAACAAACGCTAAGCGTAATAGCGTCATTATTAATATCGGTATAGCCTGGGTTAATCGTTGCCTTAATAAATTGCTTGTCTGTATAATCTACATCAACATATTCTATAAAAAACGAAGTTTCAATGTTCCAAGGGGCATTGGCTGAATAAGTAATGATAAATGGCTGACTGGCATTAACATACGTAGCCATACTATCAATAGTACCAACCAAAATCGAATTTTGCTCAATATTAATGTAGGGATTATTGGTCGTTAAAAGAGCATGTAAATTTTGAGTCGGATGAAAAAGGTTAAGAAATGTGCCGGTTAGATAAGTTGTATCGTTGTGAGTGTAGAAGTGATAATCTATAAAGCGGATGGCTTTATTAATAGTATCTGTAAGTGCTCTATAACTATTTATTCGTCCTTTTCCCAATTGATTAGCAAAATTTTCGTTGCCATTAACCGTATCAATATTATCGCAGGTTTGTTCTAAAATAGCACGAACCTGAAAAGGGTTTAGTTGCTGTCCTCTGTATCCCCAACACAACGCTGCAACACCGGCAGCCAAGGGTGAGGCATACGAAGTTCCCCATCCTACTGTGTAGGAGTTATTGGAATAAGTAGAATAAACATTTTCGCCCGGTGCAGAGACGCTTACGTGAGGTCCGTAACACGATTTATTCCATTTTATATCCCATTGATTGGTAGCGGCTACGCACATTACTTCGTCATAAGCAGCAGGATAATACACATCATTGGTTGTATTGCCCTTATTCCCGGCAGCTGCAATAACTAAGCAATGACGGTTGTATGTTGCATAACGAACAATATCTCTTCCAAAATCGTCGGGTGTTGTACTCCCCCATGAGCAGTTGATTATTTTACATCCATGGTCAGCTGCGTAAACAATTCCTTCGTAAGCTTTTGTCAGTATTCCGGTAGAGTCGGTAATTTTTATGGGCAGAAACCTTGTTTTATATGCCACACCTGCTATACCGGTAGCATTATTGGTTTTGGGTGCAGCCATACCCGTTACAAAAACGCCATGTGCATCTGCACCAATAAGATTTTCGCTCCACTCCGGACTATTATCGTTATTGCCCAAATCCCAACCGTGAAAATTATCCAAATAGCCATCACCATCGTTGTCCAAACCGTCTATAGGGTCGGCCAGATTGTAAGCTAAATTTTCCCATAAATCGTCATGAGCTAATTCGATTCCTGTATCAACAATTCCAATAGTAATAGAGCTGTCTCCTTTAAAAATATCCCATGCCTGAAACGCTTTTATGTTTGTTAAGTAGTATTGAGCTCCCATTCCGGGATCATTGGGACTATAAAGCAGTTCAGGGTAGTGTTTAATATGACAATATTCGGTTTCGGGCAATTTTGATAGGTTCTGAATAAATTCTTGTGCCTCATGCTCCGATGTACATGAAAATTCATATATTGTTGAAATATCAACAATCTGATTAGAAAAAGGATTGTTTTTTTTGTCGGGTATAAAAGCGTTTGGAAATAACTGATTTACCACAACGTTTTTTGAAGAAAAATAATCATTAAAAGAAGAAATTTGAATATAATGAGCTTTACAGTAAGCTTTATATTCAGGTTTTATTTTTAAAATAACTGTATTTTGAGCCGATAAAAAAGGGTTTAATAAACAGAATAACAGCAAAATAATGCAGAATCTAAAAAAAATGACCATAAAATATAACCCTATTTAAATTTTAACGTAAAATGTTTGTAAATTTAGAGATTATTTTGACGAAATAAAAACCCAAATAGACCAATAACTAAAATACATACGTTTATGGCAATGAATTGTATTATTATTGACGATGATAAAATGTCGAGAAAAGTGCTTGAAGAATATGTTAAAAGAACCGATTCGCTCAAACTACTTCAAAGCTATTCCAATGCTATAGAGGCTATCAATGCTTTATCTCAATTTTCTGAGCCTGTGCACTTGATTTTTCTCGATATTGAAATGCCAGATATGGATGGTATCGATTTTTTAAATACTCTTAAACAAAACGATTCACAGATAGTTATTGTTTCAGCTAAAGATAAATATGCCGTTACCGCTTTTGAGTATGAAGTAACCGATTATTTATTAAAACCTTTTACCTATGCTCGTTTTTACAAATCGGTAGATAGAGCATTTAAAAAACTCGACGATTTTATGGCTATCAAAAAACCGAATAACGAAACAGCAAGTAACGATGAAATTTTTATTAAGAAAAATGCCACCTTGCTCAAATTAAACTTCAATGATATTGTTTATATCGAAGCCTTAGAAAATTATATCATTATCAACTCGTTCGATGAAAAATACACCATTCACTTTACCATGAAATCAATAGAAGAAAAATTGCCTCCTTCAAAATTCAAACGCATTCATCGTTCGTACATAATCAATATTAATAAAATAAAAGGAATTGAAGAAAATTCGGTGATAATTAAAACCAGCGAAGGTACACGTTTGCTGCCTATTGGAAAATCGTATAAAGATGATTTACTTCGCGACATAAATGTTATTTTAAAGTAAGAATGCAAATCCCTCTTCGTCCGTTATTTTTTAATCATGTGGCTCAAACCTCCGATTCACCATTGGCTTTTCAAGTATCTAAAGCTCAAGGAATCTATTTATTTGACGAAAACGATACCCCATATATCGATTGTATTGCCGGAATTTCTGTCGGAAATGTTGGATACAGCCATCCAAAAGTAGTAAAAGCCATACAAAAACAATCGGAACTCTATTTACACACCATGGTTTATGGCGAACATATTCAGTCCCCCCAGGTATTGCTTGCACAAAAATTAGCCTCTTTCACTCAGAATAAGCTCGATTCTGTGTACTTTGTCAATTCCGGAGCTGAAGCCATAGAGGGTGCCATAAAACTTGCTCGTCGATATACAGGACGAAAACAAATTGTCGCTTGCCGAAATGCCTATCATGGAAGTACAACTGGAGCCATGAGCCTGATGTCCAGCTCTACTTACCAAAAGACATACGGACCATTTATCGAAGACGTTGCTTTTATTGATTTCAACCACATCGAATCACTACCCGTCATAACCGAAAAAACGGCCGCTGTTATAGTTGAAATTGTGCAAGGCGAAGCGGGTTACATCCCTGCAAATAAAGATTTTTTGCTCGCATTAAAAGAACAATGCAAAAAAACCGGAGCTTTATTGGTATTCGACGAAATACAAAGCGGTATGGGTCGAACCGGTAAAATGTTTGCTTTTGAGCATTTCAATATTATACCCGACCTACTTTTACTGGCTAAAGCGTTAGGAGGAGGTTTGCCTTTAGGCGCTATATTAGCTCCGAAAAATATTATGTCTGTATTTGCACATAATCCCATGTTGGGGCACATGACGACTTTTGGTGGCAATCCATTGTGTTGTGCTGCCTCGTTGGCATCTATAGAAGTACTGGAAAGCGAAAACGTTATGGCATCGATTGCCGAAAAAGAGCTTCTGTTTAAAAATCTTCTACAACACCCAAAAATAAAAGAGGTTAGAGGAATAGGCTTAATGATAGCCATTCAATTGGATGATTTTAACCATGTTTTAAAAGTGATAGAAAGGGCTTTCAAAAAACATCTATTGTTAGATTGGTTTCTATTCAACGAAACATCCATTCGCATTGCCCCGCCCCTTATAATCAATAATGAGCAAATAAAAGAGGTTTGTGAAATTATAAGAGAAGCATTATAATGTAATAAGATTGATGGTGAGTATTTATTTTTACCGTTTAAAGCTGAATTTGCAGCAATTCTTTTTTCCCGTTTCTAAGAATTTCAATATGTAATAGATTACCTATTTCGAGCTGATTGAGTCGCGACATATAATCGTAAATGTTTTTTACAAGCTTCCCATCCATACCGATAATAATATCGCCTTTTAAAAGTCCTGCTTTATCGGCATAGCCACCGGCTTTTACTCCTTCAACCAATAAACCTTCGGTAGTGCCTGCTACATCAGGAATAATCCCAAGGGTTATCTTTGTGTCTCTGTAGCTTTGTTCTTGTTGGCTTCGGGTTTCTTTAAATTCAATATTCATTGGGTAATTAGCAATAACATAAAGTAATTGTTCGGTAAAATCAACAATTTGAACCATACGTTTGTAGTTAATTTTTTCTCTATCGTCCATTGGAGTATGATAATCTGTATGTATGCCACTGTTAATGAATAAAACAGGGATATTTTTGCTGTAAAATGACGCATGGTCAGAAGGTCCATAGCCATCGGGATTTAATTTTACTGAAAACGGTTCAAGTTTAGAAAGGCTATCCAGTATCGATTGAAAAACATGTCCGGTTCCCGTTCCGCTAATAGAAAGGCGAGGAGTGCTGTCGTTCATACGACCAATCATATCGAGATTTATCATTGCTTTTATTTTGCTTAACTCTACGGGTGGATTTTTAACAAACTCTTTGGAGCCGAGCAAGCCCATTTCTTCGCCGGTAAATGCAACCCAAATAATACTTCGTTTTGGTTTTTGTTTTGAATTTTCGACTAAACGCATCAGTTCCAAAATACCCGCTACACCCGAAGCATTATCGTCTGCTCCATTATGTACGGCTATAGAATCGGGTTTGCGAGAGCCGCTTCCTTCGCCTCCCATTCCAAGATGATCAAAATGAGCTCCAACAACCACATACTCATCTTTCAATTTAGCATCAGAACCGACTGTTATCGCCATTATGTTGTTGGATGTAGCATATACAGGTTTTAAATTGGTTTTAGCTTTTATAAGGGTATTAAAACTAACGGGAGTATAAAATTTATGTGACGAAGCATTTGCTATTAGCGTATCTGCATTGAAATGATCTACGCTGCATAATTGATTAAAAACATCTCTGTTAATGTATATTACGGGTATTCCAGAGTTAGAAGACACTTTATCGTATTGCTGTTCGGGAATATTCGGTTTATTTACCAATATCAACACACCGGCTGCACCTTTGTCTTTGGCTGTCAATACTTTTGAGCGGTCGCGAAGTTCGCGTTTTGATATTTTCATTGATTTGGGAGCATCTTGAAGCAAAATAACCCACTTCCCTTCAACGTTTTTTTGAAAATAATGATCAAAAATTGTTGAATCTCCATTTTTTAAGTATAAACCATAACCTGCAAAAATGGCGGTACTTTCTATGGTTTGAGAAGATGAAAAAAGAGCAGGAACAAAATCTCTTCGTAATTGCATTTCATCGTTTCCGATTTTCAGAGTATTATCAGGCAATATTTCAATGGTACTAATAAAAGATACCGGCTGTAATCCTTTTTGGTTAAGAAGTTTAGCTGATGATAATTTTATTTGGTTGAGAATATATTGCTGTGATAAGCTATCGCCTTTGGTGGCAGGCTTTCTACCCAAAAAAGAATCGGCTGCTAATGTGTAAACATCTTTTTTTAAGCGGTTAATATCGGCTTGAGCGGAAAGTTTTATTGTAGTACAAAAAACAACTACAACCGCTATCGTTAAGATTAATTTATTTTTCATAGTTTCTTATTATCATAACTTCGTAATCACCGAGGTCTTTAAAGCCGTATTTTAAATATAAATTTTTAGCTTTTTCGTTCGTTGCATGCACTTCGAGTTTCATTTGCAGTCCCATTTTTTTGCCTATTTCAACAGAAGCTTGAGCCAACAGATGAGATAACTTTTTGCCCTGAAAGTCAGGATCTATTCCAAAATGATGAAGGTATAATCTTCGGTGATCATTTGTAATCCATGCTGAACCAACAATACGTTTTAAGGGGAGATATTCTAAAACAAGAAAAAAACCACCTTGTTGTATGGTATTTTCAATGATGTTTAAATCGTCGCCGCGATGTGCACCACCTAAACCGGTTTTCTCCCACAAATTTATTATAGCATCATAATCGTTTTTTTTAAAATGTCGTACTATAAAATCATCCTTTTTTAATTCTTCTAACATATGCCTGATTATTTAAAAACTTAACAACTTCTATAGATTCGTTCATTTCAATCAATCCATCTTCAGAAACCGCTTCGTACCAACTGCCCTCAACCTCAATTTTTCCCGAAGGACGTAATGTGGTTGCAGCAATGCCTCTCTTGCCAACTATTTGAGCTATAGATGTTTCAACACCAATATAACCTTCATCAACTTGCTGGGTTGTATTTAATGCCAAATGTTTAAAGCGACCTTGGTTAGTAAATAATTTTTGCGAAAGATATAGTGAAAGAAAGAAAGAACATAGAAAAGAAAAAATAACAATAGAAAAAGCTTTGCCTAAAACCGGAAAAAGTGCTCCATCTATAGTAAAAACAATATTATCAATCATACTAAGCGTTAACCCGACAATAACAGCTATAATCCCCATCGTACCTATAACACCGAAGCCGGGCGTAACAAATATTTCTACAATCAGTAATCCAATACCTATTATAAATAATAAAATTTCCCAATGCTCGGCAAGTCCTTCCAAATAGAGCGGGGCAAAATAAAGCACAGCACCTACAATGGCTGCAATAAGCGGAAATCCAACTCCGGGAGTTTGAAGTTCGAAGTATATACCACCTACAATTAGCATAATAAGCAGCCCTTGAATGATTGGGTTCATTAAAAAGAAAATAATTTTGTCAATGAAGGTTGGTTCATATTCTATTAGTTCTGCGTTTTTTAATTGAGCTTTTTCTAATACTTCATTTATATTTTCTGCTATACCTTCGCAATAACCATGCTTAATGGCTTCGTTGGCCGTAAATGAAAGAACTTTTCCGGAATCAATAATGCCGTCAATTCTGATACTTGGATCTACCATCGCTTCGGCAATTCGAGGATCGCGAATCCAAACCTCCGTCTGTGAACTATCGTTCATTTTTTTGCCATGCGACTCCGCAGTAGCTCTCATAATGCTTCGCATGTACGATTGGTACTTGTCTGGTGCAACTTTACCTTCCTGATCTACTACAGTGGCAGCACCTATGGTCGCCCCCTTACGCATAAATATTTTATTGCAGGCAATTGAAATAAGTGCACCTGCCGAAGCAGCATTATTATTAATAAAAACATAAACCGGAATAGACGAGTTCATTATTTTGGTACGAATGGAGTCAGCTATATCAACCATACCACCGTATGTATTAAGTTCAAGAATGATATAATCTGCCTTTTTTGCTCGTGCAAAATCAAACACTTTTTGTGTTAACCGCCACGCCGGTGGTTCAATGTTTTGCTTAATATCATATTTTATTATTTTTACTTTTGCGGTATCGGCAAATAACCATTGCAACGACCCTATCGTTATAACAATAATGGTCGTTAAAATCCATTTATACATAAAATATTACTCTTTATTCAGTAGAAAGTGCTTTACTAACGAGGGAGTCTCGAGTTCATCGTTGCGAGGAACTTTAAATTTAAGAGTAAACGCTTTATATCCATCGGCTTTGGTCGAAACTTCGTAACGTTTATCTGAAGGCAGGGTAATAAAATACTCGCCGTTTTCGTTCGACTCGGTTACGTAAGTTTTATTATCTATCACGTCTTTAAAAGTAAGAACAGCTTTAATAGGTTTACTGTCATTTGCATCACTAACTTTACCTTTCATAATGGTAAGAGTAGAGCCGGTAATAGCCAATGAAACATTGGTAGGAATATCTTTGTTGGTTTTGAAATAATTGGTCATATCTACTTTAAAAATATCGTAATCGCCAATGCTGCCTTCTCTGTTGGTCGAAATATAAGCAGTGCGTTTATCGGTCGATAGCACAAAGTGAATTTCTTCGCGAGGAGTATTGATGGGGTATCCCAAATTGATGGGTTCCGACCACTTACCATTTTCGAAATACGACATAAAAATATCGTGTCCACCCATGGTTTTATGACCATTGGAACTAAAGAACAAGGTTTTGCCGTCGGGATGAATGTAAACACCGATTTCGTCGTATGGAGTATTGATGCTAGGACCAAGGTTAACGGGAATGCCCCAATTGTTACCTTCTTTTTTTACCATATAAATATCGCCATGTCCGTATCCTTCTTTTTCACGTTCACTAACAAAAAACATTGTGTTGCCATCGGCTGTAATACATGCAGAACTTTCAAAGTAACTGGAGTTAATAAGCTTATTTAGAATGGGTTTAGGTTCACTCCATTCTCCGGTTGGAGATTTAGTAGAAAAGTAAATATCGCCGCTTTGCGTAATTCCTTCAATGTTTTTATAAATAAAAATAGTGTTGCCATCGGGCGAAATGCTCATATTGGCATCGTGAAAATCGGTATTGATGGGAGCTCCAATGTTTTTGGAGGGTGCCCAATCTTGTTTTTGATCATCCCATTTTGAAATATAAATATCGTCGTAATAGCATTCTGCATTAAAATCAAACTTGCCGCCAACGTTATCGGGACGACGACTGGTATAAATCAATGTTTTGCCATCGGCTGTAATGGAGGGACTTGCATCGGTATAAGTAGAATTAATGGAAGGCCCAAGATTTTCGACTTTAACTTGAACCGGATTTGCCATAAGTTCTTTTGCAGTAAGACATTGCTGAATAAGAGTATTGACATAATCGCGCTCAGCTTGTTTGGGGCTTAATTTACTTTTATATTTGTAATAATATTCTAATGCTTTGTCAATTTCACTGTTAAACTGATAGGCTTGCCCTAAAAGTAAATTTGCCTCTTTTTTTATGGTAGTATCTAGTTCTACTGCATTTTTTAAGTATATAAGTGCACTATCCATCATTCTTAACTCACTGTAACACTGACCCATACGGAAATTAAGCATGGCATGCGAGCTGTTGTTTTTATATAATTCGCGATAAATACGCAATGCCCCTCTGTAATCTTCGTCATTAAAGACTATCCAAGCCTGAGCATATTTCAATTTAAAGTTTTCGTTCTCTTTTTGCGATAAAACCAATTTTGGAAACAATGCTAAAAAAGCAATAAAAACAACTACTATCTTATTTTTAAAATTCATCATTGTATGGATTAAATAATTGGAGCGAAAGATAACGAAAGTCTGTTAAATAAAGAAATTTTTTTTTGAAAAATTTATTCTTCGCACTAAAAGCAATCATAGTAAGCTTTTAAACCTCAATAAACAGTTAACCCCTCGTCGTAAAACGATGGTTGATGAAGTTTTACTGCTTCAGTTTCAATATAAGTTGAAGGATATCAACCTCCTTTTTTGTTTATTTTTGGGGAGACTATTTTTATTTCAATAATTTAAAAACTATTAAAAGAAATTACAATTATGATACAAAAAAGACAACTTACACAAAACTTCTCCTTATTGCAACATGTTTATTTTGGCTCTTAAATATAAATAATATCAACAAATTGCTATAATAAGACATCTTAATTAAAGCTACATTCATTTTCATTTCCCAAAATAGAAAAAGATTGATTAAAAGTTGAATTACTGCAAATTGAATATTTTGCCCGGCTTTTAAAAAGGGCAGATAAGTCTATCTTGCAAGTGTCGAAACTACTTAATTCAAAATAACATCTTTCGATATGACTTGCATCAATATTCGAATAATTAGACAAACATTTTAAAAGAGTTGAATTATAAATATTCGATTCAACTAAACAAATTCTATAAGCTTTTAAATTATAACCTTCTACATTAGATAATGTACATCTTGATAATTTACAATTAGTTAATTTGCTGTTTGTAATCCACGAAGAACGAATGTGAAATCCGGATAAATTAATATCAGTCAAATATGCAAGGTAAATAAAATGAATGCTTGATATGTTTATTATTATACCAAAATTTTCTTTATCACACTCAAATTTTTTGCCTATAAAAATTAATCTTTTACTAATTATTTTTTCCAAAATGATTAATGGAAATGAAATAATTGTTTTGACATATATTAAATATATTAAATTAAATTTATTTTTTTTACTTGAGGTGTTCATAGATTAAAGTCTTTAAATGTTTTCATATACATAAATACGAAAAACTGCATTAAAAATTGTCAAAATTTTGATTTTTTTTTAGTTCAACTAGTACGTGCAACTTTTTTAATCGGTTGATATAGTTTACGAAGTTTAAATATTTTTTCAGGAAAGAGCAGAGAAAAATCCCTGCTTTACTTTCTCTTAAAGGTATAAACTGCTTTTTTTCGCCTCTTAAATCTTTAAATTTTAATCTAGTTTTTGAACGATATATACCATTTGTAAGCAAACAAATTAATGACTTACCCAGAAAAAAATTAAACTATTTTTCACCTTATGAAATATTTCATGAATTTACAGCATAAAAGTTGCACTTATAACTTGAATCTACCTTTAAAAGCAAATGTGCAATATGTTTTTTGCAAAAAACATCATTTACTAATCAATAAAAAGGGTATAAAAAAAATTTTTTCAACAAATGTTTGTTAATTCAAAATTATTCAGTAACTTTACTGCTGAATAGTATACAAGGTACTTATATACATGGCAGCAAATGATGATTATAAGTTACAAAGACTAACAAACTGGGATGAGAACCTTAAATACTGGGAAAGTAAGGTGTCCGAAAAATAGTATTTAACAGCTAAATGATGAAAAATGATGGCATATACCGAACAAGAAACGAAGAAATTTTTTTACGATGCGTTACAAAATAATATTTTACAGTTATACAATAATGAATGCATTAATTGGAGTGGGCAAACTAAAGACACCAATAAATTATACTCTGAGATTATCGCATCTGAGTTGCTTAAGAACTTAAAAGAATTTAATAAAATCAGCACATTAACCCGGTCAAGTTCATACAAAATAAATAGTCACGCCAAGGTAAGGATGGATTTAAGAAAAAGTAACCGGAATGAAGAGAATTTTGCAAAGCGATTATACGGTTTGAATTTTGATAAAATGGGGAAAATTCTCGATTATCAAACTCCTCTTAAAGGCACATCAAAAGATAAAGGAATTGGGAAAATTGATTTAATATCCCATAATGATACTGAGCAATGCCTGTATCTAATTGAGTTAAAATTTGGAGGAAATAATGATACTTTATTACGAGCTATTCTTGAAAGTTATACATATTATAAAATTATTGACCATAATAAACTGATTTCGGATTTTTGTCTCCAAGTGAACAAGGTTAAAATTTTACCATCTGTTATGATTGTCTCAACTGCAAACAAATTATGCAAATCTTTCATTGAGCTTTATGAGATGGAAAGCGGGAAAAGACCCAAGTTAAAGGAATTAGCCCAAAATCTTGGGACGAAATTCTTCAGTTGTAAATTGAATGGGATTTTTACTAATAGTTGCCTGTAATAAATGAAATTGACCATTTACAGAGGCACAAACGAAATCGGCGGAACATGTATTGAGCTTCAGTTAGGTTCAAGTCGCATCCTGCTTGATTTTGGAATGCCTCTGGTGAACAAGTCAGGGAATAGCTTTAACTTTTCAAATTATAAAAACTTATCAGTTGCAAAACTGATAAATCAGGGTGTTTTGCCCAATGTTCAGGGTGCTTATTCGAATAACCCTGAAATAGATGGAGTGATAATTTCACATCCCCATCAAGATCATTACGGATTGCTAAACTACATTAATTCAGATATCCAATTTTACATGGGCGAAGCAACCCATAAAATAATTCAAATAAATAATTTATTTACCCATCAAGACATCCGCTTGAAAAACACGAACTATTTTGAAAAGGGAAAAACTTTTCAGGTAGGAGATATTTCCATTACGCCTTTTTGGGCTGATCATTCCGCTTTTGATGCGTATTCATTTTTAGTTGAAGCGGAAGGTAAAAGCATGTTTTATTCAGGTGATTTTAGAAACCACGGCAGAAAAGCAAACGCTTTTAAATGGTTTACTCATAATGCACCTCAAAATGTGGATTATTTGCTTCTGGAAGGCACGACCATTGGAAGAGAAAGCAAACCATTTAAAACAGAAACGGAAATTGAGAATGACTTAATGGCAGTTTTTCAACAGCAGAATAAAATCAATTTAATCTACACCTCAGGTCAAAATATTGATAGAATTGTTTCAATTTATCGGGCATGTAAAAGTACCAATAAAATTTTTGTCGTTGATGTTTATTTAGCAACGATTTTGAAAGAATTATCAAAATTTGCCAAAATCCCATTCCCTTCAAAAGAATTTGAAAATCTGAAAGTAATGTTTCCTTATTACACAAGCAGACGGTTGAAAAATGAAGGACACGAACAAATTCTGTATCAATTCAAAAATTACAAAATCACTAAAGAAGAAATTAGTAATCAGGCTGACAAGATTGTAATGATTGTAAGACCATCAATGCAAAAAGACTTAGAAAACATAAATGAAATTGATGGCGGAAACTTAATATATTCAATGTGGGAAGGGTATTTGCAAAAGTCAGATACAAAGAAATTCCATGACTATTTGACAAATCGCAATTTCACAATACATAAAATTCATACAAGCGGACACGCAGACACAGAAACATTAAAACAAATGGTTGAAGCAATAAAACCAAAAAATATTGTTCCAATTCATACTTTTAGCGGAAGCAAATATAACAAGATTTTTAAAACACCAATAGTTGAAATGAACGATGGAGAAACAAAAGAAATATAATGAAAAGCCCACAGCACATAACCAGCTCGAACTTTGCCGACACTAAAAAACTAAATCTTTAAAGACAGAAAAAAAGGAATGACGGAATTAGAAAAATATCTCAAACCATTGACAGACAAGAATCCCCTGTTGCTAACAAATTATATTTGCCATAAGGGTTTCATTTCTTTACGAACCTCAGAAGTCCGCTTTAACTTTTCGTATAGTTTAATAGAAAAAATCCGCCATCTCCTATGGAACAATTACACTCTACCATTAGCCGTCATAACAAATCGAAAAACAACACCATAGCAATAGAAATAAAAATTTTAAAATAAATAAAATTATGAGACATTTATTAAGTGATTATTTTTTGCACTCATATGGTTGCTCAACATGTTACAAGTTTTTTTACCTTACAGAATCGTTTTTACAACATGCTTTAGACCGACAACACAAACACAACTGCCACGTACATTGTTTAAATTTATTTTCTGAACATTTACGATACACAAATAAACTGACAGAAAAGCCAATTCTTGAAAATTACTTGGTCAATTTTCAGCGAAATTTATTTTCGTATCTTCCAAATTTATTTTTGCCTTTATCATATTTTGAACTGTTAAGTTATAGAAAATATATTGAATATAAATACATAATACCTTGTTTTGGTCAGTTACAATTGGTTGATGCAGTTGTTTTTGTTCCTAAAAAAGATATGAAAAAAATTAAAACTCGTATTATTGTTAAAGGTGGGCACGGGATTGACAATGGTGGCGATAACTATCCGTCAAGCTTGATAGATCCAATGGCTGAGGAATTGAAAGATAGAGAATTTTGGAACAAAGAAAAGGTTGAAAACAGAGAATATGATAACAATGAACCGCAATTTAATGAACCAAAAGAAAATGAAAATAATGGAAAAATTGTTGTCGGTGGTAAAATTGTTGGTACAAAAACCTGGGTAGAAACAATGTCTCTACTTGGATGCAGTTGTAAAATGACATTGAATAAATTACACAATGAAATATCAAAATTAAAATCAAATAATGTGATTTATGTAGATAATAATCAAATAACTGAAAAAGATTTAAAAAATAACGGAGATGATTATTTAAACGTAATTTTTCTTTGCGAAGAAACATTAAAAGAATTGGGAAATTCAATGATTAAGAATAAGAAACGAACTAAATACAAAAAAGAAATGAGCAATCGATTTAATGTGAACATTTTGGATGGTTATTTTACTTACGAAAATGCACTTAAACTAACCTTTGCTCATGAAGTTGGACATATTCTTTGGGGTCATCTTAAAAAAACAACAAAAATGCTTATTAATTGTGAAACACAAGCCAACTTTATGGCAAGTTTGATGCTTAACGACAAAATTGATTCAATTTATATGCAGTACAAAACAAATTTTCAACCGATAGAATATCAAAGAACAATGTTGTTTCATAACGATTTCAATTCAACAAATTTTACAAAAGCATTATTAAAAGTATTAAAATTAAAATAAGGGGGGATGTATTAATATTAGAAACCACTGAAAGCAGAATTAAAAAGATTTCAAAATCAGAAAATAAATACGACTTTTTGTGAAATCCTAAGTTCAACGAGTACGTGCAACTTTCTTAATCGGTTGATATTGTTTACGTAGTTTAAATATTTTTTAAGGAAAGAGCAGAGAAAAATCCCTGCTTCTTTCTCTGAATGGTAAAAAATGCTTTTTTCGCCTCCTAAATCTTTAAATTTCAATCTCGTTTTTGAACAATATATACAATTTGTAGGCAAAAATTAATGACAGAACCGAAAAAAAATTAAACTATTATTCACCTTACGAAATATTTCATGAATTTACAGCATAAAAAGTTGCACGTCTAACTTGAATCTACCTAATGATATTTTCAATTCCTTCCATTTTTTCATTAAGTTGTAACTAATTAAAAAATTCGTACATTTGCATAAATAGGACGGCGGTATATACCAACGTCCACCCCTCTGACCGGTAGGGCATAACCGGTCATTTTTTTATATAATAATTTTATTCCCATTAATTACACAACTCTATAACATTCATGTTTATAATGCATTCTTTGTTTTTTATATGGTTTAAATCAATTTTTCTTTCTTCATTAAATCTCAAAACATAATTAAGCATGACTTCATTTTTTAATTACCCCTCTTTTTTCTAAATATTTCGCTACTTTTACAAGGTTATCTTGCCTGATTTTTAAAGGCAAACCTATATTTCAAAACAGGTCATCCAAATATTTATCAGATACCATAAAATGTTTAATATTTCTTACGTGATTTTGCTGCAATAACGGTTTGTTTTTTAAAAGCGGATAAACGTGTTCATCCCCTTAAAATCCTTGCCAATGTTGTATTACATGACAAATATCATTGTATGAATAAAATTAATGCCGTTTGTTTACGACATTAATCATTTATAGAATAAAGAAAAGATAACAAATGAGTAATCACGAGCTTTTCAAAAACAAAGGTTTTATTAGTTCCGGTTTTTTAAACCTATCGCCCGGTGAAGCTTACGAATTAGCCATAAATGGTGCTGCTATTGTGGACGTAAGAGAAGAATTTCTTACCGGATATAAACAATTTTTAGTCCCACGTGTAATATATTTACCCAATAGTCAAATACAGTTAAAATACAAAGAGCTCCCTCAAGACATTCCACTAATTATAGCCGACTCTGTGGGACTAAGAAGTCGCGAATCCATGCAATTTTTACTAAGTGTAGGATTTAAAAATATTGCCAATCTTGCCGGTGGAATAATAGAATGGGAACAAAACGGTTTCCCTCTTAGGAAAAATCTAAGCGAACAACTTGACGGTTCTTGTATGTGCCAACTCAGACCCAGAATGAAATAATTAATACTACTCCCCCTAAAAATTTTGTAAAAACAAATAACTGAACATTTCTACATTCATTTATCCCGGAACTGACATTCTTTTCATCCACTAATTGATGGCAAACAACTTTTTTTGGAGAGATGACACTTAGTAAGCGAATTGTTTTTATCAGTAAAGAATTTAAGTGCAAATATATTATGTTTAATATTTTATAAGCTCATGTTTATAAGGCTTTCAATTATACTGCCATAGGTGTTCTAAAGTATAGACTACCTGATTCTTCCCATGAAAAACTTTCTTACTTTGCGTATTTTAGGAGCAACAAGATATAAAATCATCGCATCATTAAACCGTTAAGAATTCCATCTTGTCGTAAATCAGTAACAACAATATGTGTTAATTTATGTTAATTTTTTGGGTTTATAAAAACATTGACGTATGTTTGCGTCATTAAACACATGAACAATGAAAAGCAAAG
>DAOOWN010000012.1:0-4709 GCA_035371305.1 Bacteroidales bacterium
CCGGGATTCTCCTTAGCAAGGGTATTTCAGGATTTGTGATGATTGTTGATTTATAAAAATGTTTATATGAAGATATTTCCTGATATAGATCAACATTATCAAGTTCCGACATTTTACGATAATATTATAATTCCAGAGGGAACTAATCCTGCTATAATATCCGAAAATAAAGATTCTGAATTTAAGGCATTTAGCATTAAAATAAAGCCTTTTGGAGAAGATAAAGAAGTTATCAAAAAAGCAAATGATATAAAACTATTAATAAGTAATGTATATTTTGATACAAATAGAATTATTAAAGCAATTTTTAACTCAGAAATCAACAATATGCCTATTGATCGCTATCAAATAGAAATAAAGAATATTCTTCAAAATTTTGAATCTTTACTTGATTATACAGCTTTTTATATTTCTTTAAAATGCGATCCCATTCCAAACGAAAAAAAAGTTTTTTTTCCAATAGCAAAAGTAAATTCAACAGAAATAGAATTTAAAAAAAAATTAAATGAAATTTTTCCAAGTTTAGAAATTAAGTCTAAACATGCTTATAATTATATACTTTCTATTCAAAATTTTAATGATGATTACTGTTTAAATGATTTTAATAGATTAGTTAATATATATAAACACAGAGGATTGAACGAATTTGAAATAGAAAGATTTCATTCTTTAATAATCAGATGTGGAAATGTTGGAATTAGATTAGGGGAATTGGGTTTTAATTTAATTAAAATAGAAAAAAATGCAAAAATTATTATTCAAGATGAAAATAGTAAAGCAATAATTAATGGCCCTTGTGAATTTACTTGTTCTGATTATTCTTGTTTAAAAGATATTTCAAATTTAGAAATTCGTGAAGAAGTCATTGAATTGATAAAACCTAAAGGCTTTAATAGATCTTTAGTAGGATTATTAAATTCAATTTCTAAAAATATATTAAGGATTATAAATGATTTATGCATAAACTTAAATAAAGATTAGCTTTTACCTAAACACACTAAGCCGAATAACTTTTGAATTATCTTTCTGATTAATTTTTAACAGGTAAATCCCTGTATTTAAATCATTAATATCTATTTTACTGATAGAGTTATTGACCGGTAAAGATTTTATTAATTTTCCGTCCACGCTCAATATTTCAACATTTTCAATGGTTTCATTAACTGTGTTTTTTATCCACACCATATCACTTGCAGGATTTGGGTAAACAACAATATTTTGGTTTATATCGGCAACATCTGCACTCGTATTGCCCAATAAGATATAATCAATCCAATGCATCAGGCTGTCGCGCGATGAAGCCGGGTAAACACATTCAAACGGAACAGCCATATAAACCATTTTGTGCATGATGTATGTTCCCAGCGATTTGGCCGGGAAAGCGGTGTAATATCCCAAATCAGCAGCAGGGCTGATAGCCGAAACAACATCGGGATAACGCACATTGTATGTCCCATGCGTACCGTTATCATATGTAAATGGCAGATTCACAACAGACGGAATATTTATAATACCATTGTAATAAGTTGAAGCCTGATTGTTGGGTGCATCTTCAACATAGTTGGCATACAAATACTGGTGATAAAAATTCTGATCCGAAGTTGAACCTAAATGATCCAGATCCCAACCAATTTCAGAACCGCTTACAAAATAAGGAACCTGTAGCTGAGTAAAAAGCTGTTGCTCTGTGGTTGAAAATGTTTCATTAACACTGCTCTCCTCTCCCAAAATAAAATCTACTGCATCAAAATCGTTGATATTGACTAATTGTATTTGCCAAGCTTCATTTGTTATTGAATGAAAAGCACGTCCTATATGATGCAATGCTTTTCCATGCTGAATAACATAATCATAAGTATTGGTACCTGTATTTCTGTCAAATCCATTTACAATTATGTACTCAGGTGAAGAATTCCCTATATTAGCTGATAAAACTTCAGAATAGGATGACACTCCTCCATTGTTACTAATAGCAGCTATTTTAAAGTAATAAATACTATCAGATGTGGATACTGAAAAAAGGATATTGTTTCCTTGACGTTGTTGAGGCATTGAAAAACATTTGCCATCATTACTTAATGCAACGTTATAGCCCCAAATAGTACTATCATATTTAACTCTTAGCACAATTTGATTAATTCCATTACTAAAAATGCCCCAAGCGTTTGGTGTTGATATTTCATTAGCAGTAACAGGATAGCGTGGAACTGTAATGGCTCCCTCATCGCTTAAAAGGCTATTTAACGTGCTTGAAGTAAGGATTTCCTGTACTGTTTTCATGCAGCCATTTACTAACAATTCATTTTGTACAAAGCGAATTCCATGACTGTAGTCGGCGTATGTTTCTTCGTGTCCGTAATATAAGGGTTGAATAGGAGTTCCGTTTTGATAATGCCAGCCATAAATTACCACTCTTCCGGGAGCCGGATTTCCATATATATGGTTGGAAATAATTACATCCTTTTTATCGCCGGCCACTAATTCGCCCAATGTGTGTTGAGGTAAAAAAGTTTGCCGTTGACTCCAAACCATAGAATCGTGGTTTGCAAATACCGGAACGGTCGTCATTTGAGAACTTGGTGGTATTGTTTGCGGTGCCATTTTAACCGTAGCATTTTTCCAGATTTTATCAGACATTTTACGGGTAGGTAAAGAAAATCCCATGTAATCTGCTATTTTTTGAGCTAGAAGCGGTGTCATCGGGCAAAGAAAATAATCACTGTCGCATCCCAAAGCAAAATAATCGGGTGTGGCAAAATAGTTTACATAATAGGTAGTACCTGAAATAATCACCGTGTCATAAACAGGTACAAGGTTTCTTAAAAAATCAGGCACATTTCCTTTTTTAATTTCACTGAAAATCGTATCTTCCCTTGCTGTCAGAGATAATGGGATGAGTTTAGAAATAATTTGCGTACCATTTAAAGCTAGAGGATTTCTTGGAGGTAAGGGCAATGTTTGCGAAAATGAAAAAAATGATAAAAATAAAATAAAAAGGGTAAACCATACTTTCATACTAATTTTTTTAGTAAAGATAAAATGTTTACCCGAAATATCAAAATCTAAATACTATTAATGCTGATGTTCCATATGATTGGGATCATCCGGAAGTTTGCAGCAAGGTGGTAATTCCTCGTATGCAAAGGGGTCTGCTTTTAAATCATCAGCCTGATAACCTACTTTAGAAATAGCCAGACGAATTTTGTCGGGTGTTGTTTTGTTTGGATTGTACACCACAGTAGCTACTTTTGTTTTTACATCCAGATTGGAAGAAATAACCCCTTTTTCGTAAGAAAGAGCTTTTTCGATACGATCTTTGCACATTCCGCATTGGGCAGATGTTTTGATTTGAATTTCTTTTTTATCCTGGGCATTCATTGCCAACAAACCGATAAAAAATACGGCTAATGTTAAAATGGTTGTTTTCATGATATTTATTTTTTAATTTTAAATCTGAATCCTGCGTAATACATACGTCCCATAATCGGTCCCCAGATGACGGATGCATCAAAATAATTTCCAAACGGGTCGTCGTGAGCAATTATGGGCATATGTTGTGTGAAATCGGTTAAATTTTCTACTCCACCATAAATATCCCATCGTTTAAACCTTCGTGTAATTTGGAAATGTATAATAGTATAATCGGGCGATGTAGTCATAAGTTGATATGCTTCGGGATTGACGGAAAAATCGGGAATCGTGGCTTTGCCAATATATTGAACGGTAGCATCGAATTGCCATTTTTCAAATTTTGTGTTGTACGAAGCGGTAAATAACCCTTTGAAGGGGGACGAAAGAGCTTTTTGGATCAGTTTTCCCTGATAGGTTTGTTTTACATCGTTATATCGCCCTATTAGGGTCAAATCAAGATGTTTAATCACTGAAGCTGTTATGTTTAGCTGAAAACTATTACTGTAACTTTTTCCATTAAGCTCATAAATACGTACTTCATTTGGATGAGTAATGTTATCAATGATAAGCTGATTAATAAATTCAGTCCGGTATGCATCAGTATTAATTTGAATATTTTTTTCGTCTCCGATTTTAATTTTATGAGAAAAACTAATACCACTATTCCATGCATCTTCAGGTTTTATGCTACCGTTGAAATACCATTTTCGGGCACTTACCATTAAACTCATATTTTCAGCTACAGGATATGCAAAATGGCTGCCTTTTCCTAACGAAAAACGAACACTGGAATTTTCGCTAATATCGTATTTTACATGAAAACGTGGAGTGTAAATCCACTGATATAAATTATTGTAATCGGCTCTAAATCCGATTATCATTGTCAATACTTTTTGATAATCGAAGGTATATTGAGCAAATGCACCGGTGGTGTTGTACTGATTATTCCACAACGTATCTATATTCGGTACATTAAAATATTCGTTCAAATGATTGTACATGAATGAAGAACCAACATCCATTTTATGGTTTTCGTTGGCAATATTTGTGTGGAAAATAATGTTTGCATAAATGGATTTTTCGGTAGCATCGTAGCGGTTGTATCCAAAATATGCATCTTGATTGTGATAGGTTGCTTTGGTTTGAATACCAATACTTCTATCATTTTTATTCAGAAAAAAACCATGTTTTGCATCTAAATCATATTTTTCATTATGAATGCCAATACCGTAGTGGTTGTTTGTAAACTTATCCTGTGTGGGATTAAATTCCATTTGACCACCTATTTTATCATCCCA
>DAOOWN010000012.1:4719-40584 GCA_035371305.1 Bacteroidales bacterium
CAATGCTTTTAAACCATACTGAATATGATATATTCCCTCTTTTTCAATATTCCAGCGATTGTACAAATTAAGTTGTTTAGATAGCGGAATGTCAATAAAACCATCGTGGTTATGGTCATTTTTTAAAAGTTGAGATTCTGTATGAATCAAAAGTCCTACAGCTACATGTTCCGATAATTGCTTAGCCATGTCTGCATTGATCTCTGCCTTCCCTTCGCTGTTGGCATATACATTTACAAAAAATGGATCGGCTAAATGAGGTCGTTTAAATTCGGTATTGATTTGTCCGGTTATCGATTCAAATCCATTATTAACCGAAGATGTTCCTTTAGAAACCTGAATGGATTGCATCCATGTGCCGGGAACATAAGATAAGCCTTGTGAATATGACAATCCTTGCAACAAAGGCATGTTTTCGGCTAAAATCTGAGTGTATATTCCGGCCAAACCCAACATTTGAATATGTTTGGCACCTGTTACAGCATCGCTATAGCTAACATCTACCGAACCGCTGTTCTCAAAACTTTCAGACAAGTTACAACATGCTAATCGTTGTAATCCGGCTGATGAAATAACTTCGGTTTTAATAGGGTTTAGTTTATCCACATATTCGCCTTTTTGACGAGCTGTAACTTCTACTTCGTTTAATATTTGAATGGATTCTAAAACTATTTTTACGTCTTTTTGCCCTTCTACAATGCGGATGGTGTCTGATTTATAACCAACAAAGCTAATAATCAGGTAATTTGTTTCAGGAATAGTTTTTAATTTAAATTTTCCTAGCGCATCGGTAGTTGTACCTTTTTGAGTATCTTTCCAATAAACACTTGCACCTGCTAAAGGTTCAAAGTGTGTATGATTTCCTTCTTTGTGTTTTTCATACACAAAACCTGTAAGTGTTTGATTATAAGAATTTATAGTCAAAAAAAGATAAAATATCCAACTAAATCGTTTTAAATTCATGCAGCAAATGTACTTTTTTTTTTAAATCTACAAAAATGATAGAGATTAAATTTAAGTAATTTTGTGATTATTTAACAACTAATCGAGCGGTTTTTCGACTTAACTCCTTGATGATTATTTTCTTGTTGGAAATTACTTTTTGAATAGCATCATCGGTGTAATGTCGAATGGTAATGAGAGTTAAATCTGTATTATATAATATATCGAATTGAGCTTTCATTGCTTCTAAAAAGCCATGAAGTTTACGTTCATCGAAATCAATACAAATACTAAAGCTTACCGCCGATTGTTGCATCAGATTTACCTTTATTTTCTGGTCGGCCAGATGACGGAAAATCAGGCTCATATTTTCTTCGGCGATAAAGGAGAAATCTTTGGGCATGATAGAAACCAGAACCTGATGATATTTATAAATATAAATTGGAGGTAGTGAAAGCTTTTCCGTAATGTTTTGAACTATAGTACCGGGTTCTGAAGGTGCCAGAAATGGTTTTACCAATAAAGGAATGTTTTTATTTTGCAGTGGTTTAATGGTTTTGGGGTGAATTACTTGAGCTCCATAATATGCCAGCTCTATAGCTTCTTTGTAACTAATTGTGTCAAGCTTAATTGCTTCGGGCATAATACGTGGATCGGCATTCAATACGCCCGGTACATCCTTCCATATGGTAACCGATTCAGCATCGAGCATATATGCCAATGCGGCTGCCGTATAATCGGAACCTTCCCTTCCCAGCGTAGTATAATTACCCTTTTCTGTACCGCCAATAAACCCTTGACAAATATAAATTGCTTTTGAGTTAAAGCAATCTTTTATTTTAGGTGTAGAAATATCAAACAACACATTAGCTTCCTTGTAGTTAGAATCTGTGATTAATAACGAGCGAATATCCTTCCAATAAATATCAACCCCTATGCTTCGTAAGTATTTTTCAACAATTTTTGATGAAATAATTTCTCCGTATGAAACAATTTGATCATATTCAAAATCGATTTGCTCAGAGGGTGGAGTATTTATTTTATGTTCAAGCTCGTTAAAAAGCATTTGTATATCAAAATATACTTCATCTGTTAATTTAAATAAAGATTTTAAAATATTGAAATGAAATATTTTAACTTCTTGTAAAGCATCGTACTTTTGAATATTATTTTCAATATAATATTGATAGACCCATTCCAGCGCATTGGTTGTTTTACCCATTGCCGATACTACTATAACTAAATGCTCATTTTGGTATTGCTTTATAATGCTACCAACTCGCTCTATACCTTGTGCATCTTTTAATGAAGCACCGCCAAATTTAAAAATTTGCATACAAAAAATTTGTGCTAAGGTAAAACTTCCCTATTCAAATTTCAACGGAGAAACCCTAAAATTTATTAACAATATCATTATACTCCGACAAAAATTAAAAAGTATTATTAGTAAAACAAATATCTTTGAATAAGACAACTGAGTTTAATATGCACTATACATTTAAGAAAAAATGACTATAAACTACAGATATTTTTTATTTCTCTGTGTATTCCTTAAATTTTAATCGGACAGTAGTATAACCATATCTTGTCTTGAAGTTTATTAGGTATGAAATAATTAAAAAAACATGTTATAAAGCAATTTTTCGTTTGCTTTAATCGTCTATTTTTGCATTCCAAAAAAAATTAAGATGACAATATCGCAAATAGTATTTATAACGACTCTCGTAATAACAATAGGAGTTTTTTCTTATTCGGCCTACCGATTGGCCCGTTTTTTCAAACTGACAAAAAAATATCCTATTAAAGATTGGGGAAAACGTATAGTTATGGTGTTGAAAATTGCTTTTGGACAAACAAAAATATTTCGTTTCCCATTTGCAGGATTATTGCACGCCCTCACATTTTGGGGTTTTTTAGTGATTTTATTTGGCAGTATTGAAATGGTTATAGATGGTATTTTTGGCTTACACAAATCGCTTCAATTTTTAGGTGTATTCTATGATATACTGATGGCCTTTATCGATGTGTTTGCCTTTATTATTGCCATTGCCATTATTGTTTTTATTATTCGTAGAATATCGCATAAGGTTAAACGCTTCGATGGCAGAGAAATGACTTCCAAAGCTCATAAAGATGCGTTTTTAGCTCTAACGCTTATCTTTTTGCTCATGTTTTCGCTGTTGGGAATGAACAGCATGGAAGCTATCATGAATCCTCAAAATCCTTATCCTGTTAGTAACTTTTTGGGTTCTATTATGCCATTCTGCCCGTGCAAAGCAGAAGGATTATATTCGTTCTTTTGGTGGATGCATATTGAATTAATATTCATTTTTGCCAATATACTTCCCTATTCCAAACATTTCCACATTTTTATGTCTATTCCAAATGTGTTTCTAAGCCGATTAGAGCCTCTTGGAAAGCTAAATACCATGGAAAGCATTACCAAAGAATTGCAACTAATGATGAATCCGGAAACAGCATACGCACCACAAGAAAATGCAGAACCTGTTCGTTTCGGAATTAAAGACGCCGAAGAAGTTACGTGGAAAACGTATTTGGATTCGCTTACCTGTACACAATGCGGACGTTGTACTTCGGTTTGTCCGGCAGCCCAGACAGGTCGAAAACTTTCGCCCCGTAAACTAATGATGGACTTACGTACTCGGATGAATGAAAAAGCACCACATTTAATTAAAGATAAAAACTTCCAAGACGGGAAGTCATATTTGGGCGATTATATCAGCCTTGAAGAGCTTTGGGCATGTACTCTATGCAATGCATGTGCTCAAGAATGTCCTGTTAATATATATCATCCTCAAATAATTATCGATTTACGAAGGTATTTAGTTTTAGAAGAAGGAAAGGCACAGGGAGGTTTACAGGCTATTTTTGCCAACATTGAAAACAACGGTGCTCCCTGGCAATATTCACCATCCGAACGTTTAAATTGGATTAACGCATGACAGAACTAATAATCAATGTTCCCGTAATGAGCGAAGTGTTTGCTCAGGGACACAAACCGGAATACTTATATTGGGTTGGATGTGCCGGTGCATACGATTTTCGCTACAAAAAAGTAGCCCGTGCTTTTGCTAAGATATTAAATTATGCAAAAATTGACTTTGCTGTATTAGGTACGGAAGAAACCTGTACCGGTGATCCTGCACGCCGTGCCGGCAACGAAATGTTGTTTCAGATGCAGGCCATGCAGAATATTCAGTTATTCCAGCAGTATGATGTAAAAAAGATTCTGACTACCTGTCCACATTGCTACAATACATTGAAAAATGAATATCCCGATTTAGGCTCAACCTGCGAGGTGATTCATTATACTGAATTATTGAGTCAGCTTACTGATAAAGGCATTATTCCGGCTGTAAAATCGCATAACGATGATGTTACTTACCACGATCCTTGTTATCTTGGTCGTGCTAATCACATATATGATGCACCCCGCCATGTTATTGAAAATATGGGTTGCGAAATAAAAGAAATGAGCCGCAACAAAAGTTTTGCACTTTGCTGTGGTGCCGGTGGAGCTCAATTTTTTAAAGAATCGGAGCCGGGTGAAAAAGAAATATGCACACTGCGAGCTGAACAGGTATTGGAAACCACAACCAAAGAAGTGATTACAGCTTGTCCATTTTGTATTACCATGCTTACCGATGGTCTAAAGAACTTAAACAAAGAAGAAGAAGTTCAAGTAAAGGATATAGCCGAATTAGTAGTTGAAAAGTTAGGCTTATAGTTTATTTTCTTAAAGTTGCAACAATTCGTTTTGGTTTTAAACACAGAGCAATTGCATCCAATATATTTGGGCAAACAATTTTTGCTGCATTCAACGCTTCTTGCGATGTCCCTTCAGATTGAATAACTGCTATACTTATGGGAGCTTTTGCCAGCATCATGGCATCATTGGTGCCATTGCCAATGGCAATACATTTTTCTCTGCCTAAATTTTCGAGATAAAACAATTTCTGTTGCTTTTCCTGTCCGTTTTTGAGAATCGTAAGCTTTACAGGCACTTTTTTTAATTGCTCGGCAGCCATTTTAAAGGTATCAGCCGTAACAACATGAATGCTAACCTGTTCAGCTAAGCGTTTTAGCAGTTCTTCAACACCCTCGATCATTTCGCCATCTATGGCTAAGGTGCCGTTGTAATCGAAAATAACATGTTCAATATGATATTGTTCAAGTGGATTAAAAACGATTTCTATTGCCATACTATTTAATTTTATATTTTATACCTACTATTCTTAAAAAAGTCCAAAAAATAATTTTAATATCGAACCAAAGGCTTTTATTTTCGATATATTCAAGTGATAAATTGATTTTATGCGGCATTATTACATTAATATAATGTTTTTCGGGTTCGGAGGAGCGAACAAGTTCATTACTTTCGTTAAAATAAAGCAAAGATGCGTAATCGGTAATGCCCGGTTTAACTGAAAGTACTTTTTTTTGTTCTTGGTTATACAAATCAACATATTTTGGAACTTCCGGACGAGGTCCAACAATGCTCATTTGTCCAATTAAGACGTTTAAAAATTGAGGCAATTCATCTAATTTGTATTTACGCAAAAATTTCCCGAATTTTGTTATTCGTTTATCGTTGCCAACCGTTAACAATCCCTGTTTATCGGCATTAACAAACATTGTTCTAAACTTTATTAAGCTGAATATTTTACCATCTTTCCCTACTCTTTTCTGCAAATAGAAAACACCGCCTTTTGAAGTTAATATTATAACCAAAGCAAATAATAAGAATAGCGGTAAAAGAATTATCAGAATGATAAAAGAAAAGATTATATCAAATAAACGTGTCATCATGACAATACTTCTTCAACCGATTTTTTGACAGCTTGTATAATTTGCTGTAACATTTCATCTGTTAAATCATAATAAACGGGAAGTGAAATTTCGCGTTGGTAATTATCGAAAGCAATAGGATAATCGCTCATCTTATAACCTCTGTTTTTATATGCACTTAAGAGTGGCAATGGTTGAAAATGAACATTAACAGAAACATCGTTATCAAAAATTCGCTGAATAATTTCATCGCGTTGCGTCTCGTTGATATTTTTTATTCTCAATAAATAAACATGGTACGAAGATGTGCGATTTTCGTCTTCGAAATGAGGTAATTCAGCCCATTTGCACGAAGCAAACGCTTTTTGATAAACATCAAAGATATGTTTCCGCTTGATTAACGTATCGCTATCGTAACGCTCTAATTCCACCAAACCGATAGAAGCCAGAATATCGGTCATATTTGCTTTGTAACCGGCATCAATTACATCGTAACGCCATGCACCTTTTTGCATTTTGGCCAATGCATCTTTACTTTGTCCATGTAACATGTAAGTACAGAAATATTGATACAGAGCTTGGTTGTCAAATGGTTCAGGAAGATTTAATGCTATAGCACCTCCTTCGGCCGTTGTTAAATTTTTCACTGCGTGAAAAGAAAAAACGCTAACATCGGTCAAAACACCGGTTCTTTTATTTTTGTACCAAGCTCCAACCGAATGAGCTGCATCCGACAAAACCAATATTCTTCCTAACATTTCTTGTTCAGGAGTATTGGCCTTAAACAATGCTTTGATTTTATTGAGGCAAACTAATTGATTGATACGGTCGTAATCGCAAGGTAATCCGGCTATATCGACCGGAATGATAGCTTTAGTGCGTGGAGTTATGGCTTTTTCGATGGCTTCTATAGAAATACAAAAATCATCTTGATTCACATCAACCATTATTGGTTTAGCACCGCAATGAATAACTACATTAGCCGTTGCACAATACGTATATGCAGGCACAATAACCTCATCACCTTCTTTTATACCAAACCACCTTAATACCAATTCTAAACCTGCCGTTGCAGAACTAACTGCTACGGTTGCTTTGCAACCACAGTACCCGGTTAGTTTTTTTTCAAATAATTTGGTTTTGGGTCCTGTAGTTATCCATCCAGATTTTAAGGTATCTACTACTTCTGCTATAATTTTATCATCAATCCTTGGTGGCGAAAATGGAATCATATCTTTTTAAGTTTATATTCAAAAATGAAAAACGAATAAAAATAAGCAAAGAAAAATACACCCAACTGCGTGTTGAGCATAGACTCAAACAAAAAATTAAAACCAACCAGTACCAAAAATAACATCCAAACAATATTATTATCCTTAAATGCCCTGATAAAAGGAATGAAAAAGATTAAAAGCAGTAAAAACAAACCTATTATTCCCTGTCCTATAGTTGTCTCTAAAAACTGATTATGAGCATTTAATTTTTTTTCAATTGCACCTGTCATTTTTCGTTTGGCATATTCATCCATCAACACATCTTTTATATCACCGGTACCTACACCAAAAATTAGGTTTTTCTTAACAATTTCCAAACCGGCCTGCCAAACCAACCATCGGGCTGCATTACTTTCAGTTGTTGCGGAATCGGTTTCGGCAGTTTGCACGGTAGCAGCAACTGCTTTAAAACGGCCATTACCTAATATTCCTTCGTAAGCAAATAGAAAAGACAACGCAATAACTATAAGTGGTACCCATAACTTTCTATTCCTAAAAATATAGTGCAATGCTGCCAACGTAAGTACGAATGGGGCGCTTAAAATGCCCGCTTTAGACGAAAGTAGAAAAATAAAACAAAGAAAATAAATTATGCCGATAAAATACATGAAAATGAGAGCCTTTCGCTTATCATTAACCATAAAATCGAATAGAAACAGCAACGCCATGACAACATACATAGCCAAATACGATGGATGATAAGGAGCAGAAAGCTCATTGTAATAAAGTTTACCGATATCGCCACTTTTATATGCTAGAATGGCTTTCGTAAGTAAAAACAACGATATTCCTAACACCGAAAACAAATAAAACCATTTAAAAAACTTAACATTTTGCCTGTTAAGAGACTTGTGCTGAAAGTAAAAAATAATGGGCAAAATAAAAACTGTAAGTTTTACTTCTAAATCGAACCAACCGCTTTTGATATTTTGAGTATAAAGCATGCCTACTAAATGTATAATATAGAACAAAGGAAGAATTAGCCACAAAGGAGTAAAAAAAGTACCACTGAGTGATTTGTGTGTAAAAAAAAATAGAAGAGCAAAAAAGAGCCAGACAGCAATATAAACGGCTCCTATTCCATGAACTGAAATGGCAACGGCGCTAAAAAGCCCCAGCATTGCAAAAAGATAATTAATCAGGTTTCGTATAGCCATAATTAAAATTGTTCACAAACCTACTCAATAATTTAGAAATCTCAAAAGAAGAACCGATACATTGTCTAAAAACAAAAAAGAAAACAATTGAAAATCAGATAAATTTACCAAGAAACAGGTTATTATTTTTGAACCTTTGCATATAAAAGCAAAGCAATACCAGCAAAAACAATAGTAGGAAGGCTAACTCCAAGCCAGGCCGGTAACGAACCGCCAATAGCCATATAAGTCGAAATTTGCATAAATAGAATGTAGGTAAAACTCAATCCTAAGCCAAGCCCGAGGTGCATCCCTATCCCACCCCTGACTTTGCGAGAGGAGACAGAAACTGCTATCAACGTAAGTATAAAAATGCTGATAGGGTTTATAAAGCGTTTTAAACGTGTTACTTCATAATCTACAATTCGTTCATCGCCTTCCAGTCGTTTTTGTGCTATAAATTCGTTTAAGCGGAAATAATTCATTGCTTCAACTGACTCAACACGACGTTTAAATTCTTCCGGACGTAAATTTATACTCGTATCAATTGTTGGGTAATGTTTCATTTCTTCTCTATTTTCGAAATAAGTTCTAACATAGCAATTGTATAACCGCCATTGTTGTTTGGTAGTATCCCATTGAGCGTAATCACAAAAAATTTTCGATTTTAATTCTTTGTTTTGAAAACGTTCCATCGAAAAACGGTAAGCTATATCGCTTTCCACTGCATAATTTTCTAAATAAACAAATAACCCGGGTTCAATTTGACGATGAATATTAAGGTCGTTGTTATGATATGCATTACGAATGTATCGTTCTTCAAAATTAAGTTTATTTTGGGTAGCGTACGGAATCCAAAAATTTCCCGAAACAAGGTTAAACAGTGCAATCATCAGAGCACCTATAAAATAAGGATACATAAGTCTTTTAAAACTTATGCCACTACTCAACATGGCAATTATTTCCGATTGTTGAGCCAATTTAGATGTGAAGAAAATAACCGAAATAAAAACAAAAAGAGGTGTAAATAAATTAACAAAATATGGAATGAAATTAAGATAATAATCGACCATAATAGCTTTAAATGGAGCATGTTTATCGATAAAATCGTCTAAATGCTCCGAAAAATCAAAAACAATTGAAATAGATATAATGATTATTATGGAATACACGAATGTTCCCAAAAATTTTTTAATAATATACCTGTCCAATCGTGTGGTTAATCGCATCATAGTTTATAATCGTCTTCCTATTTTATTTAAAATCATATTTTTCCACGAATCAAAACGGTCTTCTAAAATATTTTTTCGTGCTTCTTTTACGAGCCAAAGGTAAAAATTTAAATTGTGAATACTTGCAATGATAGGTCCTAACATTTCGTCGCTTACAAACAAATGCCGCAAGTATGCTTTTGAATAGCGGTTATCGATATTGATTTCTGAATTCGGGTCAATGGATGTAAAATCGTTTTTCCACTTTTCGTTTTTAATATTAATAATTCCTTCGGAAGTAAACAACATTCCATTGCGGCCGTTGCGTGTAGGCATAACACAATCGAACATATCAATGCCCCTCGAAATTCCTTCTATAATATTCGCAGGTGTCCCGACTCCCATCAGGTATCGTGGTTTTGTTTCGGGTAGTATTGGTATAATATGCTCTATCATTTCATACATCATTTCAGTAGGTTCTCCAACAGATAGCCCACCAATTGCAACACCTAAACTATTATATTGAAGCACTTCTTCGGCACTTTTCTTTCGTAAATCGCTGAAAACACTACCCTGAATGATTGGAAAATATGCTTGTTCATTTCCGTACAACGGTTCGGTTTCTGAAAAATGTTTCCAACCTCGTTTTAACCATTGATGTGTTATCTCTAAACTGTTTTTAGCGTAGTCATAATTACATGGATAAGGTGTACATTCGTCCAATGCCATCATGATATCGCTGCCGATAATGCGCTGTGTATCAACAACATTTTCTGGAGTGAAAAGATGTTTTGAGCCATCAATATGCGACTGAAAATAGACTCCTTCGGCTTTTATCTTTCGGCGTTCGGCTAATGAAAAGACCTGATATCCGCCACTGTCAGTTAATACCGGTCGGTCCCACGACATGAATTTATGTATGCCGCCGGCTTGTTTTAATATTTCCGTACCCGGACGCAAAAAAACATGGTATGTATTTGCTAAAATAATTTGAGCCTTAATATCTTGTTCCAATGTTTGATGTAAAACTCCCTTTACGCTTCCAACAGTGCCTACGGGCATAAATATGGGTGTTTCAATTGTTCCGTGCGATGTTTCTAATAATCCCGCTCTTGCATTTGTTTTCTCGTCTTTCTTCAGTAAACTAAACTTCATATTTTTCTTTTTAAAAATCTAAATATTCTTGAAATAACAATTGAATATAAGCCTGTCCGTATTTAATGTGTTTCAAGCTGTCTTGTTGGTTCGAAAACTGATGAAATAGCAAACTCTTGTCATCGTGCATATAAGCATAGTAGTTACTGTCGCTCACCCAGCCATATCCGGCATCGTAAGCGTAATAGCAAAACGACCTTGCATACGGGTTAAACAAATCTTTACTCCAGCGATAATTGCTGTGTGGATATTTTAATTGCTTAAACAACGTAACAGCTAAATCGGTTTGAGAACAATACGTTGATATTTTTGTTCCTCTGTATTCTTTATTTATTGGCTCTCCATATAGCATCATAGCAATGCGTCTATATTGTTGAGCGTAGGGATGCCAACCCTTAGGCGAATTATGGCTATGGTCTGACACCAATATAAAAAGTGTGTTTTTATAAAAAGGCATTTTTTTTACTTTGTCGAAAAATAAACCGATGCTGCTATCGGCATAAGCCATAGAATTGATATATTTTTGTGCATCGCCTCCCCATTTAAATTTTTCGCCATAAGGCATATCATATGGAGAGTGACTCGATAAAGTGAAAAGCATAGAGAAAAAAGGCATTTTTTGAGAATTCAGCTTATCGGCAAACCATTGAAGCATAAACTCATCATGTATTCCCAAACGACCTCTCGGAATAGAATTCGGCATGTCGGCTATATCTTTTATCTCATCAAAATCTTTGGTCATTAGATAGGCTTTTATGTTTCCATAACTTAGTTGTCCTCCAAACGCAAACGATGTAAAGTAACCTTTTTTCTTTAAATCGGAAGAGATACTCGGAAGTTTTACAAATTTATCGGGCTGATTGACCACGATTACTTCGGGTAATGCAGGCTGAGCACTTAAAACAGCAGATATACCCTGATCGCTTAAACCACCGCTTCCAAAAACATTTGTAAATAGAATTCCCTCTTTTGCCAACGCATCGAAATGAGGTGTAATACTGTCGTAACCACCCAAACTTTTTATGCAATCTGCCGACCAACTTTCTAGCAATAGAATCACAATATTGGGCTTTGTATTTATATTAAGGAACTGAATCGTTGTGTCTTTCGGAACAAAGTACAAACTATCAACTGTTGATCTTGCCTTTTCAAAAGGCATAAAAACATAAGGATTGGTATTTTTGAAATAATGATTTTTATCGATGCTTGAGCCTAAATTCCAAGCAGAATTAACAGCTACTAGGTTCAAGAAATTATTTTTTGAATAATACACATCTGCTTGATGAATGGGAATTTCTTGTAACCCCCCTCTAATGCCCCAAATAAAACAAATTGGCAATAAAACAAGGTGTACAAATGAGGCCACAAAACTTCTATTTTGTTTTTCTTTTGGGTAAACCCATTTATTAAAAATTTTACTAGCCAAAAAAAGAATCAACCCTATAGCCAAAAAACCAACAATAATATTCCAAACCGAAGCTGTTTCAAATACTTCTTTGGGGCGAGCAAGGTATGAAAGTGCTTTAAAATTCATTTTCACTTTCCATTCGTCGTATAGTGGCAGTTCTGCAATGCTTATGCTTGTTGCAATAAAAATGATTATGAAATGATAAATACGAAGGATTTGATTGAAAAAATTTTTTCGAAACAAGCTTTTAAAAACCGAGATCAAAATAGGAAACATCATTACATATCCGGTAGCGGAATTATCTAAATAAATTGCGTACCAAAAAGATTTTAATACTTCCGTAATGCTGCTATTGCCTACTTCTGACCAATTATAAATCAAGAAAATCAATCTTAAAAACTGAAAAAACAATATCCAAAAAAGATATTGCTTGCATGTGAAAGCCAAATTTTGAAAAAACGGACTTTCTTTTAATCTCTGATGTAGAAAATTAATATTAATCTTCATTCTCTTTTTCAAACATTTTCAATGCTTTTTCTACTTCTTCTTGACTTTTTATCAAACGTCCTTTACAAAATTGAATCAATTCGGAAGCACGTTGAATCATGTTTGCCAATTTATCCACATCTACATCATCTTCTTCGAGATGAGCTACAATGTTTTCAAGTTCGTTCATTGCCGATTTATACGACATATCTTTTTTAGCCATATTTATTCGTTTTTTATTTCACTTATTAGTTCACCGTCTTTTAAAATTGTTTTAATTTTATCTCCAACCTTTATATTTTTAGCACTTTTGATAACTTGGTTATTTATCAATGTTATGGAATAGCCCTTTGCTAAAACATGTTTGGGATTATATGCATCTATATTTTTTTCAATATATTTTAAGTGTTGATGTTCTAACTTTATATGAAAATTTGATTGTTGTAATAACAAATCCGCTATGGCATTTAATCGTTTTCTTGATTGTATAAGCGAGTGTTTTGCCATTGTTTTGAATTGAGTTCCAATTGACGATAATTCTTGTTGTTGTAGTTTAATGATTTTGTGACTTTGCCATTTTATTTTTTCGCTATGATAAGTTATTTGTTGTTTTTTTATACTGATAATGTTTTTTACATTTAATATTGCATGTATAAATTGTTCGATTTTATTTTTTTCTTGCTCAATCAGTAAATTGGAGTACTCGGCAATATTTTCATACATATTCAACATTCTATTCCAATAATCGGCTGTTTTTTGAATAATAAATTCTGCCGCAGCGGTAGGAGTTTTTACTCTCGTATGAGCAACCAAGTCAACCACAGAAGTGTCTCGTTCGTGTCCTATAGCAGTTATAACAGGGAGTGGAAACTGAGCTACATTGTTAGATAAGTCGTATCCATCGAAACAAGCCAAATCGCTTTTACTCCCCCCACCTCTGGTAATTACTAAAAGGTCATATTCATTTAATGGAATTTTCTCCATGGCTTCGATAATGCTTTGCTCAGCTTGTTCGCCCTGCATATAGGCTTTAAATAATTTTATTTTATATTTGAATTGGTATTCGTTGTAGTTTAATTGATTACAGAAATCTTCGTATCCTGCTGCTGTTTCAGACGATATAATTGCAATTCGCTGAGGGACCAAAGGAAATTCCAATTCTTTATTCATTTCAAACACACCTTCGGCTATCAATTGCTGAATAACCATCGTTCTCCTCATTTCTAAATCGCCAATAGTGAAAGCGGGATCAATATCGTTTATCGTAAGCGATATGCCATACAACTCGCTGTATTCAACTTTTACTAATATTAAAACATTGATACCTGATTTAAGTTCCGATTGAGTGGTTGTTTCAAAATAAGGTTTTAGCATTCGATAGGTTCTATCCCAAATAATGGCTCTGAATTTTGCCGTTATTTTATTGCTAAGTGCATCTTTTTCTATTAATTCCAAATAACAATGTCCATTTCGATTTTCGTGCAATTCACTAATTTCAGCTTTTACCCAAATAGGCATGGGTAAGGCATTATTAACAATATCTTTTATTAGTAAAGATAATTGGCTTAGTGATAATTGCTTTTCGGGCATACATTATTTTTTACAAATAGAAAACGTTTTATTCATATTTTCAGCCTTTACTTGTAAGAGGTAATATCCATTTTCAATACCTGAAGTTGAAATATTAATATTGCCATTAATTGTCGGTTGTATAATCATTTTCTTTTCAAAAATAACTTTACCGTCAATGGCAAACATTGATATGGTAATTTCTCTAACTTTATCAGATACGTATAACAATTGTGTATTTTCAGTACAAGGATTTGGGAATATACGTTTAACTTCAAAATTCGATAAAGCAGTTGGATTTACTCCCGCTAAAAAATTATAAGCTTGTTCAAAATTTGGAATCCCGTATCCAAAAAGACTGTCGGGCGAATTATATTGACTTGCCGATTTTCTAATGGCATCCATTATTTCGATATTTGTTTTTTGCGGATTTGCCTGCCATAAGCAAGTTACCAAACCACATAAAATAGGTGACGAAAAAGATGTTCCACTTCCATAGGTGGATGTGCCATCTTCGCGAATAATAGCTGATGCTAATCCTTGTGCACATACATCCGGCTTAACACGGCCATCAGCAGAATATCCCTGAGAACTAAAAAAAGCATAATCTCTATTTGCATCCACTGCACCAACGGTTAAAATGCTATCGGCATCGGCAGGTGAACCGATTTTTCGCCAAGCATCATCAGCCGAATTTCCTGCACTGATACATGGAATCATTCCTTTGCGGGCACAAATTGTGGCTGCAATACTCGAAACGGCTACTCTTCCGGTTAAATCAGCCCACGTGTGATTCATGGTACTATCGTCAAAAGTTGAATATCCTAAGCTGGAGTTGATAACATCAGCACCAATACTGTCGGCTAATTCGGCTCCAATGACCCATGTGTATTCTTCTAAAATGTACTCATGAGCCCCTTCTTCGGTTCTTATTAGAGCGTACGTTGCCTTAGGAGCGGTCCCAACAAAATCATTGTTTTTTAATACGGCCATGGTCGAAAGTACATTTGTTCCGTGAGGGTGGCTTTCGTAAACGTACGTATCATTAAATCCGTCAACAATATCGCGGGTTAAAAAAATGCGATTTTGTATTCGCAACGAGTCAAAATAACGAATGGTATCGGCTCCCATAAAACCGGCATCTAAAACAGCAATTAGCATCCCCTCACCTTTTTTACCCAAATTATGAAGGTATTGCCCATTCATCATTTCAATTTGATTGGTGGCAGTTCCATAGTTGTATTGCTTCAGTTCTTTTTCGTACTTATTGATGTTCGATTTTTTTGCAACAAGTGGTCTCAAATATTTCATCGATTTTACAAAAGCTAAGGAACTTATATTGGTATAATGTACAGAATCGTTTATTATAACAATGGCACCGTTAAGCCATTTAGATACACTGTGAATACTCACACCTGTTAAAGCTAATTGGTTTAAGTATATTTGCGTTACCGGTAAATCAAGGCTATCTAAAGCGATTGATTGATGCGTCCTTCTATCCAACGCTCGTTGACTTAAAAATGCAGATGGATTTGTTAATTGATAGTTATTATTTGCTTTATCTTTAAAACTTGCAAAATAATAACCTGCTTTAAACTGAGCTTGAGCAACAGTTGCATACAAAAATAAAACAGAAACGATGAAACGCATATTTTTTTCTTGCAAAGATAGTGAAAGCTTTAAATAAATTCGCTTTAAAGCAATGAATAAACTATTTTTTAAACAAATTTATATTTTGATAATGTATTGAATATGAATTTAAAAGGAATTAATTGTAACTTCTATATACAAAAATAATTTTATTAATCTTTTCTCTGAAAATTATTACCTTCGCAGCAAAAAAAATATGTTACGTACACACACATGCGGAGAATTAAGAATCAGTGATGTAAATAAAGAAGTTAAACTGAGCGGATGGATACAGCGTATCCGCGATAAAGGTGCTATGATATGGATTGACCTGCGCGATCGTTACGGAATTACACAACTTGTTTTTTACCGTGAAGAATGCCCAAAAGATTTACTTGATGTGGTATATACATTGGGGCGTGAATTTGTTATTCAGGTCATCGGAAAAGTAGTAGAACGTGAATCAAAAAATCCTAAAATCCCTACAGGCGATATTGAAATAAAAGTATCAAGTTTGAATATTTTAAATAAATCGCTTGTACCTCCTTTCACCATTGAAGATGAAACCGATGGTGGTGATGAACTTCGTATGAAGTATCGCTATCTCGATTTACGCCGCAACACCGTAAAAGAAAAAATAGAGCTTCGTCATCGTCTGGCTCAGGCTACACGCGAATATCTTGATAAGCACAACTTTCTTGAAATTGAAACTCCTTTTCTTATAAAATCAACGCCTGAAGGAGCACGCGATTTTATTGTTCCTTCGCGAATCCATGCCGGCGAATTTTACGCATTGCCACAATCACCACAAACTTTTAAACAATTGCTAATGGTTTCGGGCTTTGACCGTTATTTTCAAATTGTACGTTGCTTCCGAGACGAGGACCTGCGTGCCGACCGTCAACCAGAATTTACACAAATCGATTGTGAACTTTCATTTATTGAGCAGGAAGATATTTTGCAAATTTTTGAAGGTCTCATCAGATTTTTATTTAAAAAAGAAAAAAATATTGATTTCACTACTTTCCCGCGTATGACATACGCCGAAGCCATGCAGAAATATGGAAGCGATAAACCCGATATTCGCTTTGGAATGGAATTTAATGATGTTTCAACACTTGTAAAAGGCAAAGGGTTTAAAGTTTTCGACGATGCAGAGGTGGTTTTGGCTATTAATGCCGAAGGTTGCAACAGCTACACACGCAAACAAATTGACGAACTTACGGATTTTGTAAAACGCCCGCAGATAGGTGCCGGTGGACTTATTTATATCCGTTATCAAGAAGACAATACATTAAAATCATCCGTAGATAAATTTTATACACCGGACGATTTAAAGGTTATAGCAGATTCATGCCGGGCTAAAAGCGGTGATTTAATTCTAATTTTGGCCGGCAAGAAAAAACAAACATACAAAGCAATGAACGAACTTCGCCTCGAAATGGGAAATCGCATGGGGCTTCGCAATCCCGAAGTCTATGCACCGTTATGGGTAATTGACTTCCCCTTGCTGGAATGGGACGAAGAAACCAAGCGTTTTTATGCTATGCACCATCCTTTCACCTCGCCTAAACCCGAAGATATTTCAATGTTGGAAAGCAATCCGGGACAAGTGCGTGCCAATGCTTACGATTTGGTAATCAACGGTGTTGAAATTGGTGGCGGTTCCATTCGTATTCATTCGCGTGATGTTCAAAAACAAATGTTCAACGTTTTGGGATTTTCTGACGACGAAGCACAAAAGCAGTTTGGCTTCTTATTAGGAGCTTTTGAATTTGGTGCTCCTCCACACGGAGGCATTGCTTTAGGTTTCGATCGCCTATGTGCCATGTTTGGCGGTACCGAAAGCATACGCGACTATATCGCTTTCCCGAAAAATCAAGCTGCCCGAGATATGATGATTGATGCCCCTTCGACCGTTGACGAAAATCAATTGAAAGAACTAAATATTTCGATAAACATTCCAAAAGAATAAACAAGACTTTGGTAAATATTTCTATACAAGCTTGTTAATATTCTGAGCAAACTCATTTGTATTTTCGAAATAAAAATTTATATCTTTGTGCCAAAATAAAAAGCTAAAAATGGAAGTAAAAAATCATTTAAATGGAGGTGAATTTATTATTCACAATGCTAATTTAAGCAATTCTTTCATTCCGGAAGAATTTAGCGAAGAACAACGTATGATAGCCGATATGTGTCAAGATTTCCTCGAAAAAGAGGTATTTCCAAACCTTGATCGTATCGATGCTCAGGAAAAAGGTCTTATGCCTTCACTTTTAAAGAAAACCGGCGAACTTGGTCTTTTGGGGTTATCTATTCCCGAAGAATACGGTGGATATGGGCAATCATTTGTAACGTCAATGATAGCTGCCGATGTTTTAGGCGCAGGACATTCATATGCAGTTGCATACTCTGCCGACACCGGCATTGGCACACTCCCATTATTGTATTATGGTAGCGATGAATTAAAACAAAAATATTTACCTCAAATAGCTTCAGGCGAATTACTTACAGCTTATTGCTTAACTGAACCCGGTGCAGGCTCGGATGCAAACAGCGGAAGAACTCGTGCAGTATTGTCGGAAGACGGTAAGCATTACATCCTAAATGGACAAAAAATGTGGATAACCAACGGTGGTTTTGCCGATATTTTGACGGTCTTCGCTAAGGTTGACAACGATAAAATATTAAGCTGCTTCCTTGTAGAACGCAACACACCTGGAGTTACATTTGGTGCTGAAGAGCATAAAATGGGTATTAAAGGCTCTTCTACCGTTCAAATTTTCTTCAACGATTGCAAAATTCCCGTTGAAAACATGATTGGTAAACGTGGCGAAGGCTTCCGTATCGCTTTAAACATTCTTCATATTGGACGTATTAAGCTTGGTGCCAATGTAATTGGTTCTATTAAGCGTGCCATCAATCATTCTGTACAATACGCCAACGAACGTAAGCAATTTGGTCAACTTATCAGCAATTTCGGAGCTATTAAATACAAATTAGCAGAACAAGTAATACGTTGTTTTGCCAATGAATCGGCTCTTTACAGAACATCTGCCTATGTTGATGAAAAAATTCACAGCGAAATGGAAAAAGGTAAGAAAAAAGAAGAAGCTTACCTCGAAGCCATTGGTGAATATGCTTTAGAAGCAGCTGTTTTGAAAGTTCTTGGTTCGGAGGTTCTTGATTACGTTACAGACGAAGCTGTTCAAATTCACGGAGGTATGGGTTTCTCTGCCGAAATGCCTGTTGATCGTTGCTATCGCGATTCCCGCATCAATCGAATTTTTGAAGGGACCAACGAAATTAACCGTTTGGTAGTGGCAGATCAATATTTGAAAATGGCTAAAAAATCAGATTCCCCTATTTTTGCTATGGCCAAAGAGCTTTATAACTCAATCGATTCTATAAAGCCGGCAAGTGCCAACGATTATTTCGATTACAAAGTTGAACTTATCGAAAACTTTAAAAAAGCTGTTTTGTTAACTCAATATTGTGCCTACGAAACATTGGGCAAACAATATTCCGGCGAACAAGAAATACAAATGAATATCTCCGACATGATTATCCAAACATATGCAACCGAATCACTCATGCTAAGAGTAAAAAAACTGACCGGAATAAAAGCTGAATCTGAAATTGGCGTGTACAAAGATATACTTGATGCTTATATTCAAGAAGCTGCTTTGAAAATTTATTCTTCAGCTATTGAAGCAATTAGTTCATTTGCAAGTGAAAGTGAATATAGTAAACTTCAAAAAGCACTGCAAAATTTAACTACATTTAAACCCATAAACTCAAAAGATGCTCATCGTCGTATTGCCGAAAAGCTTATTGAAGATAATATTTATAAGTTTTAATAGTTAAAACCCACATTATAATCCCCTGTTGAGCATTCAGCAGGGGATTTTTTTATATCATTTCATCATGATAAATGGTTTTATTTATTATGGCCATTACTATTTTGCATAAAAACCATATTTTTGCGTTTATTATTCTTTAATTTGCAAAAAAAAGATTGTCCCGGGTTTATAAAATATCAAGATTAATTTATCATAATCAGTTATTATATTGCTTATTAACAATTATAATTTCACTTTTTACTTTAAACCCATCTCAGGCCCAAACCACAACTTTTATCAAAACTAACGTCTTAAAAGTCGACACCCAAGCCATTGTTTTTGACAGCCTGCCAACATCACCGTTAGGTTTTAGTGTTTATAAATCAAACGGTGAATTAATCGATAAGAGTCAATACGAAGTTGATTTTTTAAAATCTTCTATTTATCTGAAAAACAAAAGCGACAGTATTATTATAAAACACTACCCCCTGTCTTCGCATATAAATTCGTTATATTTTCACAAAGATAAAAAGCTCATTTTAAAAGACAGCAGTACGTGGCAATCCCAACATAATTTCTTTTATCAGGAACAATCAAAAAATCTGCTCAATACGGATGAATTAATAAAAAGAGGCAGCATTTCAAGAGGTATTTCTGTAGGTAATAATCAAAATGCTTCGGTTACATCAAGCTTGAACCTGCAACTATCGGGAAAATTGGGCAATGACTTTGAAATTGTAGCAGCTCTCACAGATAATCAGGTTCCCTTTCAACCAAGTGGTAATACGCAACAAATCAACGACTTCGATAAGATTTTTATCAATATTTTTAATAAACAAAACAACATTGTTTTAGGCGATTATGATCTGGTAAATCACGATAATACTTTCATGCAAATGTCACGCAAAGCACAAGGTTTTCAATATTCATATAAAAACAAAGAAGAATCATTTCGTTTTCAAACCAGCAATTCGGTAAGCAAAGGAAAATACAATCGCATGTTGTTTAATGGTAAGGAGGGCATACAAGGACCTTACAAACTTTCGGGAGCCAATCAAGAACCATATATTGTTATTCTCGCCGGTACTGAACGAATATATATCGATGGCAAACTGATGATGCGGGGTGAGAGCAATGATTATGTGATTGATTATAATACTGCAGAACTTTCTTTTACGGCTAAAAATCCCATTACAAAAGATAGTCGCATAACCGCTGAATTTGAATACAGCGACAAAAACTATGCACGATTTCTAACCTACAATAAAATTGATTTAAAAACTACCACTTCGGCTTTTCAATTGCAGTTTTTCGATGAATTTGATGCTAAGAACCAGCCGTTGCAGCAAACACTTAGCGATAGCGAAAAAAGAATTCTTGCTCAAGCCGGTAATGACGAGTGGAAAGCAGTTGTCCCTTATATAAATTACGATTCAACACTAAATTCCAACTCTATTTATTATCAATTAAAAGATACCATTGTTGATAATGTTCATTTCGATAGCATTTTTGTTTACTCGACAGATACTACGGCTCATTTTCGTTTGGGTTTTAGTTATGTCGGAAAAGGAAATGGAAACTATATTCAAACTTCAAGTAATGCAAATGGTAGAGTTTATAAGTGGATTGCTCCCATTAACGGTATAAAACAAGGTGATTTTGAGCCGATCAGAAAACTCATAGCTCCTATTAAAAAGACGGTTGTTGCCGGCTCTTATGGTCTTAAGTTGTCAAACAAAACCAATTTTAATGTGGAATTTGCCCTATCCGATTACGATAAAAATCTCTTTTCAAAGTTAGACGACAATCATAATGAGGGTTTTGCTATAAAAACATCCATTACGCAAGCATTTCATAAAAGCGATAGCAGTAAACGTCTTTTTTTCATGAAACCCTATTTCCAGATCATAACAAAGTATTTTCAGGCACCTGAGCGATTCAAACCCGTTGAGTTTTCACGCGATTGGAACTACAATCCCACAATACAAAATCGTGAATGGATGGGTGGAATCGAAAATCGTTTTACATATAAAAAAATTTTAAGCACTAACTTTGGGGGTGATTGGATGCAAAGCGAAGGTTCTTTTACGGGAACGAAAGAGTTTGCCTCTTTTTCATATTCGCCCAAAACATGGCTTATATCACAAAATTTCAGTTACTTATCAACTGTACAAACTAATATTAAAACATCTTTTTTTCGCTATCAAAGTAAAAATGAAAAATATTTAGGAAAGATTAAAGCCGGTGTCAGTGCCGAAGCCGAAAAAAATATCTGGAAAGCAAAAACGAATGACAGTTTACTGCTCTCTTCATTCAGTTTTTACAAATGGAATGGATATTTCGGAAACATTGATACTGCCAACGCTTGGTGGTTGGTGAAATACGGCGAAAGAAATGATTTTGCCCCCCTTCTAAACCAGTTAAAGCAAACCTACAAATCAAAAGAAAGCAGTATTGAAGGGCATTTGCCATTTCAAAAACATTTTCAGGGAACGATTACACTTACCTATCGCCAGCTTCAAAGCTATTATGACACTATTAAACCCAAAGACAATAACTTGACTTCAAGAACCGATTTGTATTTTCGTTTCGCAAAAAATGCCATCAGTTTTAATACAACCCACGAAAGCAATGCAGGTCTGGAACAAAAACTATCGTACACCTATCTTGAAGTTCCTGCCGGACAAGGTGTTTATACATGGATTGATTACAATGCAAATGGTATTAAAGAGTTAAACGAATTTGAGATAGCACAATTTCAAGATCAGGCAACGTATATACGCGTTACTTCGTCAACACTCGATTACATTAAAGTTTATGGAAGTCGCCTAAGCCAAACTATTAACCTACGACCTGAATTGGTTTGGGGAAATAAAAAAGGATTAAAGAAACTGCTAGCTGCACTATCCGACCAATTTGCATTTCAGCAAGACATAAAAACACAATCTGCAGATTTAGTTAATCGACTTCTTCCTATATATGTTAACGATAGCCAACAACTCACTATGAACCACTTAATCCGAAACACATTTTCAATAAACAAAACCAATAATACATGGGGTATTGACTACATTTTACAAAAATCGAATAATGCTCAGTTACTTTTAAATGGCATCGATAGGCGAACCATGCAAAATCATACTATTACATTAAGAATAAATCCGAACCAAACCTTAACGTTTTTTGTATCACCTACGTTGGGTGAAAAGACCTATTTGTCTGAATTTTTTTCTAATAAGAATTACGATATAAAAAATAAAGCTATTGAGCTGAATTTGCAATATCAAAATAATCAAGATTTTAGAATTAGTCCTTACGTTAAGTATAACCAAAAACAGAACCGTGTAGCCAATGATGAAGCTACTATGCAAACATTTGGAATCGAAATGCGGAAAAACATTAAGTCTGATAACTATTTCTCATTAAAAATAGACATTGTAAAAAACTCTTATAACGGAACTCTCTATTCCTCTATATCCTACGAAATGCTTGAAGGATTACAACCTGGATGGAATCAAGTTTATACATTGCAAGTTCAACGCAATATTTCATCTACGCTACAAATGGTTATTTCTTACCAAGGCAGAGCATCGGAAAATTCAAAAATGATTCATTCGGGAAATATTGAAATGAGGGCTTGGTTTTAGACCTGCATAATATATTGATATACAATAAATAATTATCTATTTTTTTTAGATATGCAGTTGTATGGCACAAACGTGCTTTGAGTAACGTTTTATATAGAATTAATTCTTAATCGCTGCTTTTATAAAATCGACAAATAACGGATGGGGATTTTCAACTGTACTTCTATATTCAGGATGAAACTGAACTCCGATAAACCATTTATGTTTTGGAATCTCTACAATTTCAACCAGGTTCATATCCGGATTAATTCCTGCAACCTGCATCCCCGCTTTTTCAAACTCTTTTAAATATTGATTATTAAACTCATAGCGGTGACGATGACGTTCACTTATTGTATTAGAGTTATATATTTTGTATGCTTTCGTTCCCTTTACTAAATCGCATGTATAAGCTCCTAAACGCATGGTACCGCCTTTTTCGGTAATTTCCTTTTGCTGCTCCATCAGGTCAATAACCGGATAAGGTGTAGTTCTGTTCATTTCTGTTGAATGTGCTTCTTTAAAACCTAAAACATTACGGGCAAATTCAATTACTGCTATTTGCATTCCCAAACAAATTCCTAAAAAAGGAATATTGTTTTCGCGTGCATATTTTACAGCAACAATTTTGCCTTCAATACCTCTATGACCAAATCCGGGAGCTACAATAACTCCTTTCATCCCTTTTAGTTTTTCTTCCACATTTTCGCCGGTAAGCACTTCGCTGTGAATAAGATGTACTTTTGCTTTAACATTATTAACTGCACCTGCATGAATCAACGACTCTATTATTGATTTATAAGCATCAGCCAACTCTACATATTTACCAACTAAAGCGATATCTATTGTTTCTTTCGGATTCTTAACACGATTGACAAAATTTCGCCAATTACTCAAATCCGGTTCATCTAATGCAGGAAGTCCCAACTTTTTAAGAATAATTTCATCGAGTCTTTCTTCGTGCATTAACAGTGGTACTTCATATATCGTTTTTACATCGCGAGATTCAATTACAGCCTCCATTTCGACATTACAGAATAGGGCTACCTTTTTACGAATATCATTGTTTAATGGCTTTTCTGTACGTAATACCAATACATCGGGCTGAACTCCGTTTTCGAGTAACATTTTAACGCTGTGTTGTGTTGGCTTCGTTTTTAACTCGCCGGTGGCTGAAAGAAATGGAACTAATGTCAGGTGAATAACAGCTGTTTTTGCCGGCATTTCCCAACGCAATTGACGAACGGCTTCAATATAAGGCAATGATTCAATGTCCCCTACCGTACCTCCAATTTCTGTAATGACAATATCATATTTATGTTTAGTACCTAAAAGTTTAACGCTTCTTTTAATTTCGTCGGTAACATGTGGAATTACCTGAACTGTTTTACCCAAAAAGTCGCCACGACGTTCTTTTGTAATAACATTTTGATAAATACGACCGGTAGTAATATTATTAGCCTGAGATGTAGGGCGATTTAAAAAACGTTCATAATGTCCCAAATCAAGATCGGTTTCGGCACCGTCATTAGTAACGTAACACTCGCCATGTTCGTACGGGTTTAACGTGCCCGGATCTACATTAAGATAAGGGTCAAGTTTCTGAATAGTAACATTATAACCCCTTAATTGCAATAGTTTTGCTAAGGAAGCAGAAATAATACCTTTACCTAACGAAGAGGTAACGCCTCCTGTAATAAAAACATAACGAGTATTTGCCATAAATCAGAAAGTTAAATTTGCACCAATACTTGGAATAATAGGCAATTGGTTAACCCTTTTGTTTGCTATACGATCGTAATAAAAAATATTTTCGCGGTTGTAAACATTGGTACAGCTCAATGTTATTTCGAGTGTTGAATTCTTGCTAAACTCAACTGTCTTTTTCAATGTTAAATCGAGGCGATGATACGAAGGCAAGCGTCCGGCATTTAAATCACCGTAAAGTAATGCAAGCAGTGCATTGGTTGAAGCAAGGTTTGTGTTAATCTCCGATATTTGAAGTTGTTCGTAATAGCCTCCTGTTCTGGTAAATGGGAAACCGCTACCAAAATTCCAACGAGCACTTAATTCCCAATCAAGATTTTTACCTAAAGTACGGGTTGCCACAACATTAATATTATGCCTACGGTCGTATATCGGTACATAATTTACAAAACCATCATAACGGTCAACATATCCCAACGAATAGGCCATCCAAAAGTAAGTTCGTTTATAATCGTATTTTAATGTTAAATCAACACCGTAAGCATTCCCATTTTCAACAATAAAATCTTTTTTTAGCAAATCGGGGACTTGCCAATTGTCACCCGAATCTTCAAAAATTTTATTTCGATTTATGTTTGTAAGCTGAATGTTTCTTTTAAAATACCCTTCGATATTTAAATCGATATTTTTAGTTAAGTCGTATTCAAAGCCTGAAACAATATGGTAAGAGCGTTGTAATGATGAAGTTACATCTTTTCCATCAAATTTTGAAGGTAGATCGCTCAGCTCTGGACTGCTCAAAAAGCCATAGAATAAATTTACAACATCTCTATCGCTGTTTGCACTAATAAAATTTTGTGAATATATACCACTTGCCAATTTGTATCGTAATACATCGGAAATATTATATTTAACACCTATTCGAGGCTCAGGAGATATTTTCGATAACGATGCATAATATTGGAGTCTAAAACCGGGTTCGATAACCATTTTTTCGGTTGCAATTTTGTATTTAACAAATGCTGCCAATTCTGTTGTATTTTGAACTTGGTCAATTTTCCTACCAACAGCATTGTAATAGTTAAAATCTGTTTTAAAACCAAAAGTTTCTATTCCATAATTTAACTCGTTTTTACCCATAAAATAATTAAACGATAACCCCAAGTTAAAACCGTTAATTAAGCTGGAACGAGGCAACCCGTCAGATTCTTTCAACGTAATTTCATAGTTTGAGTAACTAAAGTTTACTTTGAACAAAAAAGGTGAACCTGCCGGAACAAGAATAATGTTAGAACCTAATCCGCCCGATTTCCAATTGAAATTAGAAAGAGCTTTATACTTTACATCATCGGTAAACCTAAAACCAAAAAGATTGATTTTGCTGCCATTTTCGGTATTTAATGATAATTTGCCATAAAAGTCGTTGAAAGAAAAAGGTATTCCGGCTGAATCGACATATGAATATAAAAATTTAGATGATTCCCTGATATAGGAAGTCTTTCCTGAGAATACGTACGACAAAGATGTTTTTGACTGGTCTTCGCTTTTTAATAAAGGGCCTTCTAAAACTAATTTTGAGCCAAATGTACTGGCTGATATTTTACCGGATTGACGATTTCTATTCCCGTCTTTGGTTGTAATATCCATAACCGATGAAATACGTCCGCCATATTCTGCATTAAATCCGCCGGTGTAAACATCGGCATTGCGAATTAAATCGGAATCGAAAACCGAGAAAAAACCGATGGAGTGAAACGGATTATAAACCACCATTCCATCGAGCAATACTTTATTTTGAATGGGTGAGCCGCCTCTTATGTATAGTTGCCCGCCCTGGTCGCCGGTAAAAATCACACCCGGAAGCACCTGAACATATTGAGCAAAATCGGGTTCACTTCCAACACTTGGTATTCGTTCAATTTGCTTTGGAGTAATTTTGTTAACAGATATGCGAACTTGCTCTGTTTTATCGGTTTTGTCAGCAGAAACAACAAACTCATTTAGCATTACAGACGATTCGCTCAAGTATATTTTTTTGGTAACAATTTCTTTGTCTTTAACGGTAACTTGTACATTTACAGTATCATATCCAATGTACAATACTCTTAACGTATAGGTTCCAGGCTGGAGTTTTGTAAAATTAAAGAAACCGTTAACATCTGTTGTTGCACCTATTTTTGTGTTTTTAATTAAAACATTAGCAAACATAATAGGCTCACCATTAGATTTGTCGTAAACAAAACCACGAATGGTGCTTTGGTTATAACCCATTAATGGAAATAAAATAGATATAATAAGGAGTTTTAAATATTTCATTAGTTTTGTTTCATCAAATTATCAATATATTTAATTTGTTCTTTTAACTTTTCTGCTTGTAGGCGACCTTCATCTATTTTTTTAGCAAAATCTTTTACTAAGTTCTCTGCATTTTTTGATTTAGAAAAGAATCCAATATTGTTTTCCAATACCTTCAAATCGTTTTCAAGTTTATGTAATTCTTTTGCCAAATTTGTTCTTTCCTGAAGCAGCTTATCTTTAGAATTGGGTGTATTGAGCAACGAATCTATTTTAAGCTTAAAGTTTAACGTATTTTTCTTTTTTTCGTCAATTTTCAGATTGGCAAACAAGTTTTGAACGGCTTTTTTGTAACGATTTTGAATTTCTTCTTGCTTACTTTCGGTCAAAGGTCCTATTTCGAACCATTCTTTTTGAATTTGACGAACTTTCATTAAATCTTGTTCGGGATCATCTGAAAAATCAAATTCTTCTAATTTTTTCAGCAATTCTTCTTTTTTTGTCAAGTTTTCTTCTAACAAATTTCCTAACGAATTAAAATGTTTTGTTTTTCTATCAAAAAACTCATTGCATGCTGCTCTAAAACGCTGCCAAATAGCGTCTGAATCTTTTCGCGATACCGGACCGATTTTTTTCCATTCTTTTTGCAAATTGATAATCTCGAATGTAGTTTTTTTCCAATCGTTACTATCTTTTAACGCTTCGGCACGAATGCATAAATCGGTTTTAAGTTGTAGATTTTTATTTTCTTCTTCGTTTTTAACGCTGTAAAATTCTTTTTTAGCAGCAAAAAACTGGTCTAAAGCATTTCTAAAACGCTTGTATATTGCAGCATTTTCAGATTTAGGAACCATGCCGATTGTTCTCCAGCGTTGCTGTAAATTAATCATTTGCTTTGTAGATTCTTCCCAATCTTTATAGCGGGTATAAATTTTTCCGGCTATTTCTTCGGCAATCTCACAAAGAATGGTTTTGGCTTTTAAATTGTTTTCTTCTTCTTCGCGGCGTTTATTGAAAAATTCCTGATGATTTTTGTGTATTTTATGTGTAGCTTCTTTAAAACGTTCCCAAATTTCTTCTTTTTTGTCAGGATAAACGGGACCAATTTCTCTCCAGCGTTCGTGCAAAATTTGCAATTGCCCCAACGCTTTTGTAACGTTTTCTTCTAATATGAGTTGTTCTGCTTTTTCGCACAATTCGATTTTAGCTTCTAAATTTCGCTTTAAATCGTAATCGCGGGCTTCCTGATTTAATTTGAGCCAATTATAAAAATTATCGCGTGCAAGGTTATATTTATTGTAAATGTCTTTTACAAATTGCTGAGGTACAACTCCAATCTCTTTCCATTTTAGACTTAAATCATGAAATTCGTCCATTGTCGATTTTAACGATTCGGGCTTAGTGGTTAACTCGTTAATTTTTTCAATTATTTCGAGTTTTTTCTGATAATTTTCTTTTTTCTGTTTTTCAAGCTCTTCTATTAATTCTTGTCTTTTATCGCGGTATGCATTGTAAAGTTCTTTAAATACAGGCTCCAATAAATCTTCTTTAGCTTGAAAATCTTCGTTGTTTCCACCTTCTTCCAAAAATTTCTTTTTTAACTCATCGTTTTCTTGTTTGAGTTTTTTGTAGAAATTGGTCTTTATTTGTTCAACTTCGTTTTTTATTTGTTCAATTTTTGCTTGAGTCAGCAATTCTTTAAATTTATCTATCAGCTCCTGTTTATTGAGAGAGGAATAATCAATTACAGGATATTTCATGATTACTTCGCTGATATCATCTTCTTCTGTTACGTTTTCGTCTTCGATAACAGGTTCTTCTTCGATTTGTGCTTGAAATACCGGTTCAATTTCCGTTGTAGAATTTAAGCTTTCATCTTGCACTTCACTTTCGTTCAAATTAGCTTTGTCGTTAATGTTTGTAGTTTCCATGAGTATTAAAAATTAAAGTCTCGAAATTACTTATTTTACTTTAAATACACAAAAATATGTTTTTGATAGAAAAATTTATTTTTGATTTACCTTTTCAAGGTTTTCGATGGCATATCCCATTTCTTTGGCTTTTTGAATTAATTCATTGTATACTTCATTATCAATAAAAGGCTTATCGGCTAATATCCACAAATAATGATTGCCCGGTCCTCCAACAATGGCTACCGAATATTTTTCATCTACATAATGTATCCAATAAGGAGCGGCGAAGGGCCAAAAGAAGCGAACTTTAAGTTTACCTGTTTCTTTTTTATTTGGAATCCAAGCAACTCCCTTTATCTGTGAAGTTTTATTATTGGAGCGAATACCCTTATTTAACACCGAAATCTTATTCTCACCAATAATGCTATAGGTAGCGGATACATTTGTTAAACCTTTTTCAAATCGATGTGGGAACCGTGCAATCTCGTACCATGTTTTAGCATATTTTTCAATATCAACGGCAACAGTAGTTTTTTGAGCATTCGACATAGTAAAACTAAATAGGGTTATAAGTACAAATAGAAGATGGATTCTATTCATATTGTTTTAATAATACATTCAATATTTTTATGGCTGCTTCGGCAATAGGAGTACCGGGTCCAAAAATACCTACTACACCTAATTTATATAAAAAGTCATAATCTTGCGGAGGAATAACACCGCCCACAATAACAAAAATATCTTCGCGACCGAGTTTTTTCAATTCCTCCATAACTTGAGGCACTAATGTTTTATGACCGGCTGCTAAACTTGATACTCCTAATACATGTACATCGTTTTCAACAGCTTGCTTAGCTGCTTCTGCAGGTGTTTGGAAAAGGGGTCCCATATCAACATCAAATCCCATGTCTGCGTAGGCTGTTGCTACTACTTTTGCTCCACGGTCATGACCATCTTGTCCCATTTTTGCTATCATTATACGTGGGCGACGGCCTTCTTTTTCAGAAAACAAATCAGCTAATCGTTTTGCTTCTTTAAATTGTCCGTCATCGTATGTTTCAGAACTATATACACCTGATATCATTCGAATATTTGCTTTATAACGACCATAAATTTTTTCCATAGCAAATGAAATTTCGCCCAATGATGCTCTTTTTGCAGCAGCGTCAATTGCTAATTCAAGAAGATTTCCTTCACCTGTTTCGCATGCTTTTGTTATTGCGTCTAAGGCTTTTTGAACGGCAGCGTTATCACGGTTTGCTTTTAATTCGTTTAATCTGCGAATTTGAGCTTCACGAACTGCGGTATTATCAACTTCAAGCGTTTCAATAGGATCTTCTTTTTCGAGGCGATATTTGTTTACACCAACAATCACTTCTTTACCGGAATCTATTTTAGCTTGCTTGCGGGCCGAAGCTTCTTCAATACGCATTTTGGGAATACCGGTTTCGATAGCTTTCGCCATTCCTCCCAGTTCTTCCACTTCTTGAATTAGCTGCCATGCCTTTTGTGCTATTTCATTTGTCAAATATTCAACGTAATATGAACCGCCCCATGGATCGACCGATTTGCAAATGTAGGTTTCTTCTTGTAAATAAATTTGTGTATTTCGTGCAATACGAGCCGAAAAATCGGTAGGCAAAGCAATGGCTTCGTCTAATGCGTTGGTATGCAACGATTGAGTATGACCTAAAGCAGCTCCTAATGCTTCGATACAAGTACGTGCAACATTGTTAAACGGATCTTGTTCAGTTAAACTCCAACCCGATGTTTGGCAGTGAGTTCGTAATGCCAACGATTTTGGATTTTTAGGATTGAATTGTTTTACAATTTTTGCCCAAAGCATACGTGCTGCACGCATTTTTGCTATTTCCATAAAATGATTCATGCCAACACCCCAAAAGAACGATAAGCGTGGTGCAAAATCGTCTATACTCATGCCGGCTTTTATACCGGTTCTCAGGTATTCTAATCCATCAGCTAACGTGTATGCTAATTCGATATCGGCTGTAGCTCCGGCTTCTTGCATATGATAACCCGAAATACTTATACTGTTGAATTTGGGCATCTTTTGCGAAGTGAATTTAAAAATGTCGGCAATAATGCGCATAGATGGTTCGGGAGGATAGATGTAGGTATTACGAACCATAAACTCTTTTAAAATATCGTTTTGGATAGTACCGCTTAATTCTTCGAGTTTAGCGCCCTGTTCAAGTGCTGTAACAATATAAAAAGCCATTATGGGAATTACAGCACCATTCATGGTCATAGATACAGACATCTTGTTCAACGGTATTTGATCGAACAAAATTTTCATATCGAGCACTGAGTCAATAGCAACACCGGCTTTACCGACATCACCGACAACTCTTTCGTGATCGCTGTCATAACCACGGTGTGTTGCCAGGTCAAAGGCTACCGAAAGCCCCATTTGCCCTGCAGCTAAGTTTCTGCGATAAAAGGCATTTGATTCTTCGGCTGTACTAAAACCTGCATATTGTCTAATGGTCCATGGTTTCATTACATACATAGTAGAATAAGGACCACGAAGAAACGGAGGTAATCCCGCTGCATAATCTAAGTGTTCTAATTCTTCTATATCGTTTAATGAATATAGATTTTTTATACCTATTTGTTCTGATGTCAACCACGATTCATCGTTTTTGTTAACCTTAATGCTTGTAGTTGGCTGATTTATATTTATTTTTTGAAAATTAGGCTTCATAATTCTTACTATTTTATTACGACTAATTATTAATAAAATGACTTGATGTTACTAGCGATTGAAATTCTTTTAACGTTTCAAGAACATTCGATTTTATGTGTATAAAATATTTCAATCCCAACGATTTAAATTCTTCTATATGCTCCTTAGGATATCCTGCTAATATTATAATGGTATCATTTTTTAATGCATTCATTATATCCTGAACTATTTCGGGATATTCTTCGTCACTGGAACATAAAACGACAAACTCCGGTTTTACTCTTTTTACTTCATTAATACCTTCTTGAACAGATGAGAAACCATTGTTGTCTATAATTTCAAATCCTGCACAACCAAAGAAGTTGCTGCTAAAATTAGCTCGTGCTTTACGCATGGCTATATTTCCTATAGTAAATAAAAATACTGTTGGTCGTTTTTTGAGTTGTTCGGTAGCTAAACGCAATTCTTCAAATGCTTGTGCTCCTCTGTAAATTCGAATGGGTTTATTTACAACCGGTTTTCCCGAAGGCATAAGTCCGGCCATTAAACACGGAACTACATGGTTGCTAATGGTTTCGCTAGAGTTAGGATATTGATTGGTTCCTAATAGTATTTCCTGACGCATAGCGAGGTTCATATCTCTTTTTTGCTGAGTTGCTTCAATCATTTCCTGAATTTTGCCTTGCTTAAACGCTTCAACATATCCTCCCCACTCTTCTATTTGCATAAACATTTTCCAACCCTCGTTGATAAACGATTGCGTCAACGATTCGATGTAATATGAACCGCCGGCAGGATCTATTACTTTATCTAAATGCGATTCTTCTTTTAAAATCAACTGAATATTTCGAGCAATATGAAGCGAAAATGCATCGGGGCTCTTATAAATAGCATCAAATGGCCTTACTGTTATTGAATCTGAACCTCCGATAACTGCCGACATCGCTTCGGTAGTATTTCTTAAAATATTTACGTATGGATCGTATGCCGTTTTATTCCAATTAGAAGTAATGGAATGAATATACAAGGGCACATCTGTAGATTTTTCGTCAAATGCTTCCAACAATTTTGTCCATAAATAGCGAATAGCTCGGTATTTAGCTATTTCCATAAAATAGTTAGAGCCTACTCCTAAGTTAAAACTTATTTTTTCGGCAATTTGTCTTATATTTAAGCCTACGTCGCTGAGGTGTTTAAAGTATTCAGAAGCAATAGCCAAACTTAATGAAATTTCCTGTATTAATGTTGCACCGGCATTTTGAAAATAATACCCGTTAACACCAAAAACCTTACCATTGGGGCATATCTGATTATAATAATTGAACAACGAAACCATTTGCTGGTAACAGTTTTCTTCGGAAACAAAAAAGTTTCCGTTTAGCGTTAAGTGCCCTAACGGATCATAATCAAAAGTTACATCAATTTTTGTGGCATCTAATTGTTGTTTTTTTACTTCTTCTTCGAGCATCGATAGAATTACGCCGGTACTGCAACCGCTTACAAAACGCAAAGGTGTTTTTTCGAGGTTTATACCTTTTACTAAACGACTAAATTCTTCTTGATTTTGAAACAGGTTTACTAAATCATAATGAATTTTTTCCTGAATGATAAATTCAATACCTTCTGCACCTTTGCTTAATGCTTCAACTGCTTGTTGGTTTGCCTTATCTATATTACCGACATAAACTTCTTCAAAAATAACCCAATTATTATCATTTGTTTTATACGTTCTGCAAATCGGAAGTTCTGACTGGTTGGTTTGTTTTATCCATGGCAACGTTGCGATGTCTTCCTTCCGGTAATATGGCTTTACAGCAATTCCTTCATTCGACTTCCAAATAAGCTTCTTTTCATAATCAGCTCCTTTAAGTTCTTTTAAAATAATATCTTCCCACTGTTGAGTTGTAATAGGTGGAAATTCACTAAACAATTTTTGCTTCGTACTCATATTTGTTTTGAATTTGAGCACAAAGGTAGTTATTCTATCCTACATAAAGAAATGTTTTTTATCAGTAAATGACACCTATGTTATTAGTCGAATTTATTTCCCAAAACCATAACTAATCATTGCATTCAACTTATATTTAATACAACTTGAAAATAAAAGCAATACATGTAACTATTGTAGCAATATTATTTTCTTGTGCTTTTTTTATTCAGTTCGATAATATTCCTATTTTAAAAAGCATAACCCAGAGTTAAAAATAAATCATTAACACTATCTAAAGGACCAAGATATATTTCTTTATTTTCTACATTTAAGGTTGTATTATCATTAAATACTTTAATCTTAGGACTATAAGTAACTCTCGTAAAAAGATTTTTATATATAGAAAATTTAATTCCAACATTAGCTCTTAAGTAATCTGCTTTTTCATAAAACAGCTTATTATAAACACTAAATTTGTTATAAACATGGTGGTATGAAAGACCAATAATAGGTGTAAAAGCCTGATTTTCAGAAAAACAATAATTAAATGATAAAGCAGGAATATAAAAAATCCCCCGTTTATAGCTTTGATAATATCTTTTATATGGAATAAATATATTCTGATAAGAAGCATATAAAAAATGTTTCCCTTTTTTAAACATTCGCCTTTCGTAGCCAAATGAATAATTCAATAGGTTAACAAAAACGGCATTTTTTGTTCTATTGTATAAATCTCCCCAAACATTTTTTCGTGAAGGATTAGAATAAAATCCTACAAGACTAATAGATACAGGTAAATAAAAATTTTCATTAAAAATTCTTGAACCATATTTGCTATTATAAAAATAACTTGTGTAATTGGGACTTAAATCGCTAATTTTTTTATTTATTGAGCATTTAACAAAAAATCTTTTTGAAATAGAATACCTAAAACTGACCTCGGAAATTAAATCGCTTTCAATTTGATTGGGGTTTGTAGAAAAATATCTGTTCCGTTATGCTCGTCAACCATTACACTATATCCCTCTGACAAGTACGATAGCTTCACACCTATACCTATTTCATAAGATACCCTTCCATAACTTATTGAATTGACCAAATACCAATGATTTTGAAATATTTCACTAGATAAATAGCCTCCTCTTCTGTTAAAGCCTGTCATTATTCCTAATGTATACAAATCTTTCGAAAAAAATATCTGTTGATAATTAACAGATACCCAAGGAGATGTTCCTCCTATTTCAAAAAAAACACTACTATAACCACTCATTTTGTTTTTTAAACTATCGTCATCAATGCTCTTGCTGTATAACAATAAACTTGTTTGAGTTAATATAAATACTAAAGTTAATCGATAAATTATTTTCATTGTAAAACTATTTTTTGTATTTGAACTAATTCGTTGACAAATCTATCTCGCCAAACCCAATATTTTGGTTCATTTAACAAATCATTTTGAGCAAACAATGAAAAACTGAGTAATATAAATATTATGAATAAATATTTGTTCATTTATTTATATTAATGATATTAATACTGTCCATGCAAAAAACATAGGGTATTGAATTATAAAGATCACTATTTCCCTCTTTGTCTTTTTCCTGAATAAAATGCGTACCTTTTTTTTGCCAATTATCTATATTATAAATAGAAATCTTATAATTTATAGTATTATCTTTATAAAAACCAATGTAAAAATTATTATATTTATATAATTCCAAATAATTCAGATTATTAATGTGATAAATATACACTTTAGTGTTTTTGTAAACAAAATCACATAAATTAAAACTGTCGTTAGGACACAGAGTTTTAATCATAATAGGCGGAATTTCATTTGGGTTAGTTGGGTTATATAGATTAGAAGGTAAAATATCATAATCACATCCCCATTTGACAGTATAACAATAATAGGTGTTGTTTTTTAAATAAAATTCGTTTCTTTTAGGAATTTCCAAAGTTGTTCTTTTACATGACCACGATATTTGCAATATCATCACGGCTCCTAATATAAACAATAACAATTTATTTATTATTTTCATATTTCTACATTTTTTTATTCAGTATGATAATATTCCTTTTTTACCAGGCATAGCCCAAAGTAATAAAAAATTTATTTGCAACTTGATAATCGTGATTTTGATCTAATTGATTATAAATAAAGTTGTGGTTATAAGTTAAATTATAATTTGATGCCCATATTGCCGGAGAATAATTTATTTT
>DAOOWN010000013.1:0-36850 GCA_035371305.1 Bacteroidales bacterium
CTGCAAGCAGAACATCGGGCTCAGCTGCACCAATTCCGAAGCCGTTACCAACAAGCCGAGAAAAAAAGACAACGACAGTATGACAATGAAATTTTGGCTGCATAAAGACAAAGAAGAAAAAAGGAAAATGCCACCGCACAAAAGCAAGTGTGTGGCTGCCCTTCCCTGTAACCTTCCCTTCGTAGCCACACACATGCTTTTTTTGCCGACACGCCCGTTGATGATAAACTGTTGATAAATAGTTGAAATCTTTGGAATCCAATGGATAAAAAATGTATTACCTTTGACAAAATTAGTCAATACAAAAAATGTCAACATTGGGACAAAAATTAAGAGAATTACGGGAACAAGCAGGCTTATCTTTGCGAAAAGCAGCCATGCAAGTAGATATTGACGTTGCAATATTGAGTAAAATTGAGCGAGGCGAAAGAAAATTCTCAAAAGAATTGGTTTTAAAATTGGCTGAACTTTATAAAGCAAACTCAGACAAACTGATTATTGACTTTTTAAGTGAAAAGGTTTTTTACGAATTAGAAAACGAAGAATTTGGACTTGAAGCATTGAAAGTCGCTGAGAAACAATTAAAATACAAGAAAAATAAGTGATTAATAAAGTCATTCATATAAAAAACGTTGGAAAATTCACTGACTATTCAGTGAATACAACTCCTACATGGAATGGCGAGTTTAAGCCTATAACTTTAATTTATGGGCAAAATGGGATTGGGAAAACCACTTTTACTACAATCCTGAAATCACTGAAAGAAAATGATGCTTTACTATACCAATTAAGAACATTTGGCACTCAAAGTAGTCCAGAGGTAAGCATAAAATTTGATGACCATTCAGCCCCAATAAAATATTCAAATGGAGAATGGGATGCCTCTTTTCCAATTATTGAAATTTTCGACATTCATTTTATAAACAATAATGTTTATACGGGTTTTGAAATTCTACCACAACATAAGAAGAATCTTTTTGAAATCATTATTGGCCAAGAAGGTATAAGACTGAAAAAGGAAATTTCAGAGATTAAATATAGTATCAAAGAAAAGAATAGTTCATTAAAGGATATTGAAGCAAAGGTTTACAAGATAATTAGCGGTTTTGATATAAAAACAATCATTAACTTCCAATTAGATTCTGAAATTGACAAGAAAATAGCAGAAAAGAAAATTGAGATTGATACTGCAAAATCAACCGAGAAAATAAGAAATACGGCATTATTAAAAAGAATTACAAAAATTGATTTTGATATAAGATTTGAAAAAGTAATTGAGTTTTTGCAAACCTCAATTGATACTATATCAGAGAATTATCTAAAAATGGTTGATGACCATAAAAACTCATTAAATCTTGCCAACAAATCAGAACAATGGATTAAAGACGGATTCGACAATATTTCTAACAACAAATGTCCATTCTGCTTGCGTTCTATTGACGAAACAGTTGAAATTGTCAATGCTTATAAACAGTATTTTAATCAGGAATACATTAGTTTACAGGAAAAGACAAAACTTCTTCAAAACAAAGTAAAAACAATTAACCCTGAACTTATTCTTTCAAATATTGAGAAAGAAAATAATCACAATACCGGCTTTTTAGAATTTTGGGGCAACTACATAAAAAAAGAAGTTCCTGTTTTTTCTATTACAAATTATCAAAACTCAATAATTGAATTGACCAAGAAGTTAAATGAATTGGTTAATGAAAAAACAGGCAATCCAATTAAAGCCATAGAGCCAAATGGAATTTCCTCTATTTCTGATTTAAATGATGCAATTATTGAAATCAACAATCTAATTGAAGCACACAATTTGAAAATTGATGACTTTAATGCAAGTATAACCGAACTTAAAAATATAGAACCTAAAGATTTAACTGTACTCGGAAAGGAGTTGCAAAAGCTAGAAGCTATAAATACAAGACATTCGGACAATACTGCAAAAGAACTTTGCAAAAAGTACCTTGAAGAGCAGGAAGCTTTAGAGAACCTAAAAGCGAAAAATACTGAATTACAAGAAGAACTTAAAAACTATACTAAAAGCACATTTGATAAATACAGCGGTATTATCAATACTTATCTTCAAAAATTTGCACCCTGCCTAAAAATAGAGGACATGAAAAGCACATACAAAGGCGGAGGCGATGAGCCTTTTGCTGAATATGGCTTATTTGTTTCGGGCAATAAAGTCAATTTTAAAGATAATGCTTGCGACCCTTCAGTAAAATATTGTTTAAGCGAGGGGGACAAAACCGCTCTTGCCCTTTCGTTTTTTCTTGCCAAACTTCATATTGATACAGAAATAGGAAAGAAAATAATTGTATTTGATGACCCGATTTCAAGTTTTGATATTGAACGAAAAAACTCCACCATTACTCAACTTTACAATATTGGCTTAAAAGCAAATCAATTAATTGTGCTAACGCATAATTTGTTATTTGCTAAAGAGTTTTGGGACAAAGTAAAAAATAATTGTCAGGTTTTGAAATTTTGTGAACTTAGAAAGTCAACTCAAATTGTTGATTACGATATAGAGAATGAAACCTTAAACGGTCTTTTTAAGGATTACTCAGTTTTAGATAATTTCTTAACCAACGGAGTAGATACCGATTTAGAAAAAAGAAATGTTGCCCGTTGTATCCGACCTATTTTAGAGGGTTATTTCAGAATCAAATTTTATGGTGAATTTACCGCCAATGAATGGCTGGGGCAATTTATCGAGAAAATTGATACCAGTATTGATGGTCAACCTTTATTTCGACTTAAAGAGTTTTCATCTGACTTGCACGAAATAAATGATTATTCAAAGAAATTTCATCATACAAACCCGAATGCTGACAGTGAGCCAATTTATGATGGTGAACTGAAAACATATGTTGAACGAACTTTTCAATTAATCAGTAAAATATAAAGAACTATGCCAACACTCCAATTCAAAGGGAAAAACATAATTTGGAACCACCATTTGGCTGTTCCGTTTCATACATTGGACGAAGTGCCCGAATTGCATTACCAGCCTGAAAAAGCAAACGGAAATATGATCATTGAGGGCGACAATCTTATTGCTTTAAAAGCGCTTTTACCACAGTTTGCAGGAAGAATACAATGTATTTATATTGATCCACCATACAATACAGGAGACGACAATGGGAATGGAAAAGGTTGGATATATAATGATAATGTTAATAGCCCGTTAATAATAGATTGGTTAAATAAGGTTGTTGATAAATCTGATTTAGCCCGCCATGATAAGTGGTTATGTATGATGACACCAAGATTAAAACTTTTGAGAGAATTATTAGCAGATGATGGAGTTATCTTTATTAGTATAGATGATAATGAATACCATAATTTAATATCTCTATGTATTGAAATTTTCTCAGAAGAATGTTTAGTTCCAACATTTATTTGGGAAAAAAAGAAAAAACCTTCCTTCCTGCATAATAATGTTGGTAAACTTACCGAATATATAGTTTGTTTTGTTAAGGATAATGACAAATCATATCCATTTTCAATTGATTCTACTACTAAAGGTAAAAAGTATCCCTTAAACAATGCAGGTAATTCATTAGAAACACTTACCTTCCCACCTAATTCGGTTTCTTTTGGCATTGAAGACCAGATTGTTAAAGCACAAGATATGTCAGAAGGCAACATAAAAACTGAATTGCTTAATGATGTTATTATAATTGATGGGAAAAACTCTAATGAATTTAAATTAAAAGGAGAATGGAGGTATAGTCAAAAAACACTTAATGATATTATAGATAAAGGTGATTTGCTTTATATAAGCAAAGTTCCATTTAGGCCGAATCACATTAAGGGTGGTGGTGAAATAAAAAAAATGAAAAATATTCTCTCTCCTAATCACTATGAAATGGAGACAAATGAAGATGCAAAAAAACAATTAGAAGATATGTTTAACACATCACCTTTTGATTTTCCTAAGCCATTAAAACTAATTCATACCTTAATCAAGGCTACGACTCATTTTAATGAAAATGCAATTATTTTAGACTCCTTTGCCGGTTCCGGCACCACCATGCACGCGGTTATGGAACTCAACAAAGAAGATGGAGGCAATCGCAAGTGTATTATGATTCAAATGACCGAAGCCACCGAAGCAGAGCCCGATAAAAACATTTGCAAAGATATTACAAGGGAAAGAGTAAAAAGAGCCATTGAAAAGTACGGTTATGATTCGGGCTTTAAATATTACCGTTTGGGCATTCCGCTTGATGCCGAAACCATGCTGGCCGGGCAATTGCCAACTTATAAGCAATTTGCAAAATACGTTTATTACCTTTGCACAGGCGAGCACCTCGAAGCTGAAGACAAAATAAACGAAGCCGAGTATTTTGTGGGCGAGTATGGCAAGCAAGCCATATACCTGGTTTATAAACAGGATTATGAAACCCTTACCCGTCTTGCCCTTAACTTAACCCTTGCCGAAAAAATAAAACAACAGCAACCGGGGAAAAAACGGATTGTGTATGCTCCATCCTGCTTTTTGGATGAAGAATATTTAACCGACAATCAAATTGAATACGTTGGTATTCCTTACAATTTGTTTCAACGTAACCAATAGAAAATTATGTATTTAAAAAAATATCAGATAAAAGTTGTAAATGCACTCAAACAGTTTCTGCAAACTGCCCGTGATACCAAAACATCGTTTGATATTGCGAAACAGGCTTTGCCTGAAAACATGCGTCATACCTTGAATTGGGTGCAAACAGCTTTTCAAACCTGTGGTTTGGAATATAAAGACCGTTGTACTAATGGACTGGGAAATAGTTACCCCCGAATTGTTATTAAAGTACCAACAGGTGGAGGTAAAACACTGCTTGCCGTTGAATCCATACGTGAATATCAAAACTTATTTGCCCAAAAACGAACAGGACTTGTAGTATGGATAGTACCAAGTGAAACTATTTACAGCCAAACAGTTCAAAAAATAAGGGATAAAGGTAATCCCTTGCGCCAGTTATTAGACCAATGTAGCGGAAACCGTACTATTATCCTGGAAAAAGGGCAAAGATTAACGACAAACGATATTGAGGAAAATCTGGTTGTTTTATTTGTTATGATTCAGTCTATCAGCCGCACCAATGGGAAGGAAGCGTTAAAAGTATTTCAGGACAGTGGCGGCTACGATAGTTTTTTCCCTGCCGATCATCGTTACGATTTACACGAACAATTATTAAAACAGGTTCCTAATCTTGATTATATCTCTCCGCTTGGCACAGAGCAACCTTTAATAATGACAAGTCTTGGAAACGCAATACGCATTTCAAAACCATTTATAATCATTGATGAAATTCATAAAGTCTTTTCAGAAAATGCCCGAAGAACTATAGATAGTTTAAATCCTGAATTTGTTCTTGGTTTTTCGGCTACGCCAAAAGTCGAGATGAATGTTCTGGTTACCATTACAGGGCTTGAGCTTAAAGAGGAGGAAATGGTAAAACTCGACATGCACATTCTCCCACCCATCAGTAAACAGGAGAACGACTGGAAAGCGATGGTAAAGGAAATCAAAGAACATCGGGAAAAATTGGAAGATATGGCAAAACAATACCAGAAAGATACAGGTGTTTATATTCGCCCAACAGCATTATTGCAAGTTGAAGCCACAGGAAAAGACCAAAGAGGAAGAGGGAAAGTTCATAGCCTTGATGTTAAAGAATACTTGATTAGTCTTGAAGTAAACCCTGAGGAGATAGCAATAAAAACAAGTTCGCAAAATGATATTGAAGACGTAAACCTGTTTTCGCAGGATTGTCCTGTTCGCTTTATCATAACCAAAGAAGCATTGCGCGAAGGTTGGGACTTTTCATTTTCCTACATTCTGGGAATTATTCCGAATGTAAATTCAAATACAGGAGTTACCCAGTTAGTTGGTCGAATATTAAGACAGCCTTATGCAAGAAAATCCGGAGTAAAAGAACTTGATGAGAGTTATGTTTATTACACAAAAGGTGATACAAGAGAAATTTTAGACAGGGTTGCAACCGGATTTAGAAATGAAGGTCTTGAAGATCTGGTTACAAAATTAAAATTCCGTGATAATGAAGCAATAAACGCCACCAAAACAGTAAAAATTAAACAAGAGTTCAGCGAGAAGTTTCAGAATTCATTTTATCTTCCTGTTTGGGTAATGATAGATAGAAATGGTTCAAAACGAAGGTTTAGTTATGAGTTTGATATTAAACCCAAAATTGATTTTTCAAAAGTTGAATTAACAGAAGATTTCCTGACAAAACTTGAGAGCTCATTAAGCAATGAGACAAAAGAAAGGAAAGCATTTGCAATTACCCTTGATGATTCGAGTAAAGCATCATTTGTTGAAGAACAAAGCCAAACAAACGGAAAAGCAGAAATAAATATTGATTACTTAACACGCAGATTAAATGAATTAATTGAAAATCCTTTTTTGGCAAGAATTATCGGAGCGAAATACTTATCACAAATTGAAGAAAAGATAGGAAAGGATAAACTAAAAGAACATTACAGTTTCATTGTTTCTCAGCTTTGTAAAAAGTTTCAGGAAGAAAAGACAAAACAGGAAGAAGAAATATTTTTGGAAGAATTAAAAGCCCAAAATCTTATTCTTGCAGTATCAGATGATGACACAATTGGTTTTAAAGTTCCCAAAGAGGATGTAATAACAGTAAGCCAAATCCCAAGCACTTACAAATATTATCTGTTCGAAGATGTTGAACTAACTGCAATGAATACGCTTGAACGGAAAGTTGGCGATTTGCTCGACAAACAAGAAAAGATTCTTTGGTGGTTCAGAAATAAAGTAAACAGAAAATGGTACTCGATACAAGGTTGGCAGCAAAATAAAATCAGACCTGACTTTGTTGCCGCAAAAAAGACAGCAGAGAATCATTTGGAATTGGTTTACATAATTGAAAGTAAGGGTGAACATCTTCTTGGAAACATTGATACATCTTACAAAAAGAAAGTTCTCGATATAATGACAGAACAGAAACAACTCAAAAACATTAAAGCATATCAGACACAGATTCCATTTGAAGAATATGTGATTAATGACAAAGTTGAATGCTATTTAATTGAGCAGGGAAAAGAGGAAGAGAAAATTAAAGAGATTTTGAAATGAAAAGCCAACACACAACCTTCCCTTCGCTGTCAGGCACATTGGCAAAACGCTCAAAGCCAACGCTACATCCAAATTTTGCCAAAGAGCCTTCCATCCCGTCCCGCACCAACGCATGGTCCGAAAGACATTGCAGCAAAAATTAAAGAAAATTAACAAGAAAAATGAACAACGAAACGCTAACAAAGTGTATATGCCATAAGGGGTTAAGTGGTTATTCGAGCATTCTACCCCGCATCAAAGTTCGTTATCGGGGGATAGTGACGTAGCTCGCAATCCCCAACGATTTCATACCGCCAAACCGTTAAGAATTCCATCTTGTCGTAAATCAGTAACAATAATATGTGTTAATTTATGTTAATTTCTTGGGTTATTAAAAACATTGACGTATGTTTGCGTCATTAAACACATGAACAATGAAAAGCAAAGCAGATAAATTCAATAAGCAACAAAAAGAACTGGCTGAATTTGCAAAAGCACTTTCGCATCCTGCAAGAATTGCTATTATTCAACTTCTTGCCGAAAAAAAAGAAATCAAAACCGGTAATATTTCAGATTATTTGCCTATTGCCCGTACTACTGTTTCACAACATCTAAAAATCCTTAAAGATGCAGGGATTATTATAGGCACTATAGACGGACTAAAAATTCACTATTGTTTACATAATCAACAATTAATGGATATGCAAATAAAGCTAAACGATTTTTTAAAAAATTCCATCAAAAATCATAACTGTAAATGTTAACCATTTAAAAAAATGAAAATTTTAATTTTATGCACAGGCAATAGTTGCCGAAGCCAAATGGCCGAAGGTTTTTTAAAATCGCTGCATCCCGACTGGGAAATTTATTCAGCAGGAACTAAACCGTCCGAACAGGTTCATCCTATGGCTATTAGAGTAATGGCCGAAGTTGGTGTTGATATTAGCCAAAATATACCAAAATCGGTTGATTTGTTTTTAAATAAGGAATTCGATTATGTTATAACAGTCTGCGACGGAGCCAAGGAAACATGCCCCATGTTTATCGGTAAGGTTAAAAATCGATTGCACATAGGTTTTGAAGACCCCGCCAAAGCAAAAGGCACAGAAAGTGAAATTATGGAAGTATTTCGTAAAGTAAGAAATCAAATAAAAGACAAATTTTATGAATTTAATACATCACTATCTATATGAAAGATGAAGAATTAAAAAATATTGTAAAAGAAAAATACAGCGAAATAGCTAACCAAACAAAAAAAGAAAACGAAACTTCCTGTTGTGGTGCAACAGGTTGCTGCGGAGATGTAGATTATACCATTTTTAGCGAAAAATATGATAATTTAAAAGGATATAATCCCGATGCAGATTTAGGATTAGGCTGTGGCTTACCTACAGAATTCGCACAAATTAAAGAAGGAGATACTGTTATCGATTTAGGCTCCGGAGCCGGTAACGATTGTTTCGTAGCACGAGCATTGGTTGGAAAATCAGGTAAAGTAATAGGAATTGATTTTACCGATGCCATGATAGAAAAAGCCAGAGCCAATACAAAAAAATTAGGCTTTAACAATGTCGAATTTCGTTTTGGTGATATTGAAAAAATGCCTGTAACTGCAAACAAGGCCGATGTTATAATAAGTAACTGCGTACTTAATCTTGTGCCTAATAAATTAAATGTTTTTAAAGAAATATATAGAGTTCTTAAACCGGGAGGTCATATGTCTGTTTCGGATGTAGTACTTAAAGGCCAATTGCCTGAAAAAATAAAACACGCAGCAGAAATGTACGCCGGTTGCGTATCCGGTGCAATTCAATTTGATGAATATTTAAAGTTAATTAAAGCTGCCGGATTAAATAATATTACTGTACAAAAACAAAAATTGGTAAATATTCCCGATGATATTTTGTCAAACTACCTTTCGGAATCAGAAATTGATAATTATAAAAATTCCGGAGTAGGAATTTATAGCATCACTGTTTATGCTGAAAAAAACATTCAATCATGTTGTTGTGATAATTGTTAAACCTAAAAAATAAATTCATATGCCATCAAAATCAAGATTAAAATTTTTAGACCGCTATTTAACCTTATGGATTTTCCTTGCTATGGCGGTAGGGGTTTTATCCGGTTTTATTTTTCCGGAAATTGCAAAATTTTGGGACTCACTCAAACCAAGCCCTGAAAGTACAACCAATATTCCCATTGCAATTGGACTAATATTAATGATGTATCCACCGCTGGCTAAAGTTAAATACGAAGAACTGGGTGACGTTTTCAAGAATTATAAAGTATTAACTCTATCGCTCATCCAAAATTGGATTATTGGCCCCATATTAATGTTCTTTTTGGCTGTAGCATTTTTCAAATTTTTTCCGGGCGAAAACAACGCAAACCTTCCCTATTTTTATGGTATCGTTATGATCGGTCTGGCTCGTTGCATAGCCATGGTTATTGTATGGAACGACCTTGCAAAAGGCGACACACAATATGCTGCCGGGTTAGTTGCTTTTAATTCTATTTTCCAGGTTATTTTTTATTCGGTATATGCTTATGTGTTCATTGCTATATTGCCCGGATGGTTTGGTATTCCCACTAATGATGCCGTAGAACAAATAACCATCGGACAAATTGCCGAAAGTGTTTTTATTTATCTGGGTATTCCATTTATTGCAGGATTTTTAACACGTTTTACGCTTATTCGAATTAAAAGCAAAGAATGGTATCATACTCGTTTCATTCCTAAAATCAGCCCTATTACGCTTATAGCATTGCTTTTTACCATCGTAGTTATGTTCTCACTCAAGGGAGAATATATAATAAAAATACCCATGGACGTTGTATTAATCGCAATTCCATTACTCATCTACTTCATTGTAATGTTTATTTTATCATTTATTATGAGTAAAAAATCCGGTGCCAATTATGAGCAATCAACTACCCTATCATTTACAGCTGCCAGCAACAATTTTGAACTGGCCATTGCGGTTGCTATTGCAATTTTTGGAATGAATTCCGGCGAAGCATTTGCTGCTGTTATAGGACCATTGGTTGAGGTTCCTGTTATGATAGCTTTGGTAAATGTTGCATTAAAATATTATCTACCAAAATTTAAATAACATTACAAACGTAATTTTCCGTTTCGAGCTTGGTCAAGATACGATAACGATTAGTAACGATATCGGAGTGTTTAACCAAATATTATTTACACAGGTTTCCTGATATTGAAAATATTAGGTTTAAACACTATCTTTGTCGCATGCTTCCGTTACATTATGATATTATTGTTGTAGGTGCCGGGCATGCCGGTTCTGAAGCTGCTGCTGCCACAGCTCACCTGGGTGCTAAAACATTGCTCATAACGCATGATATGACAAAAATAGCCCAAATGTCGTGCAACCCGGCAATGGGTGGCATTGCCAAAGGACAAATATTAAGAGAAATAGATGCACTCGGTGGGGTTTCGGCAATTATAACCGATCTTACAACCATTCAATATAGAATGTTGAACCGAAGCAAAGGCCCTGCTATGTGGAGTCCACGTGCACAATGCGACAGAGCTCTTTTTTCGCTCGAATGGCGCAAGTATTTAGAGAATACCGATAACCTTTCGTTTTGGCAAGATGATGTTATAGAACTTTTGCTGGAAAAGGATAAGGTAATTGGCGTTAAAACAGCTATGGGTGTCGAATTTAAAGCCGAAGCTGTAATTCTGACCAATGGCACATTTCTGAACGGATTGATACATATCGGATCTTTTCAGGCAAAAGGTGGCCGCATTTCAGAACCTGCATCACAGGGACTGACTGCTCAACTGGAACAACTAGGTTTCGCAGTTGGAAGAATGAAAACCGGAACTCCTGCCCGTCTCGACGGAAGAACCATCGACTTCACCAAACTCATTGAGCAACCCGGTGATGAAATTCAGGATAAATTCAGTTATCTGCCTTATATCAAAACACCACTTCCGCAACGCAGCTGCTACATCACCTATACCAACAAAGAAACTCATGCTATTCTGGAAAGCGGATTTGAATTTGCCCCACTCTTCAACGGAACGATTCAAAGTATTGGTCCTCGATATTGTCCGAGCATCGAAACCAAACTGGTAACATTTAAAGATAAAGATAGCCATCATTTGTTTATCGAACCCGAAGGCATAAACACTCATGAGTATTATATCAACGGTTTTTCGAGCAGTTTGCCGTGGGAAATACAATACAAAGCATTGCAACAAATTCCCGGATTGGAAAACGTTAAGCTGTTCCGCCCGGGTTATGCCATTGAATACGATTACTTCGACCCCACTCAGCTTTATCCCAGCCTGGAGACCAAGCGTATTAAAAATCTATTTTTCGCTGGCCAGATTAACGGTACCACCGGTTACGAAGAAGCTGCAGCTCAAGGATTAATGGCTGGTATAAACGCTGTACAAAATATTAAAGGCAAAAATCCATTGATTCTGAAACGTGATGAAGCTTACATTGGCGTTCTTATCGACGACCTTGTTACCAAAGGAGTGGATGAGCCTTACAGAATGTTTACCTCACGGGCTGAATATCGAATTTTGCTTCGTCAGGACAATGCTGACCAGCGTTTAACACCTATCGGGTATGAATTAGGTTTGGCATCAAAAGAAAGGATGGACTTATTAGAAAATAAACTGGCTTATACTAAGCAATTAACAGAATTTATTAAAGATTACTCTGTTGAACCGGAACTTGTAAAAAACCTTCTGGAAGAAAACGATTCTACTCCACTCAAACAAAAAGTTAAACTTCGTGATGTTCTTAGTCGGCCGCAAATTAAAATAAATGCCCTTTACCCCACTATTCCTACAATGAATAAATTGGTTTCTGATATTCCGGAAGAAATTCGTTTCCATGTGCTGGAGCAAGCAGAAATAGAAATAAAATATGCCGGATATATTGAACGTGAGCAACTTATGGCTGATAAAATCAGGAAATTTGAAGACCTAAAAATACCGGAACAATTTGATTATCATAAGCTTAATAGTTTATCAACTGAAGCTCGTGAAAAATTATCGAAAATAAAACCCTCTTCTATTGGCCAAGCCTCAAGAATACCGGGAGTATCTCCATCGGATATTCACATATTATTAGTATATTTGGGAAGGTAATTTTGTTTCACGTGAAACAAATAATTAAATTAATTGAATTATGAATATTATTAAAGGTAATATTGTTGACGTAGTAAATAAACGTATCTATAAAGGAGAAATACATTTTTCTAATATCATAGAAAAAATTATTGAAAAGGAAGTAGAAGAAAATATATACATCCTTCCGGGTTTGGTAAATGCACACGTTCATATAGAAAGCTCGATGCTATCACCGCTTGCATTTTCAAAATATGCCATTAAGCATGGTACAGTAGCTGTTGTAACAGATCCACACGAAATTGCAAATGTTTGTGGCGAAGATGGATTAAATTATATGATTGAAAATGCAAATAATTCACCACTTAAAATTTATTTTGGTGTTCCTTCGTGTGTCCCGGCAACAACTTTTGAAACTTCAGGAGCAGTATTGGATAGCGCATCCGTTAGCAAATTATTGGCTTCTGAAAATTTTATTATGCTTAGCGAAATGATGAATTTTCCGGGTGTAATTTATGATGATAAAGAAGTGTGGGCTAAAATAAATGCAGCAAAATTATTAAATAAACCCATCGATGGACATGCACCACAACTTACTGGTGAACCGTTGAAAAAATATATTGTCGAAGCCGGTATTTCAACCGACCATGAATGCAGTACTTACGAAGAAGCGTTAGAAAAAATTAAGTATGGGATGAAAATTCAAATTAGAGAAGGTAGTGCAGCTAAAAATTTTGATACATTAAAAGGATTAATTGATAGTCATCCTGATAAAATAATGTTTTGTACAGACGATTCACACCCCGATGATTTGCTCGAAGGTCATATTAATTTAATTGTTAAAAAAGCATGGCATTTGAATTATAACTATTTTGACGTTCTTAGAGCAGCCACCTATAACCCAATTAAGCATTATAATCTGCAAGTAGGTTTACTTCAACAAGGCGATGCTGCAGATTTTATAGTTTCAGATTCTAAGTATCTTAAAACTATTCTCAATGTCTTTATTAATGGCAAAGAAGCTCTTCATTCTCATTTCTCTAACGATGAAATTAAAAACATTAATCAGTGGAATCCAACCATTTTAAATAAAGAACATTTAGTAATTCCATCAACCGAAAATACATTAAATATTATTGGTTGTATTGATGGAGAACTTTTAACCAAACATTTAACTTTTAAATATGAGGATATTTTTAACAGTGACGGTAGTTTAAAAAATGGATTTGACAAAATAGTTGTTGTTAATCGGTATATTTCGGCAACACCTGTTGTGGGTATAATTAAAGGGGTTAATTTGAATCAAGGTGCATTTGGAGGAACCATTGCTCATGATAGCCACAATATAATTATTTGCGGACATAACGACGAAGACATTATTAACGTTTTTAATCTGCTTAATGAATATAAAGGAGGAATAGCCATTTCATTGAACGACAATTCTATGGGCTTACCTTTGCCCATTGGTGGTTTAATGACGAGCGAAGATGCACTAACCGTTGCAGCAAAATACAATCAATTACAATCGTTTGCAAAAGAAATTTTGGGTTCTACACTTAAAGCTCCGTTTATGACACTTTCATTTATGGCTTTACTGGTAATACCCGAATTGAAAATTGGTGATAAAGGCATGTTTAATATTACAAAATTCGACTTTGTTCCTTTCGAAAATAAATAATTGTTTCACGTGGAACAATTTTTACCTATAGCAAAACAACTCGAAAATATTCCACATAAACCCGGCGTTTATAAATACTATGACAAAAAAGGAACAATTTTATATGTCGGTAAAGCAAAGGACTTAAAAAAACGCGTAAGTTCTTATTGGAATAATCAGAATAATGCATCCGGTAAAATAAAAGTTTTACTTAGTAAGATTTATAAAATTGAATACATAATTACTAATTCTGAAGGTGATGCATTACTATTAGAAAATAACTTAATTAAAACGTTACATCCTCGATACAATATTCTACTTAAGGACGACAAGACCTATCCCTGGATAAAAGTTACAAATGAAGAATTTCCACGTATTTTTAAAACTCGTAACTATAGTCCTGATGGTTCACATTATTTTGGTCCTTACCCTTCTGTAACTATGATGTATTTGTTGCTTGAACTTTTGCAAAAATTGTTTCAATTCAGAACGTGTAAACTACCTTTAACTTACAATACCATTCAAAAAAACAGGTTTAAAGTTTGTTTAGAATATCATATTGGTAATTGCAAAGCTCCATGTATAGCGAAACAACATATTGAAGATTATAATGAAAAAATTGGTTTAGCTATAAAAGTATTAAAAGGGGAGCTAAAACCTGTAAAAGAATTTCTTTTATCTAAAATGAATGAGTATTCTGAACAATTAAAGTTTGAACTTGCTCATGAATATAAGAAAAAATTGGAATTATTGGACCAGTACCAGTCAAAATCAATTATTGTTAATCAAAACATTCATAATATCGATGTTTTTAGTTTTGATTTTAAAGATAAACATTATTTTATCAATTATGTAAAAATTATGCATGGTTCGGTTGTGCAATCGCATAATTTGATACTTTCGCCACAATTAAATGAAACAAAAGAAGAAATATTTTATGAAGGAATAATGCATATACGAAATTTGTTTAATTCGAGCTCAAAAGAGATAATTATACCATTTGACATTGATGCTAATTTTGAACAAATCAAAATCACCATTCCAAAATCGGGTGATAAATATAAGTTATTACAACTTTCGTTTTCTAACTTAAATTATTTTATTCATCAATACACATTAAATAAACTTAAGGCAAATTATGGCAATGTAAATGTTCGTTTACTAAATCAGGTAAAAAAAGATTTGCAGCTCGATAATTTACCAGTTCGTATGGAGTGTTTCGATAATTCTCATCATCAAGGAGATGATTTAGTAGCTTCGTGTGTTGTTTTTGTTAATGGTAAGCCTGCAAAAAATGAATACCGTCATTTTAAAATTAAAACGGTGGATATTCCGGACGATTTTGCTTCGATGCGTGAAGTAATTTACCGAAGATACAAACGGCTTTTAGAAGAAAATCTGCCTTTACCGCATTTAATAGTTATAGATGGTGGAAAAGGTCAATTATCATCTGCATTAGAGTCACTTAATAAATTGGATTTAATAAATAAAATTGAAATAATTTCAATTGCAAAAAAATTGGAAGAAATATATAAACCGAACATTAGTTTGCCATTATATATTAATAAACGTTCTGAAACGTTAAAGTTAATTCAACGAATACGAAACGAAGCGCACCGTTTTGCTATTTCATTTCATCGTAACTTAAAAACCAATCATTCACATTCGTCAATTTTAGACGAAATAATAGGCATTGGAGAGTCAACAAAAACAAAATTACTAAAGAATTTTACTTCAATAGATGAGATATCCAATGCTTCGGTTGAGACGCTAAAGCCCTTAATTGGATTACATAAAGCTAAAATTATTTGGAACTTTTTCCATTCGATTTAAGTGAAGACCAATTTCTATATATATCACCTAAAAATATTTTTATTTTTGTATAAAATACAAATCCATTAAAGTTTTTATCAATCCACTTGTTTGTTTTTATATTATAATTATAGCCAACACCCGTTCCTATGCCTGCCCACCAAAATATTTTATAATGACCACTTATAACAGATTCGATATTTATAATAGTTGATTGGTCGTAGATAATTTTTTCTTTGTTCATCCAATATGAAAAATAAGAATTACCAATGCCCAATTGAAAAGGGATAGATAACTCCCAATGCTTGTCTTGATATAATATAGGTTCGTAAAAAGCTTATGCAAAATAATATTTTAACGGTGATTTAATTTCGTAAAATATGTTGTCTATATTTATGTTTTTATAATCATATATATTTGTATATAAATAATTTAACCCTAATCCAACTTTATGTCTTTTGAGCATTGTAAACCCTACTTTAAAACCAAATATATTGTATAAATTTTTATCTGAGTAAGAAAACCGATTGTTAAAATTAAAATTGATGGAGGTGATAAATTTACTGGAATCTGAATTGTTGGAAAAGCAAATTGTATTATTTAATAAAATAATTATAAATAATATATATTTCATTCAAATGAGCCCTTTGGTAGTTTTACTTTTACTCCATTAAGTTTGTATTCTTTGTCGTTTTTATATGTAACAGTTAAGTAAAGCATTCCATTTTCATCAAAATTATACCATTTCTTTTCCTTTCGTCCCATTACATAAAATCCTTGACATTTTAGTTTACCGTTTGGATAATACCACTTATAAACTCCATTAGGGTATCCTTGAACATATGTACCTATTTCAGCTATTTTTCCATTTGAATAAATGGATTTCCAAATACTGTCTTTTTGTCCTTCTGTATATTTGCCAATTTCAGTTATATCACCTACTTCATAAATCCACAAACCTGTTCGCTCTCCTTCGGTATATTGTCCTTTTAAAATAACCTTACCCGTATCGTTGTACTCAATAAACGACCCTTCTTCTTTTCCCAATTCATAATATTCTTCACGCCAAACTTTTTGATTAGGATAAAACCATGTCCATTTTCCATCAATTTTGCCTTTTTTATACTTGCCTTTTTGTTCTATTGTACCGTTTTGATAATAATAAATCCATTCGCCACTTTGAATATTATTTATATATTTTCCTTTGGCTTTTAATTCGCCTGTTTCATAGTATAATTTCCAATCGCTTTGTTTTTTGTCTAATGAATCTACAATACCTTCGCCTATTAAATTTCCTACATCATCATATTCTTTTGCTACGATGGTTTTTCCTTCAGGATCGTATTCTTTATGCATTCCGACTTTTATCCCATTTTTAAATGCTCCGTAATATTTTCTTTTTCCATTACTATAATACTCTTCTTTCCAATCAAGTACTTGTAAACTATCCAGTAGCGAATCCGGTACGATTATACCTTTATTATAAAGCTTTTTAACAGTTAATTGACCATTTTTATCAAATTCTTTATAATAGCCAGTTATCGTATCATTTTTGTAATATATTTCTTTTTCAATCTTTGAATTGGGATAAAATGTTTTCCAATAACCTTGCTTCAATCCTTTTTCGTCTTTTCGATTAATAAATTCACGTTGAATTATAAAATCGTTTGAATATTCTACGATGGTTATTATATTTCCATTTTCATCGTATTCATTACTTATACCTGACTTTTTTCCATTTTTATAAGGAATAACTTTTTGAAGCTTACCATTTTTATAGTAGTAAGAATTGCCTTGTTTAACATCATCGATATATAACTCTTTTGAAACCAACCCTCCGCTTTTGTTGTTTAAACTATCGTATTTCCATTGATAAGTAATTAAAAAACCATTTTTCTTATCTTGTTTATAATTAATAATTTGGCTTGTATCACCTTTTTCTGTATAAAAAACCCAGGTACTGTCGAGCATAAAAAATTTCCGATTTCCTTCGGACTTTAATACACCATTGGGATAAAAGGTTTTCCAATAACCTTCCGGTTTACCATTCTTAATAAATCCTTCACTCGAAACCTGACCGTTTTCGTAAAAAAAACGTGTAAAACCATCCTTCAAAGGTTGATTTTTATTTTGAGCATAAATACCAAACCCGATTATAAGAATTACTATGGTAATATAAATTCGCATTATGATTCAAAATTAAACAAATTACTTTGATAATTCTAACATCTTTAATATTGGTATTTTTGCTTTCTCAATTATTTCTCTTTTTAGTTGTACGTCAAATACTTCGTTTTTAAGTGAATAGTATATTTTTTCTAATGTATTTAATTTCATGAATTTACAATCATTACAACCGCAAGTAGCATCAATAGGTGGAGCCGGAATAAAATGTTTTGAAGGACAAGCTTTAACCATTTGATGTAAAATACCTGATTCTGTAGCAACAATATATTCATTAGCATCATCTTTTTGAACATACTGCAGCAATGCTGCAGTTGAACCTATAAAGTCTGAAATTATCAGAATCGGTTTCTTACATTCAGGATGTGCAATAAGTTTAGCTTTTGGATATTCTTTTTTTAGCTCTAAAATTCGTTCTAACGAAAATTCTTCGTGAACATGGCAAGCACCATCCCAAATAACCATATTTCGTCCTGTAATGCTGTTAATATAGTTTCCCAAGTTTCTGTCGGGAGCAAACACAATAGGTTTATCTTTCTCAACACTGTTAACTATTTTGACGGCATTAGAAGATGTACAAATAATATCAGACATGGCTTTAATTTCGGCAGAAGCATTAACATATGTAATAACTGTGTGATGTGGATATTGTTTTAAAAATTCCGCAAATTTATCAGCAGGCAACGAATCGGCAAGTGAACAACCGGCTTCTTTGTCGGGAATAAGAACTTTCTTTTCGGGCGAAAGTATTTTTGCTGTCTCAGCCATAAAATAAACACCTGCAAACACTATTATATCGGCATTTGTATTTGCAGCAGTTTGCGATAATTGTAAACTATCACCTATAAAATCAGCAATTTCTTGAATTTCAGGAGTTTGATAGTAATGTGCCAAGATAACTGCATTTTTTTCTTTGCAGAGTCTTTTAATGTTTTTAATTAATTCCAAATTATCAACCATAGTTCTTTTTAAAAATACAAAATTATAATATTAACTTTAAAAAATTTAAAACTTTTGATGATTATGATATTCTGTTGATACGGTTTAAATTTTTTTCACAAATTTTGCGTATTCAACAAAAAAAGAACTTTAATAACAAATAATGAACAAATATATATTTTGATTTTCAATGGCTAAATAAGGATTATTAACACTGTTAATAACGTAAATAAACAAGACATTTTTGATAAAATATTATGAACAAAAAGACAAATGCGATGTTTAAAATTGACTATAAAAAAGAGAAAACTTTTAGTTGCAATTTCAAAATTCTGAATAAGTAAATCTATTTTTGAATCAATCAAGTTTTTTTTTAAGAATATAATCAACAGTTATTAACAAATTGGTTAATATTATGGTTATTTCAATATGATTCAATTCATTATCAATTTTCACAAAATATTATATATGTTGATAATGAATAAGCTAACTATTAACTATTTTTGCAATAATTTAAAATCAATTGTTGATAAATGGAAAAAATAGTAATAGCTTCGGATCATGCTGGCTTTGAATTAAAGCAAGTTATTATAAACGAATTAATTAAACTTCATTTTGAAATAGATGATAAAGGATGTTTTTCTGCCGATAGTGTTGATTATCCTGATTTTGCACATAAGGCTGCCGATGATGTTGACAAAGGTATTGTAAAACGAGGTATAGTAATTTGTGGCAGTGGCAATGGCGTAAATATGACGGCTAATAAACATCAGCATGTACGCTCTGCATTATGCTGGAACGAAGAAATTGCACGTCTTGCTCGTTTACACAACGACGCCAATATGTTAGCTTTGCCCGCACGTTTTATTTCAACAGATGAAGCTGTAAAATGCGTATATGCCTTTTTAAATACAGATTTTGAAGGTGGTCGACATATAAATAGAGTAAATAAAATTCCGGTACATTAAAATTAGCAATGTTGCGAAAAATGATTCGGATTTACTAATTCGCGATACTTAGCTACTACCAGTTTAAAATCTTCCCATGCATCGTATTTAAGCTTAGGATTGCGGAGTAAAGCAGCCGGATGAAAAGTGGGCATAACTAATCTGTTATTCCATTCCATCCATTTACCTCTAACTTGAGAAATTTTAAGGTTGGGATCAATAAGCCCATTTAGAGCTGTAGCACCCAGTAGTATTAATATGGTTGGGTTTATTAATTCAATTTGTTTATATAAATAAGGCATACACATGGCTCTTTCTTCGGGCAATGGAGCACGATTGTTAGGAGGACGACATTTAACGATATTGGCAATGAACACATGTTCAGCACGTGTAAAACCACAAGCAGCTAAAATTTTATCAAGCAATTGGCCACTTCTGCCAACAAATGGTTTTCCTTGTATGTCTTCGTCACGACCGGGACCCTCACCTATACACATAATTTTTGCTTCTGTATTTCCTTCACCAAAAACTACACGCGTTCTTCCCTTTGATAAAATACATTTATTGCAGCTCAAAACTTCATTCTTTAAAAAATCAAATTCTTGTGTCATAAATCTTGAAATAGAATGTGAAATAAATCAAAAAAAACCGAATCAAAAAAACCTTTTTTAAAAAATAGCTATAAAACACAAAAACATTTTTTTATGCTAATAAAAAAGCAGTAATTTTAAACCCCGAAAAACCAAAATTAATAATAATATGACTTCAATTAAGGATGTTAGCTTTAAAGGGAAAAAAGTTTTAATTCGCGTTGATTTTAATGTGCCTTTAAATCACAATCGTCAAATTATGGACGATACACGAATACGCGAATCGTTACCCTCTATATTAAAAGTTTTAAACGATGGCGGAACGGTAATATTAATGTCGCATTTGGGACGACCAAATGGATACGAACCCGATTATTCGCTAACTCCTATCGTGCCCTTGCTTTCGAAGCTTTTAGGTCGTAATGTTATTTTTACACGCGATTTGTTTGGGCCTAAAACATTTGAAGTCTGTGGTAAAATGAAAGCAGGCGAAGTAGCCTTGCTCGAAAATCTTCGATTTTATCCGGAAGAAGAAGCGGGCGACGAAAAATTTGCACAAGAACTCTCTAAATTAGCCGATGTATATATTAATGATGCGTTTGCAACATCGCACAGAAAACACGCTTCGGTTGCCACCATAGTAAAATATTTTAACGAAAACGCTTATTTCGGTTTATTACTCGAAAATGAAATTTTAAATCTTGATAAAGTATTATTTGAAGCTGAACCACCTTTTACTGCCATCATTGGTGGTGCTAAAGTAAGTACAAAAATAGGGGTTATTAAAAATTTATTAAACAAAGTTGATAATATGATAATTGGTGGTGGCATGGCATTTACTTTTGTAAAAGCATTGGGTGGCAAGGTGGGCGAATCCATTATCGAAGACGACAAAATTGATTTAGCAAAAAGCATTATTCAAGAAGTTATGCTCAAAGGCGTAAATTTATATTTACCCACCGATGCAGTTATTGCCAATGGTTTTTCAAACGAAGCCGATACACAAACCGTATCGGCCGATAGCATTCCCGATGGCTGGCTGGGTTTAGATATTGGTCCTAAAACGCGTCGTCGTTTTGCCGAAATCATCAATCATTCTCAAACCATATTATGGAATGGACCGATGGGGGTATTTGAAATGGAAAATTTCCGTCAGGGTACCAAATCTATCGCAATTGCTGTTGCCAGTGCAACCATTTCGGGTTCGTTTTCGCTGATTGGTGGAGGTGATTCAGTAGCAGCTATCAATCAATATAACCTTGCCGACCAAATGAGCTATGTTTCTACCGGAGGCGGTGCTATGCTCGAATACTTAGAAGGCAGAGAATTGCCCGGCATATCAGCCATTAGAAAAAAAACAACCACACCAACTAAAAAAAATAACAAGAAAAAAGTATAAAAACGTTTATATTTCTCCACAACCAATGTTAAAATCATTGGTTGTGGAGGTTTTACATAAAAAGCAACCACAGCATTTATTTTTTTTCTTTTAAAAATCATATCTTTGCAAAAACATGCAAAGTATATGAAAAACGAACTTCCTATTAAAGGTATTCAAGAAGCCGATTTAAAAGGTAAAATTGTATTAGTACGCGTTGACCATAATGTTGTAAAAAAAGGTATTATATACGATCCGTATCGTATTGATGCTACCCTCGGAACCCTTTATTACATAAATGCAAAAGGAGGTAAAATAATATTAATGACGCATGTGGGACGCCCGAAAAATAAAAAAACGGGAGAAATAGAAATTAACGAAAACACATCCATACTTCCAATTGTAGAGTATTTGCAAAATAAATTGCATATAAACATTGGTGTACCCGATTTTACACACGATGGCAATTCAGGATATTTTGGTATCGAAACTTCTATTAACCATATGATACGCGAGTTGAAAGAAGATAAACTCGATGCTATATATTTGCCCAACACTCGTTGGTTTAAAGGCGAAGAAGCAAAAGGTGATGAAGCCAATCGTTTTGCACACCAATTGGCCGGACTTGCCGATATTTTTGTCAATGATGCATTTGGCTCGTGGCAACCACATGCTTCAACTGTAAAAGTTAATCAATACTTACCTTCGTATGCAGGTTTTTTAATGCAAAAAGAATTAGTCAACCTCGAACGTATTTTTAATCCCAATAAACCCTTTTTGGCAGTTGTTGCAGGTTCAAAATTCGATACAAAAATTGATTCGTTGTATGCACTTTTGCAAAAAGCCGATTATCTTATGTTGGGTGGAGTTATTTACAATGCATACCTTGCTGCCAAATACGATATTTATATTAAGGGAATCGAGGAAGAAGACCTTGAGCACGCAAAGAAATTTGTTGAATTTGCTCAAAAATATCAAGAAAAAATTTTAGAATGCCCTTATATTGTAGAATCAGACACGCTCGAAGGTAAAATCGAAGGCAAATACCGCGTACATGATATTCGTCAATTAAAACCCGGTACAACATTGAACTATGTATTGGATGTAGCAGCCCATAATTTTAATGAACCTCATATTGCCGATGTGTTTCATAAAGCAAAAACAATATTTGTAAACGCTGTTATGGGTTTCATGCCTTATTTTAACGAAGGAACCATAGCTTTAGACCAAATAATAGATCAAAGTCCCGAATCGGTTAAGCTTTATGGTGGCGGTGATACCATGCAAGAGCTCAAACGATTATTACCCGGATTATACATTGTTGCACTCGATAGTCCTCGCTATTATATATTTACCGGTGGTGGTGCGGTTCTCAAAGCTATTCAAGAAGGAACTTATACGGGAATAGAACCTGTAAAAGTGTTAATGAAATAAATAAAAAAATGTTTTCAGATTTCGTAAAAAATATGTAGGTTTGTAGCTAATTATTTAAATGCAATTTTAGTCATGACCGAAAAAATTGGAGTAATATCTCAAATTATCGGACCGGTAATAGACGTTTCGTTTGAAGTATCCGGTTCAGAGTTGCCACAAATAAAGGAAGCTCTTGAAATAGTTCGCGACAATGGTACAAAACTAATTATTGAGTGCCAGCAACATATAGGTGAGCACTCAATTCGAGCTATTGCTATGGACAGTACCGATGGTTTGCGTAGAGGAATGAAAGTAATTGCCAAAGGTGATAATATTCAAATGCCTACCGGCAATCAAATTAAAGGACGCCTTTTGAATGTAGTAGGGGAAAGTATAGATGGTTTAGGCGAAATGAACAAAGAAAAAGGACGACCGATTCATTCCAAACCTCCAAAATACGAAGATTTATCAACCGAATCGGAAATTTTATTTACAGGGATAAAGGTTATTGACCTGCTCGAACCCTATTCAAAAGGAGGAAAAATTGGTCTTTTTGGAGGTGCAGGAGTTGGTAAAACCGTTATTATTCAGGAATTAATCAACAATATTGCTAAAGGATACAGTGGTTTATCGGTATTTGCCGGTGTGGGCGAACGTACGCGCGAGGGCAACGATTTACTCCGCGAAATGATTGAAGCTAATATCGTAAAATATGGTCATGACTTTATAAAAAGTATGGAAGAAGGCGGATGGGACTTATCAAAGGTAGATAAAAAAGCATTGGAAGACTCATCATTGACCATGATATTCGGACAAATGAATGAGCCACCGGGAGCACGTGCAACGGTTGCATTAAGCGGTTTGACGGTTGCCGAATATTTTCGCGATGGCGATGTAGCCGAAGGCGGAAAAGGACGCGATATTTTATTCTTTATCGATAACATTTTCCGTTTTACACAAGCCGGCTCCGAAGTATCGGCATTGCTTGGGCGTATGCCAAGTGCCGTAGGTTATCAGCCAACACTGGCAACCGAAATGGGGTTAATGCAAGAACGAATTACTTCAACAAAAAATGGCTCCATTACTTCTGTTCAAGCTGTTTATGTGCCTGCCGACGATTTAACCGACCCGGCACCGGCAACAACTTTCTCGCACTTAGATGCAACAACCGTATTAAGCAGAAAAATTTCCGAATTAGGTATTTATCCTGCCGTTGACCCACTCGATTCAACATCGCGTATTCTTACACCCGAAATTGTGGGCGAAGAACATTATAATTGTGCTCAACGCGTAAAAGAAATTTTACAACGTTATAAGGAATTACAAGACATTATTGCCATACTTGGTATTGACGAATTATCAGAAGAAGATAAATTGGTGGTTCATCGTGCACGTCGTGTTCAACGCTTTTTATCTCAACCTTTCCATGTTGCAGAGCAATTTACCGGCTTAAAAGGCGTAATGGTTTCAATAGAAGATACCATTCGTGGCTTTAATATGATTTTAGAAGGTAAAGTTGACTATTTACCTGAAGCGGCATTTAATTTGTGTGGAACAATCGAAGATGCCATCGCTAAAGGTGAACGTATGTTAGCCGAAGCAAAAGCTTAAAACATGAAACTTGAAATTATAACACCAAAAGATAAATTGTACGAGGGCGAAGTAACGTTAGTTTCTTTGCCCGGTACAATGGGAGCTTTTGAAATTTTAAAAAACCATGCTCCGGTTATTTCTACCTTAACATCGGGCGAAATAAAAATTATTGATACCGAAAAAAACAGTCAAACATTTAAGGTAAAAAGCGGATTAGTTGAGGCATCTAATAACATTATTTGGGTGTTAGCCGAAACTTAATTTGCATTAGAAATAACCATAAAAAAATCGCTTATGAAAACGTTTGTCAGTATTTTGTTTATAGTTTTCTTTCGTATTTATCTGTTTTCTCAAGAAACCGTAACGTTTTATGCTTCAGATAGTTTGCCTATTACGGCTTCGTACTATGAAAAAGATGCTTCTAAGCCTTATATGATTTTATTGCATCAAGCAGGCTACAGCAAAGGTGAGTACAAAGAAACCGCTCCTCGATTGACCAATCTGGGTTATAATTGCTTGGCAGTGGATTTACGGTCGGGCGAACAGGTCAATTTTATTCAAAACGAAACAGCCAAAGAAGCAAAAAAACGTAAATTACCAACCGATTACTTAGATGCTAAAAAAGATATTGAAGCTGCCATTAATTATGCTTACGAAAAAAGTCAAAAACCCGTAATACTTGTAGGAAGCTCTTATTCGGCTTCGTTAGCTTTAATTATGGCAAAAGGAAACCAAAAAGTGAAAGCAGTTATAGCATTTTCTCCGGGCGAATATTTTGGTTCGACCTATAAAATACAACCGCAATTAAAAAACTACGATAAACCGGTTTTCATGGCATGTATGCAACGTGAATACCCTTATGTAACCGAATTGGCAAAATTTATCCCCGATCATCTCAAAACATTGTTTAAACCCCAAGAAGGACAGGGTGAACATGGTTCTAAATGTTTGTGGTCATCATCAGCCAATAACAAAGAATATTGGCTCGGAATTCTTATGTTCTTCAATAAAATAAATGATAAAAAATAGAGCATTGTAAAAAAAAAGTGTATTTTTGTAGTAATTAATAAAAACAAACTATGGTTAATAAAGTTATCTTAATTGGCAACGTAGGAAAAGACCCTATTATTCGCAATGTTAATGAAAGTACTCCAGTAGCTTCCTTTACTTTAGCTACCAACGAAGTTTATAAAGATTCGCAAGGAAACTTACAAAAAAATACCGAATGGCATAATATTGTAGCATGGAGAAATCTTGCACAATTGGCAGAAAAATATATCCGCAAAGGCAGTCAGATATATGTTGAAGGTCGTTTAAAAAGCAGAACATATACCGATAAAGACAATCAACAACGAACCATTGTAGAAATTTTAGCCGATAAAATTCAATTATTGGGCAAAAAAGAAGGAGATGAAAACAATACTACTACACATGTAAATACAGATACAACAACAAACATGGCTGGCAATATTAACGAAACCATAAATGAAGCAGAAGGAGGAGATTTACCTTTTTAATTTCCTGTAAGTGATAGATAAAGCGTTGATTGAGCAAAATATGATTGAAATAATATTGGGAGTAATAGTCTTGCTATTACTCCTTTTTTTCAGTGCTGTAATGTCGAGTGCCGAAGTAGCTTTTTTTTCATTAAATCCTGCAACAATAGATAAATTTAAATCGGATAAAAATAAAACGCACAAGCGTATTGTAAAACTTTTAGAAAATCCTGAGCATTTGCTGGCCACTATTTTAACGGGCAATAATTTTATAAATATTGCATTTGTTATTGTTTCGGTTTGGCTAAGCGAATTAATATTTGATTTTCAGGGGAACGCATTTTTAATATTTATAGTGCAAACCATTTCTGTAACACTGTTACTTTTAATCTTTGGCGAGATTTTTCCTAAATCCATCGCTACCAATCAGCCTCAAAAAATAGCAGAATTCGATGCCGGTATAGTGTTGGTATTTCAGTTTATTTTTTCACCTATTATTCGCATATTGACAAAAACAACGGTTTTAATTAAAAATAGGATAAAGCAAAATCAAAAAATTAGTTTCAACGACTTATCCAATGCCATCGATTTAGCATCAGATGATTTAAAAGACGAAAAAAAAATATTGAAAGGAATTGTCAATTTTGCGTCTATTCGCGTAAATGAAATCCTCATTCCTCGAATGGATGTTAAAACGGTAGATTTGAAACAATCGTTTACATCGGTAGTACAAACAATAAAAGAAACCGGATTTAGTCGCATTCCTGTTATAAAAAACTCATTTGATAATATAGTGGGCGTTTTATATATTAAAGACTTGTTACCACATTTACATAAAAGCGATTTCAAGTGGCAATCGCTCATTCGTCCTCCTTATTTTGTTCCTGAATCAAAGTTTATCAACGATTTACTCGAAGAATTTCAGCAGAAGAAAATTCACATGGCAATTGTAATAGATGAGTATGGTGGCATGTCGGGCATTGTAACTTTAGAAGATGTGTTAGAAGAAATTGTTGGGAATATAGATGATGAGTTTGATACAGAATCACCGCCATATGTAAAAATTAACGACACAACATACGAAGTTGATGGTAAAATGTTGATAAACGATTTTTGCCACATTGCCAATATCGAAGATAGTGTCTTTGATAATGTAAAAGCGGATGCCGAAACCATTGCCGGGCTTATTTTACAACACAGCGAATCCATGCCTAAAGAAAATTATAATGTTGAAATAGCCGGTTATGTTTTTAAAGTTAAACAAGCCGACGCAAGGAGAATAAAAATAGTTCAAATAACTTTACCACAACCCACCAACAATGAAGAATAAATATTGGTTCATAGTACTTCTTTTTTATGCTTGTAACTCAAATTACAGCCCTAAACCCATGGAGTATTTTAGAATTGATTTTCCGAAAAAAGAATATCAACAATTCGATAGCCTATGTCCTTATACATTTCAGTATCCGGTTTATGGTAGAATTACCAAGGGTTTAGGCGAACAAGAACAAAATCCTTGCTGGATAAATATTGAATTTCCGGCATTTAAAGCTACAATGTATATCAGTTACTTTGACCTCAACAACAACTTGCCAAAATTGCTAGAAGATTGTCGTTCGTTGGCATATAAACACGATATAAAGGCAGATGCCATACACGAAATTTTGTATAACGATTTTGAACACCATCTATTTGGGATGGTTTACGAAATAAAGGGAAATGCAGCCTCTCCACTTCAGTTTTATTTAACCGATAGTACCCATCATTTTTTAAGAGGGAGCCTATATTTTGATGTAAAACCGAACAAAGATAGCTTGGCTCCGGTAATTGATTTTTTACAAAAGGATGCTAAACATCTTATAGAAACCCTTCGATGGAAATAATCGAACAAAATAGATACTATAAAGTAGCTTTAGATACCATTAAAACAATTGATTTTTATCGAGAACAATTACCGGTTGATTTAATTAACAAGGCACACACTTCTTTTAAAAACGAACAAAGAATCCGGGAATGGCTCCATACACACTATATGATACAAAAGCTAACTGACATCTTTCAAATGTATGGTTACAACGAATGGCGAAAACCCTTTTGCAGCGTAACGGGCGAAGTATTAAGTATAGCTCATAGCGATATGTATAGTGCAGTTATTATTGCTTCAAGCGGATTAGTTGGGATTGATATTGAAGAAAAAGGACGTGATTTTAAAAGGGCATCCGTAAAATTTATAAATAATAAAGAAAGCGTTTGGGTAAAATCGAATGAAGATTTGATAAAAATCTGGTGCTTTAAAGAAGCTGCCTATAAGATAATCAATAATGCAAGCCCGGATTTCAAAAACGATTACCACTGTATAATGTCAGCAGAAAAAACAAAAGTGTTTGTAAATAAGCCTATTGAAAAGTCTATAAATATGTTTTTTATTGATAATGAAAAATATTTTTTAACTTGGTGCTTCGAAAAATAAAAAAATGGCACTCTTACCCCTTAATAAACAAATATTATCTTTATTGATTGACCCCGATAAGGTTGATGTAAAAGAAATAGAAACGCTTTGTAAAAAAGCCGAATACTGTGGTTTTGATTTATTTTTAGTTGGAGGAAGTTTGGTTTATAATGAAACGGATGAGTTAATAAAGAAAATAAAATCGTATAGCTCTTTACCGGTTTATATTTTTCCCGGAAATGCAATTCAATTGTCAAATTCGGCCGATGGTATTTTGTTTTTATCGTTAGTATCCGGTCGAAATCCTGAGTATCTTATAGGACAACAGGTTATTGCTGCTCCTCTCTTAAAAAAAACAAGCTTGGATGTTGTTTCGGTGGCGTATATGCTTATTGAAAGCGGAAATACAACAAGTGTAGAATATATGAGCAACACGAAACCCATACCGTCTGATAAAATGGATATTATTGTTGCAACATCAATTGCCTCTGAATACTTAGGTTTTAAAATGATTTATTTAGAAGCAGGAAGTGGGGCGCAAAAATCCATTTCATCAGAATTAATTTCTAAGGTAGTTCAAAATGTTACTATTCCGGTAATTGTTGGAGGTGGAATTCGCAATGCAACAACTGCTCAGAATTGCTTCGATGCCGGTGCTTCGATGATTGTTGTGGGTACAGCTGTTGAAAACAACATCGAAATAATGGAATCCTTTAAATATATAAGAAAAAATAAGATTACTTCTTTATAAATGTAGCCACTTTATTTTCGGTGGGTGTTTGAATAACACACTTATAAATGCCGGATTTTAGCGATTCTACACTGATGTTATAAAAATTGCTTCCAAATTCGTTTGGGGCTGTTGTTTGTAATGCTAATTGACCTAATTCGTTATAAATAGATATTTGATTATTGCAGGTGCGATCGAGTGGAATAAAAATTTGTTCAGATGCCGGGTTGGGGTATATCGTTAATGGCGTACTTGTTTGATTCGGCGTAATAGAGCTAATGGGACTATAATTATATAATATCTTAAATTGATATAGGAATGCCCATTCGGATTTAAAGCTTCTATATTGGCTTTCGGTAAATAAAATCAAATAATTTCCATCCGGAGTCATGGTTGAAACCGGATATCCATATATTCTGTAAAACGAAGGATTGGGACGTTCAAAAACAAGAAATGGATAATAGTCGTGGGCATCTCCAATAATTTCGTCGGGCGACATTTTGTATAACCATATTGCATCTTGATTATGTGTATATAAAGGGGGAAAGTTTCCTCTTCTGTCTATAGCAATCACCCAAACATCGTTATGTATAGGCTCAAAAAATATCCAGGGTGATGGACAGAAAAAACCTTCTGCTATATTGGTTAATGCAGGTTCAGTCCATGTTTTACCATAATCGTATGATTCAACCTGAAAATAGTTTTCTCCCAAAACGCCTGAATCGTTTCTAAAAAGACCAATAATAACTCCGTTGCCTAAATAAACAAAAGAAGCTTCGCTTATTTTATATTGGTTAGATAATCGATAATCCCATACATAAACGATGCTGTCCCAGTTTGAGCCATCCCAGCTATGACGTAATTCGCAATATTTTGATGAATAAATGCTGTTGTAATAGCCTATAATATTATTTCCAAAAATTTGATTGGTACCCGATGCAGCCCCATCTGTTATGAGGGTAAAAGGTCCTTCCCATGTCTGTCCTTTGTCGTCAGAGTACATGAAGCAATATTCAATATGTATTGCGGCAAAGGCATCGTATTTTCTAAATGTTACGATTATTCTGCCATCTTCAGTTATGCCCCCATGTACATTTCTGTCGTCATATTGACTATCGTAAATTACAACAGGATTGGTCCAATTGTCACCATTGTCGGTAGAAGTTCTCATCATAATTCTTCCGTCATTTCCTACATGATTACCGTTAATACCGGGATCTTGTCGGAAAAAATGAAAAACAGTGGTGTCTAAGGTAACCAAAAAACTTTCAGAATTATGATCTTCGGTTTTATATGAAATAATGGGTTCTGTAACAAGAGGATAATTATTTGGATTTAAAAATTGCGCCCACGAGGAAGTTGTAATAAATAAAAATAACAAGATGAATGGGTGTTTCATAAAACCTTTTAAGGAATTTAAACGCAAATATACGACAGAAAAGTATAAAAGTCAATTTTTTTAACAAATAATTATAAATTTTTAATTACTTTTTCTACAATAGCATACGATGATATTAAATAGTTGTGGTTGTTACGTATTTCTTTACACAGAAAACGTGTTCGTCTCTTTTCTAATAAAATGAATTGCATGCCATTTTTAAGCATAAAAGCAGTTCCAATGTTCAAATCTTTAACGAATAATAATGGCACGTTATTATCAGCTTTATCAATGGCTTGACTAATAACAAAATCGCGTTGTCTTGAATAAACAAAATTGCTGAAAAATTCAGCATGAATAGCTTGAACAATTGATGGATGAAATAATTCATTATTCATTGCATTGTGCAATAATTTAAAAAATGAAGTTTTCCATTCGTTACCATGTGGTTTATATGTTTTAAATTGCTGAGCAACTAACACATGTGCATATTCGTGCAGAAAAACATAAAGAAATTTTGAGGGCGAAAGATTATTATTAATAGAAATTGTAAACAAATGTCTAAGCTTGTCATGTTTCATGTGGCCATATTTTGTAATTCTGGGTGGCTCAATTTTTACATGCAAATTTGGAATGGCTAATACAAGTTGATCGATGAAATTTACAACTTTTTCATTCTTAACAAATTGATAAAGAATGTGTTCATGGCTCATGGTGAAGATTAAAAAAAATCATGTAAATTTACACAGATTTTTTATAAGAATGAAGCTACTTTTGTTTCATATAGGCAGATATGTTTTGTTGTTGAAGAAGGTTTTCTCGAGACCTGAGCGAGGTAAGGTATATATGAACCAAATAATGAATGAATTAATAACGGTTGGTTTTAATTCGTTAGGTATTGTGGTGATTATTTCTGTTTTTATGGGAGCGGTTATTACGTTACAAACGGCGTATAACTTAGAAAATCCTTTAATTCCTCTTTACTTAATTGGCTTAGGTACGCGCGACAGTATGATTTTAGAGTTCTCGTCCACGGTAGTAGGGTTGGTATTGGCGGGTAAAGTAGGATCGAATATTGCTTCGGAAATAGGGACAATGCGTGTTACGGAGCAAATCGATGCCCTGGAAATTATGGGTATTAATTCAGCCAGTTATCTTATTTTACCCAAAATAATAGCTGCTGTGGTTTTTAATCCATTTTTAACCATTATAAGTATTTTTGTCGGTATATTTGGCGGTTGGGCAGCCGGCGTTATGTCGGGAGCTGTATCATCGGCGGCGTATATTATGGGAATACAATATTCTTTTACGCCTTTTTATGTCGTTTATGCGTTAATAAAAACCGTAGTTTTTGCCTTTATAATTGTATCTGTTTCGGCATACGAAGGCTATTATTGTTCGGGAGGTGCGTTGGAGGTGGGGCGTTCAAGTACAAAAGCTGTTGTTTATAGTAGTTTGGTTATATTATTGTTCAATGTAATTCTAACACAATTATTATTAGCTCATTAGCAATGATTGAAGTTAAAAATATATCAAAATCTTTTCCCGATAAAAAGGTGTTAAATAACATTGACATTGTATTTGAAGCCGGTAAAACAAATTTAATAATCGGTTATAGTGGATCGGGTAAAACCGTTTTAATGAAATCGTTGGTGGGATTAGTAGAGATAGATGAAGGCAGTATTATATACGATGGTCGAAACTTTACACAGATGTCGTTTAAAGAGCGTAAGGAAGTTAGGAAAGAATTTGGGATGGTTTTTCAGGGTGGCGCTTTGTTCGATTCGCTTACAATACTCGAAAATGTGTTGTTTCCGCTTAATATGTTTTCAACCATGTCGAAAAGCGAAAAACTCGATCGTGCCAACTTTTGTTTAAAACGTGTTAATCTTGAAAATGTAAATTCATTGTATCCGTCAGAAATAAGTGGTGGAATGAAAAAGCGTGTTGCTATTGCACGTGCTATTGCTTTAAATCCGAAATATCTTTTTTGCGATGAACCCAATTCAGGACTTGACCCGGTAACTTCTATCGTTATTGATAATTTAATAAAAGAAATTACGCAGGAGTACCAAATAATTACGATTATTAATACCCACGATATGAATTCCGTTATGGAAATTGGCGACAAAATCGTTTTTCTTTATAAAGGCAATAAATTGTGGGAGGGAACCAAAAACGAAGTAATGGATACCGATTGTAAAGAATTAAATGACTTTATTTTTGCTTCTGAATTAACGCGATTGATAAAGAAAAATAAAGTTTAATCAACCTACATACAGTTATTTTAGGAATTTCTTTAATTTGCTTATTAATTCCTCTTCTTCTAAAGGCTTGGTTAAATAATCGTCAAAAACATTACGGTATTGTTCTATTTCTTGATTTAATGCATAAGCAGATTGTGCCAAAATAGGCAAATTAGGACGGAAATTTTTAATAATTTTAGCGGCAACATCACCTGCCATAAGAGGAAGTTTGATATCCATTAAAACCAGAGAGATGTCAGGATGGGCTTTACATAATTCAACGGCTTCTTTTCCATTTACTGCTCGGATAAGTTGGTTAACTTTGTTGCTTAAAAGCTGTTCAATATACAAAAAATTAAATTCTTCATCTTCGGCAATTAAAATGGTTCCAAACAATTCGTTGGTATTATCAAAAGTTTCTTTAGTGGATATTATTTCTTGTTCTGTTGCTTTAATATATGGAATGGTGAAATAAAACGAAGCCCCTTTGTTTGATTCTGATTCTACCCAAATTTTACCTCCCATCAACTCAACAAATCCTTTTGAAATGGAGAGTCCGAGTCCGGTTCCTCCGTATATTTCAGAAATAGAAATATCGGCTTGTCTAAAGCGTTCAAATATCAACTGCTGTTTTTCTTTGGGAATACCAATACCTGAGTCTTTTACGAAGAACTCCAAAAAATCACCTTTACGTTGATATCCAAAAGCTATTTCTCCATTCGAAGTAAATTTAATAGCATTTGAGATTAAGTTTGTGAGAATTTGGATTAATTTGGTTTTATCTGCATAGATTTCTACCTCATTATCTGGTAGTGTTGCAGTACATACGAAGGAAATGTTTTTTTCGGAAAACTGTTGTTTAAAAATAGTTTTTAATTCAGCCACAAGGGTATTGATATTTATTTTGCTATTATTAATTTTTTCTTGATTTGTCTCGAGCGAAGAAATGGTTAAAATATTTGATACGATTGAAAGTAACTGGTTACTACTATTTTGAATGATATCTAAATATTTTCTCCTTTTTTCTAACGGAAGGTCATTCTGATTCAGCAATTTTGAAAAACCATTTATGGCATTCATTGGAGTACGAATTTCGTGTGAAATATTTTGCAAAAAAGCGGTTTTTAATTTATCGTTATCTTCGGCTCTTTCTTTTGCTGTTATTAGTTCCTGTTCGAATTGTTTTCGTTCTGTAATGTCTTCGAGCATAACAACTAAATAATGTTCGTTTTCAGCTTCGACAAAATTAGATGTAAGTGTTACAGAACCCCATATTTCTTTTTTATCTTTTCGTATATATTTTTTTTCTGTTTTATATTTTGATATTTCACCCTTAATGAGCTTGTTAATATTTTGAATATCATTTTCTATAAAATCAGGGTGTGTTAACTCTTTAAATGTCATTGATTTTAATTCTTCTTCACTATATCCCATCATCTCCGAAAAAGTATTGTTTGCCATTGAAAATTTATAATCTTTGCCAACCAGAGCCATGCCTAATGGTCCTTCTTCGTATATTTTCCGGAATTTATTTTCGCTTTCACGAATTTTTTGTTCAGCAATAATTCGGTCTGTAATATCTCTAATAAAGCTTTGATAACTTCCATCGGGCATCGATTTAGAGCTCATTTCTACATAAACTTTTGTTCCATCCTTTCTGAGTAATTCACGTTCTGTTTTAACGGTTTTGCCTTCTTTTAGTAAGTCGTATCTAAGAGGTTTTTGATTCAAAACATTTTCTGAAAACAAACTCCTCATATTCATTTTTAAAAGTTCATCTTTCGTATAGCCTGTTAATTCGACAGCTTTATTATTAATTGCTATAAAATTACCGTTAAGATCACCTTGAAAGAAGGCATCCGGTGCTAGTTCAATAAGCATTTTAATATGTTCAACACTTTTGTTTAACAGCTCTTCGGCTTTTTTTCTATCGGTAATATCAAGAATTTGGCTGTAGATATGCGGTTCGTTATTAATAGTAACAACTTGTGATGACATAATACCGGGGAAAATTGCTCCGCTTTTTTTTCTGAAAAGAATTTCATTGTTTTCAGAATATCCGCTTATTTCCAGCTCTTTAATAACTTTTTGTCTGTTTTCTATATTTTCGTATAAATTTAATTCGATACAGGTTTTACCTATAACTTCTTCTTTTTTGTATTCTGAAACAGCAGAAAATCGTTCGTTAATTTTAACAATACAGCCATCTCGAAAACGAGTAATAACGGCTATATTGGGGCTAATGTTAAAAATTAAGTCAAGAAATTCTTTGGATGTTTTTAGTTCGTTTTCGTTTTTTTTTCGTTCAGTAATATCAAAAAAAGCCGTTACGAAACGATTATTTTTAATGGGGGAAGTAGAAATAAACAAATATTTATCTGCTTGGGGAAAGTACATTTCTGTATAAATAACCTGATTAGTTGATTTATTTTTTATCCAAAACTCCCTTATTTGCTCGCGTTGCATTCCGTAAAGCTGGGTGGCATAATTCCCAATGGTATTTTCTTTTGAAAAACCGGTTAGTTTATAAAAAGCGCTATTTACTTCTACTATTTTTGAGTCTATTATTTCTTCATTTTCATTATAAACAGCTTCGTTTAACGCAATACCTTCAGATAAAGTATCTAAAATAGTATCGTATTTTAAATCTTCTTCTTTTTCAATTAATTGCAATCTGTTTTTTAACTTAATAATTTCATTTTCAAGTTGTTTGTTTCGATTTTCTACTTCTTCGAAAGTACATTTTTGCTTGGTCATATTGTAAATGTATGAAAAACTGCATTCTGCTTTTATTGAGCGAATATAAGCTTAAAAAATGGAATAAAAAAGATTGTTCCCTCAAAAGCTGAAGGGCAACATTTCGCTGAACAAGTGATAGACTAAAAGCCCGGTAACTTCAAGGTTATCGGGCTTTTTTACAATTGGGCTTTTGGGGCTATTACTTTATGTGTTGTGTGTTGTCTTTCTTCTTTGTCGTCAAGTTTAGTTCTGTTTTATATTCTTCTTTTGGTTCTTTAACTAAAAATAATTCAAGTTCTTTGTTGTCGTTGAAACCACCTATTTTTTGTCTAAATGTCGTTGCTGTTTTAGGATTCTCAATTTCGAGTTTTCTGTTTTTGCTGATTTTCAAAAATTCTTCTTCTTGGTCAATTCCTAAAAATCGTCTGTTTGCCAAGTTTGCTGCAATACCTGTTGTCGAACTACCTGTAAATGGGTCTAAAATCCAAGCGTTTGGCTTTGTCGAAGCCAAAATAAGTCTTGTCAAAACTGAAAGTGGTTTTTGTGTCGGGTGTTTGCCACACGATTTTTCCCAAGGTGCAATTGCCGGAAGTTTCCAAACATCTTTCATTTGCTTGTCTCCGTTGAGTTGTTTCATTAGTTCGTAGTTGAAATAATGAGGAACTGTCTCGGATTTTCTTGCCCAAATGATTTGTTCTGTCGAGTAAGTAAAATAACGGCAAGAAAAATTTGGTGGTGGATTTGTCTTTTCCCAAGTGATGATATTTAAAATTTTAAAGCCTAATTCTGTTAAGATTTGTCCAATTGAAAAAATGTTGTGCATGGTTCCGCTTATCCAAATGGTTGCATTATCTTTCATTTTGTCACGGACCAATGAAAGCCATTTGCGATTGAATTCGTTGATGTATTCAAAGCCGTGGGATTTGTCCCAATTGCCTTTGTTTACGCTTACGATTTGTCCGTTCTGAATTGATAGTCCGTTGTTTGAAAGGAAATAGGGCGGGTCAGCAAAAACCATATCAAACTTGTGGTCAAACTGAGGCAAAATTTCCATTGTGTCTCCTTTGAGGAG
>DAOOWN010000014.1:0-36663 GCA_035371305.1 Bacteroidales bacterium
AAACCCCAAAAACAATGTTTACAAATTTGAAAATAAAATAAATGCCGAAACAATGATATTTATCATAATTGTGATATTTTTAACATTTTTCTAAAAACATCGGTTTATCTTGTTTTTAACCTCTATGTCATTACAAAACAACCGTCTGAAAAGAAAATTATAACATATTATACGTTATAGCCATTATTGTAAACGATAATATTTATTATTAATTTGTGTTTAGTAACGATTTCAGTATGAGGATATGTTTTCTTTCATTAATTTTATGAAATATCAGTTATTTCATTGTTTTTTTTTTAATGGAAAAGCTAAACCTTTTAGATGACAATGTCGTATAAAAAGCTTGTTAAACAAAGAGTAAATGAGTAAAGAGAAAAATATTATTTTACAATTTAATGTTAATCAGAATGTTACAATTTCTCAATTGCTACTTATCAATACTTCATCTTTTAATAAGACGATAAAAGTAGGATTATCTATTGCCGATATTCTGAACGAAGACGCTCATAAACGAATCTCAGAAATCATTCAATCGGGTAAAAACGACGAAACATTTAAAATAGACAAACCTATTGCAATTTTTAGCAGTCCCATTGAGGTTTTAGTACAAAAAATCCACCCACAATCGTATAATGTTACATTATACAAAGAAGAATTAAATAAAAAAGAAAAAAGCAATTTCAATGCTTTAGAGAATCTTTTACTAAACCTAAGCACAGACGGCATTATTGTGGTAGATCGTTTTGGCTATATTCAGTACAGCAATTACGCGTTTAGCGAAATATCAAAATATTCTGTCGAAACGTTAAAAAACAAGTTATTTTACCCTTTATTTGTCCGCTCAAATGAATGGTCTCAACATTCAGGCAAGGAGACATTATGTTATGACGATCTGCTGGCGTTAGATGGGGCTCTGATTCCGGTTCAAATTATTCGGCACAACATAAAAATAAATCAAAACGAAAAAGGAACGGTTTATATCATTAAAAATATAAGCCAACTAAAAATTGTTGAAAACGAACTTAGTATTCGCGATAATATTATTGACAGTATCTTTTTTGCTTCACAACAATTCCTTTTTTCTACCAATTGGGAAGACAATATACATAAAGTACTCGAACACTTAGGAAAATCTATTCATGCAAGCAGGATTAATCTAATTGAAAATAACATTAATAGTCGCAATGAAATTTGCATGAAGTTTAACCAATCGTGGACTGACGAAAAATTTAAGCAAATAAACCTGTCAAACCAACGATGTATAGCGTATTTTCCTCATCACGAAGAACTCTTTTTCGAACTCTCAGCCGGAAATGTTTTTTATATAGACAATGACCCTAAGTACAATTTCTATCATCATCAATTTAATATAAAATCGGGCATACTTATACCCATTTTTAAAAAAGACCAATGGTGGGGATTTTTAGGTGTAGATGAGTGCCATACCTGCAGAACTTTTAAAAACTCTGAAATACAAGCACTAAGACAAATTGCAAATATTATTGGAGCTTCAGTATATCAGCAAAGCGTAATAAAAGAGATACAATTTTTAAAAGAAAAATCGGAAGAAAGCGACCGACTCAAAACCGCTTTTCTGTCGAATATTGGCCACGAGCTTAGAACTCCGCTCAATGCTGTTTTGGGATTTAGCGAACTTCTTAAAAAACCTTCATTAACACCCGAAAAACACAAGGAGTTTGTTCAACACATTTTAGATAACAGTAAAAAATTATTACAAAGTATCGATCATCTTGTTAACTTTTCGAAACTGGAATCGGGAACAATACAAATACGACCGGAGTCGGTTATTATCCAGAATTTATTGCATGAACTCTCAATATATGCCAACCGAGAAATTATTAATAAAAACAAAACCATATCGTTATCTATACATTGCGACGATCCCAATGCCAATATTATAACAGACAAAACACTTTTGATACAAGCTTTTGACCATATTATTTCGAATGCAATAAAATTTACACATTCCGGAAAGATTGAAATCGGTTCTCTTTTTAAAGAAAACCATTATTTATTTTATGTTTCGGATACCGGAACAGGCATCGAAAAAGATAAATTAACAATTATTTTTGACCGTTTCAGGATAATAGAAAACGAAACGACACGTGTAAACCCGGGAATGGGAATTGGTTTACCCATTACTAAAAGAATTTTAGAAAAATTAAAAGGCAACATTTGGGTTGAGTCAGAGATTGGAGTTGGAACAACCGTCTTTTTTACTTTACCACTTAAATTAGAAAGTGAAACAAACGATTTTAAACAATATGATTTCAGTTCTGAGCCAAACAAGATTTATTTACTCGAAGAAAACAATACCATTTATTTTAGATTGTATTCCATTTTAAAATTAGAATATCCAAACATCGTTAGAATTAATAATATTGAGGAAGTTGAAAAGGAAAAAGCAGGCTTAGTTATATTAAATTCAAATTTTTATACTCCCGACCATATTCAATACCTGCAAAATTTAACGCAACGCTACCCAAAACTAAAATTCGTTAACCAATCATTTGCACACGAAAAGAATTTTTCGCCCCTTGGTTTCGCATCATTGCCCCAAAATTACGAACAATTATTACCAACCATAAAATCTATATTAAAATGAAAACGGCAAGTTGTTTAATTATCTGTATGTTATATTTGGGATTTGTTCATTCATACAGTCAAACGAATCAACAAGTAACCATACAACAAGAAGCACAATTTCCCGGTGGCGACCAGGCTCTAATAAACTATTTATACGAAAACATGCATTGGCCCGAAGATATTAAAGGCAATGTAATTGACGATCAGTGCATGATTAGCCTTGACGTTCGTGCCGATAGCATGGTAGAAAACATTGTCTTTCTTAAAAAAGTCGGTTACGGAATTGATCAGCAAATCAGCGAGCTTTTAAAACGCAAAAAGTTCGTTCCTTCTATTCAAAATAATATTCCGGTAAAAATGAATATTATGCTGACGATTCCTATTCAATACAGGAAAAAGTAAAATTTTACAAGGATTTCTCTGATTTTAGACAATCATTCCAGCGGCTACGGTTTCATTGGTAGCTTCATCCACCAATATAACACTCCCTGTATTTCTATTTTTGCGATACGAATCGTAAAATATCGGTTTTTGCAAACGTAGCGACAAACGACCAATATCGTTCATTTTTATTTCCTTATCATCTTCTATTCGATGCAAGTCGGTCATATCTACTTTGTAGCGGATTTCGTTTACCATGCATTTTACTTCGTTGGTAGTATGACGAAGAATATATTTCCCCTTTAATTGAAGCGGTTTTTCGTTAAACCAACAAAACATCATTTCTACATCTTGCGAAATCGTAGGCACATTATTTTCTTTTACAATCATATCACCGCGACTGATGTCTATATCGTCTTCGAGCGTAATGCAAACCGACTGCTGAGCATAAGCAGATTCATGACTTGCTTCAAAAGTATCGATGCTTTTAATAATGGAACTAAAACCACCGGGCAGAATCTTTACTTTATCGCCCTTTCTAAAAACACCACTTGCAACTCTTCCGGCATAGCCACGATAATCGTGAAATTCTTTACTTTGCGGACGAATGATATATTGAACAGGGAAACGTGCATCAATATAGTTTATATCGCTGCTTATATAAATGGTTTCTAATAACCACATTAAAGTAGGACCTTCGTACCAAGGCATATTCTGACTCCGTTTTACAATATTATCACCTTTTAACGCACTAATAGGAATAAAACGGATGTCTTTGACGTCGAGCTTGGTTGCCATATTTAGAAATTGCTGTGTGATTTCATGGTAGCGTTCTTCGTTGAAATCAACCAAATCCATCTTATTGATGCACACAACAACATGAGGAATTTGTAATAAGCTTGCGATAAACGCATGACGAATGGTCTGCTCAACAACTCCGTTACGAGCATCTACTAAAATCAAAGCTAAATTAGCGGTAGAAGCGCCGGTTACCATATTGCGTGTGTACTGAATGTGCCCGGGTGTATCGGCAATGATAAATTTTCGTTTTGGCGTAGCAAAGTAACGATAAGCAACATCAATGGTGATTCCCTGTTCTCGTTCGGCTTTTAGTCCATCGGTTAGTAGAGCTAAATTAATATTTTCTTCGCCTTTCAAAAGACTTGCTTTTTCTAATGCTTTTAGTTGATCTTCAAAAATGGCTTTGCTATCGTAAAGCAAACGCCCTATGAGCGTGCTTTTACCATCGTCAACACTGCCTGCTGTCGTAAAACGCAGCAACTCCATATTCAAATATCCATTCACTATTTCGTTCATACTTAATTTTCGATTTATTGATTTATGAATTACGATTTTTTTATTTTAGAATCTAATGTTTTGATTGATGATGTAAAAATAGAAACCAATTCGTTTGCTTCAAGAATAAGCAATTTTATGTCATCCTTATTACATTTTATTTCTAACTCATCAATAAATTCAAGCCAGAATAGGCCGTTAACGATTTTTAGTTTGTATAAAAAATCATCTGAAGATTTTCCTCTGCAAGCTGCTCTGTAATTTGCTGCAACTGAAGAAGAGGCTCTAAGCAATTGATTGCTTATTACATCGGTTTCTTTCTTTTTTTCGATGTTCATCAAAAATTGGAATACTTTTACTGCGAAGTTTTTTGTCCTGTTTTGAAGTTCTTCTTTCGTCATAAATCAAAATTCTAAAATTGTAATTCATTTAACTTAGAAGTATCCTTCTTTTTTACGATCTTCCATTGCCGTATCGCTTCGCCGATCGTCGTATCGTCCACCTCGCTCTGTGATGCGCGTGGCAGCAATTTCGGTAACAATATCTTCTACTGAATTGGCTTCGGATAGCACAAGTCCGGTGCATGTTATATCGCCAATAGTCCGACATCGGACTCTTTTTATTTCAGCTTTTTCGGTGGATTTCATCAGCATAAAAGGAGCTGTCGCTAACCATACACCATCGCGGTTAAACACTTCGCGTTCGTGCGAAAAATAAATGGATGGTATGTCGATTTTTTCTAGCAAAATATAAAGCCAAACATCTAATTCTGTCCAATTGCTGAGCGGAAAAACGCGAAAATGTTCTCCCATCTTTTTTTTACCGTTGAAGATATTCCACAATTCGGGGCGTTGGTTTTTGGGATCCCATTGGCCAAACTCATCACGATGCGAGAAAAATCGCTCTTTTGCTCGAGCTTTTTCCTCATCACGGCGGCCGCCGCCAAAAGCACAATCGAACTTAAATTCTTCGATAGCATCCAAAAGAGTAACCGTTTGAAGAACATTTCTACTTGCATTAATTCCTTTTTCTTCCACAACTTTTCCTTGGTCAATCGTATCCTGAACCAATCGAACAATACAGGTAGCACCTGTTTTTTTCATTAGCTCATCTCGAAATTCGAGTGTTTCAACAAAATTATGTCCTGTATCGATATGTAATAGCGGAAAAGGAACTTTTGCCGGATAAAATGCTTTTCGAGCCAAATGAAACATTACGATACTATCTTTACCTCCCGAAAAAAGCATAGCGGGACGCTCAAATTGCGCAGCGGCTTCGCGGATTACATAAATAGCCTCGTTTTCCAATTCCCTTAAATGCGATATTCTTTCGTTTATCATAAACTTATTTCTTTCAATATATATTCAGTTATTGTTTTCAAGTTATTTTCAATGCTTTCGCTGTTGGTATCAATAATTAATTGAGCATCATCCGGTTCTTCAAAAGGAGCTGATATTCCTGTAAAATCGTTGATTTCACCTTTTCGTGCTTTTTTATAAAGTCCTTTAACATCGCGACTTTCGCATGTTTCAATGCTTGCATTCACATAAATAAGAAAGAAGTTTTCGTTCCCGATAATTTCTTTTGCTAAACTTCGAATGTAGTTAGTAGGACTTACAAAAGTATTAATGGTAATAATTCCGTTGTCATTAAAAAGTTTATTTACCTCTGCTATGCGTCTGATGTTTTCTATTCTTTCTTCGTCAGAGAAACCTAAATCCTTGTTCAAGCCAAATCGGATATTATCTCCATCGAGCAACGCCGTTGCAAAGTTCAATTCAAACAGTTTTTTTTCTAACAAGGTGGCGAGTGTGCTTTTTCCGCTACCGGATAAGCCGGTAAACCATATGCACTTAGCCCGTTGATGCAATTGTTTTTCTTTTTCTTGTTTCGACAGCATTTTATCGAATATAGGTTTTATATTTTCAGACATGTTCCACCGTTTTTATTATTTTTCTTCCCCATTTAATCTGTGCCCAAATCCTTTCGTGTACAAAGAAAAACAAAATTTTGGTAAATACCTCTAATGAACCTATCGTAATTGCAAAATGAATATTTCCCGAAATAAAGTAGCTTAAAATGATGGTGTCTATTGTGCCCCATATACGCCAGCTCATGCTTTTTGCCAAACTTCTTATTGCTGTTGGTTTATTATCGCTTCTGCCCCACGTTATCAAATTCCACAAACGCTCGTGTAAAAAATACAGAACAATTTTTGTTAAAATTTCTGACGCTGCTATTGGAGCTGCTATCAAAGCTCTACTGGTTACAATAAAAGCTAAAACAAATGTATCGAAGCTGGCAACTATTCGCCAACTGATTCCTTTTATTAAACTACGAAGAGGACTATCTATTATCATGGTGCAAATATAAACATAATTTTATATTTTGTCTATATATTTTATAGATTTTATAGAGATGTGTTTTTTATCGCTGATATTCTGTTTTTTAACTTGCTATTTTAGTTTTATTTTCAAAATATCTTCCCAACGAGTTGTATAACGAGGTGAAAGATGTTGTTGTAACGTCTTATATTTTAATGATTTATTATGCGAAGCCAAATGCACTGTAAATGTACCCATTTTATCGTTGATACGATCGACAGTTTGCATCAAAGCATCATGCTCTGCTTTTCTTTGCTCAAACAAATTAAGGTCAATAACCTTATCAGGAATAATATCGCTTAAAACAACTCCGGCTTTTTTTATTCCGTATTCCGGATGATATATTTTTTCTATAGCGAACTTACAGTATTTAACGACTTCGATGGTTGAGTTGGTTTTAAAAGGCAATTTAATAACCATTTGTCGATAAAAAGGAGTTGTATCTTTTTTATAAAAATTACTATGCATATACACCAACACTATTCCGCATACACTATGTTGCTTGCGGAGTTTTGCAGTGCTCATTGAAGCAAATGCTGCAATTCGTTCCTTTAAACTGTCTAAGTCGAAAAGTTCTTTCTCGAACGAACGTCCAATTGAAATATTTTTTTTGTCTTTAACTTCTTCTAATTTTAAGCACGATTCGCCCATCAATTCTTTTTTTAACCTCAACCCCACAACAGACATTTTTGCTCTGACCCAACCATCGGGAAGTTGAATAAAATCGGCTCCATTAAAAACCCCCATCGCTTTAAGTTTTTTGCTGTATTGTCGCCCTATTCCCCAAATATCCTCAACTTCAATCCACTTTAATGCCTTTATCCTTTTCTCGTCAGTATCCATAACGTGTACGCCTTGAGTTTGAGCAGGATATTTTTTAGCTATACGGTTGGCTATTTTGGCTAACGATTTAGTGGGAGCAAAACCAATACTTACAGGAACTCCAGTGCACCGATAAACATATTCTTTTATCTTTATTCCTAAATCTTTATAACTATCGTGGAGTAAGATTTTCGAAAAATCTAAAAATGCCTCATCCACGCTATAAACTTCCAAATCAGGGCAAAACTCGGCTAAAATATTCATTATTCGGCGACTGATATCACCATACAACGAAAAATTAGCCGAAAAATAGGTGATTTTATGTTTTTTGAAAAGCTCACGGTATTCAAAAATGGGAGCTCCCATCGGCAAACCCAGTGCTTTTGCTTCGTTGCTTCTGGAAATCACACAGCCATCGTTATTTGAAAGAACTACAACAGGCTTTCCATTTAAGTCCGGGCGAAATATTCGCTCACATGAAACGTAAAAATTATTGCAATCGACTAAAGCAAACATTCCATTACACAGATTTTATGACATGTGTAACAATTCCCCAAATGATAAAATCATTTTCCTTTGTAACTTTAATAGGCTTATATTGCTCATTAGCAGGCATTAAATAGCAACAATCGTTTTTAAAATGAAGTTTTTTTATCGTAAATTCACCATCTAAAAAGCAAACGGCAATTTTACCTTCTGCAGGTCTTAAACTTCGGTCAATAACAAGCAAATCGCCGTCTGAAATTTGTGCATCTTGCATAGAATTTCCTGCCACACGTGCAAAAAAAGTAGCCGAAGGGTTTTTTATAAGTGCCTTATTTAAATCAAGCGGGACTTCGATAAAATCATCTGCCGGTGAAGGGAAACCCGCTTTGACTTTTTCGACTAACGGGACTTCGAGATGTGTATTTACATCGGCCGAATAAAAAGTAAATGTTTTATGTTCAGCTATTTTTTTTATACGCATAAACGCCTAAATCAGATTGCAAGATAAAGCAATTTAAACAGAAAAGAAATGATGAAGATTCTATTTTCCTCTTCTCCAACGAAACAATATCTGAGCGAACCCCTTTTTTGAAACATGATTATTTTTATTTGGGAACACCCCTTCGCTCACATATTTAAGTTCTTCAATTGAGTAAAAAGCACCCGGATTATTTTCTTTTATTAACATAATTACTTTTTCCAAATCGGAACGATGTATCGCCATAAAAATGATATCTACCGGATTGCCCATAGCACCATAGCCGGGGACAACCGTCATTCCGAAACCGGCTTTTACAATAGCATTTTTTAGAAGCCGTTGATTTTCGTCAGTTATTATTCGTATAATTAAATTTCCGAGAGCCAGTTTTTCTTCTACCAACATACCAATATAATTGCCAGTTGCAAAACCCAACGCATAACCTATATAACAAGCATAATTGTTAGCCGATTTCATAATCTCGCCGATAACAATGATCCACGCAAGTACCTCTACAAATCCTAACAAAGGGGCTACTTTTTTATTCCCTTTTGAAACGAAAATAATACGTAGGGTTCCGACCGTTACATCAAATATACGGGCAAGGCCAATAATTATTGGCAAAATCACATAATTAAAAAGTTCAGTATCACTCATATTTTTTTTCAACAAAAAAAGTGATTAAAAAGCAATTAAAAAATGCTTAATATACTTTCATATTTAAAACCAAATAACTAATTTAGCAGCGATTATGAATCAATATTTAATTCATACCACATTTAGTTCGCCAAAGCGAATTTATTTAAACATAAAAGAGCGGGATAATTTTTAATATCTCCTTCCTTTCATTTTCTATTTAAATTAATGTTTAACTTAAAATAATATTTTATGGAACTTCCATATTCAGAACCTTTTAAAATTAAAATGGTAGAAAGTATTCGCAAGACTACTCGCGAAGAAAGAGAACGCTGGATTAGAGATGCCAAGTACAATCTTTTTAATCTTAGCAGCGACAAAGTTTACATCGATTTACTAACCGATAGTGGTACAGGAGCCATGAGCGATAAGCAATGGTCTGAAATAATGCTCGGCGATGAAAGTTATGCCGGAGCCAGCTCGTATTACAAACTCAAAAACGCCATATACGAGCTTTTGGGATTTGAGTATTTTTTACCCACCCACCAAGGCAGAGCAGCCGAAAACGTTCTTTTTAGCGCATTGGTTAAAGAAGGGCAAATCATTCCCGGAAACAGCCACTTCGATACCACCAAAGGGCATATTGAATTTCGCAAAGCTCACGCTGTTGATTGCACCATTGACGAAGCATTCAACACATCATTGAAACATCCGTTTAAAGGAAATGTTGATATTCATAAACTCGAAAAAGTTTTGCAAGAACACCATGATAAAATACCTTTTATCATAATGACCGTTACCAACAACACTGCGGGCGGGCAACCGGTATCGATGCAAAATCTCAGAGAAGTAAGACGTTTGGCTGACCAATACAAAAAAATGGTGGTTTTCGATTCCGCAAGATTTGCCGAAAACGCATATTTTATTAAAGTACGCGAAGAAGGATATCGCAACAAAACCATTAGAGAAATTGTTAAAGAAATGTTTTCTTATGCGGATGCGATGACCATGAGTAGTAAAAAAGACGGCATTGTAAATATTGGCGGTTTTATTGCCATGCGTTCAAAAGAACTTTTTCAGCAGGCAACCGTATTCAATATCATGTTCGAGGGTTACATCACTTATGGTGGCATGGCAGGTCGCGATATGAATGCATTAGCTCAAGGTCTTCACGAATCGACCACATTCGATTACCTTGAAGCACGTATTGGACAAGTTGAATATCTTGGCAAAAAGCTTATTGAATATGGCATTCCTATTCAAGAACCGATAGGAGGACATGCTATATTTGTTGATGCACTTAAGTTTTTTAGCCATATACCACAATCAGAATATATTGCTCAATTATTGGCAATTGAACTCTATATTGAAGGTGGGGTAAGAGGTGTAGAAATTGGAACATTATTAGCCGATCGCGATCCAATAACGAAGCAAGATCGTTATCCTAAGTTGGAGCTCTTGCGTTTAGCCATTCCACGCCGTGTTTATACAAATAATCACATGGATTATGTAGCAGCTTGCTTAAAAAATGTTTACGACCGACGTTTAGACATAAAAAAAGGGTTGCGAATTGTTTCGGAAGCTCCGATATTGAGACATTTTACAGTTGAATTAGACCGTTTGTAAAAACACAAAAACAATAAAAAAAGGCTGCCTCGAAAAAAGACAGCCTTTTTTAATGCTTTATTATCTTAATTAGTTTACAAATTGAGCTGCATAATATTTTGCAGTTAGCTTTTCGCCGGTTGCTTTTTCAATCATATCATTCCAATAATAAATACGTCCGGGTTTGAATACTTTTTCTATAAGATATTTGCCAACTTCTTTATTCCCCACATAGTTAGGTGTTTGATAATTGTCGGTTTTCAAAATATTTTTTACAATGTAAGCATTTAACTGTGAAGCCAGCAACTCACCTAATAAATAATTGTGATAGTAACACGGTGATGTTGCAATATGGGTTTTGGTTGCCCAATCAGGCATATTTCTTCCTTCGGGGCGTTTCATCATTTGGTATTTTTCTACTAAATCCCACCAAAGTTTATTTAAATCCTGATCGGGATTTTCGTACAATCCTTTTTCAAAACGATACATAACTTGAGCCCAACGACTAAATACCAATTGTTCGAGTCGAAGCATTTTAAAACCTTCGGTTTTCACTTTTTCTGCTTCTTTTTCGTCTATAATACCCATTGCATTCATCCATGCACCGTTGGTTGAAAGACGTCCCATGAGCATTGCGATAGCTTCTGTTGTAAACGTATGAGCCGGTTCGCGAAGAATATAGGGAACTTTCATATCGATGTACTTATCGTACACACCATGGCCAAATTCGTGCAACATTGTTCCCATCCATTGATTATTGGGTTTTACATTGCACAAAATACGGATATCGCCTTCGTTATCAATGTCGGTGCAATAAGCATGTTGATTTTTTCCTTCTTTTTCGAATAAGTCGCTACGGCTTAATATATCGCTAATATCCATTCCAATGCTTTCGTAATAATCTTTGGTCAACTTTACAACGTCTTTATCTTTATAATATCCATCTAAATCCACATTATATATAGCGGGTGCTTCTTGAAAAAAGCGATTTTGATAGTGCCAAGGCATAAGTTCTTCTTTTTTTACGTTGCATCGTGCGGCTAATTTTTCGTCCATATCGCTTTTCAATTTAGCAAAAGCATCCCTTGTAAGATTATCCAATTCGTCAAATAGATTTTCTATATCCTTGGGGTTTTGTTCATCCAACGTCAGCTTCATTTCATGATAGTTATTATATCCCAGCGATTTTGCTACTTGATTGCGAAGTTTAGCAAGATTTTTAATATCTTCGGCAACAACAGGGCCTAATTCTTTTACACTAACCCACGCTTTTTCGAGCTTTTTTGAATCAGTCGAAGAATGCAATATTTCTTCTATTTCATTGTCGGTATATTTTTTACCATCAATGGTTGCTCTAAAAGTAGAAAATTTTTGTTCAATTTTATTTTGCAGTTCTGATATTTGCTTGGTAAGATTTGTATCTACTTGCTTCGTAACCATCGAAGCATAAATCATTTCTATCTGACGCTGAATAAGCGTATCGGTAATTTGTTTGCCATCGCGAACTTTTTTAATTTGAGCAAAGAAAGCTGTATCGGCCAAAATTTTATTCACCGCCATTTCTGCATCGAGTGATTTCTGATAATCGGCTTCATTTCCTGTAATAGAGGCATTCCAATAAGCAAGGCTCATTTCCTTAAACAAAGGCTTTACTTTTGCTTCAAAAGTTTTAATTAAACTGTCGGCTTCTGCGTTCATATTTGCTTCTTTTTTATCGTTTGACGAACATTGATACATTAAGCTCAGGCTTCCGAGCAACATTAAAAATAAACTTACACGTTTCATGTTAAAAGGTTTTAGTTTTTGCAAAGATGGTAAAAAAAAGTAGTAGAAAAAATATTTATTTTATAAAATTAAATACTTTCTCTTGTCCCTTCCCATACTAATGAAACATTCTTAACCTTGCCGCCTAAGGGTGGGTTCATTTTCGAAATTTCTAATACTAAATGTTCTATTTGATTAAACTCGTTAAATAATCTTCGAACAATTCGCATTAATAACGATTCTAACAAAAAAGTTTTTTGCTGCATTTCTTCTTCAATTAATTTATACACTTTTTGATAATCGAGTGCATCATCAAGATTATCCGACTCTGCAGCCTTTTTAATATCTGTTTTAATAGATAACTCCACGATAAAGTGATTCCCAACTTTTTGCTCTTCTTTAAAATGTCCGTGGTATGCATAGAATTCCATGCCTTCTAATTGAATGTATGCCATATTTTTATCTTTCTATTAAAAAAATTAACTTTGCAGCTACAAAGCTAAACGATATGAACGAAATAGAAAAATTAGAAGTAAGTAAAAATTTTATTGAAGAAATTATTGATGAAGAATTGGAAAAAGGTTACATAAAACAAGTTTACACACGTTTTCCTCCGGAACCTAATGGTTATCTTCATATAGGACATGCAAAATCTATTTGTCTGAATTTTGGTTTAAAACAGAAATACAACGGCAAATGCAATTTGCGTTTCGACGACACCAATCCGGTTGCCGAAGATGTTGAATATGTTGAATCTATCATGGAAGATGTTAAATGGCTTGGTTTTGAATGGGACAAACTTTGCTATGCGTCCGATTATTACGAACAACTTTACGAATGGGCTATTGTACTGATAAAAAAAGGGTTAGCATACGTATGCGATTTATCTGCCGAAGAAATATCTGCTATGCGAGGAACTCCCACTATCCCTGCAACTCCAAGTCCTTACCGAAACAGGTCTGTAGAAGAAAATCTTGATTTGTTTCAACGCATGCGTGCTGGCGAATTTCCGGACGGAAGCCGTACACTAAGAGCAAAAATTGATTTAGCTTCACCCAATATGCACATGCGCGACCCTATATTGTATAGAATTATCCACACCAGCCATCACCGTACCGGCGACAAATGGTGTATTTATCCCATGTACGACTATGCTCACGGGCAAAGCGATTATATTGAAGGAATTACAAATTCCATATGCACGTTAGAATTTGAAGTTCACCGTCCTCTCTACGAATGGTTTATGGAAGCCATCGGATTACCTCACCCACGCCCAAGACAAACCGAATTTGCCCGCCTTAATTTATCTTTTACTGTAATGAGCAAACGCAAACTTTTGGAGCTTGTAAAAGGTAAGTATGTTAACGGTTGGGACGATCCACGCATGCCAACCATTTGCGGCTTAAGACGAAGAGGCTATACACCCGAATCTATTCGGATGTTTGCGGAAAGAATCGGTGTTGCAAAGCGCGAAAATATTATTGACGTTGGCTTACTTGAATTTTGCATTCGCGAAGATTTGAATAAGCGAGCAACACGCATGATGGGCGTATTGAATCCACTGAAAGTAGTTATTACCAATTTGCCTGAAAACTACGAAGAAACATTAACAGCGATCAACAACCCCGAAGACGAAAGTGCCGGAACGCATGAATTGCCCTTCACAAATGAAATATATATCGAACAAGATGACTTCATGGAAAACCCTCCCAAAGATTATTTCCGCCTAAAACCGGGCGGTGAAGTACGTCTTCGCTATGCTTATTTTTTAAAATGCAACGAAGTTATTAAAGACCATGAAGGGAAAATAATTGAACTGCATTGTACCATTGACTTAGATTCAAAAGGAGGGAAATCGCCTGACGGAAGAAAAGTTAAAGGCACCATTCACTGGGTTTCCGCCAAACATGCTATACCATGCGAAGTGCGTTTGTACGATCGTTTATTTAATACAGAAAGCCCCGATGCTGCCGAAGATTTTAAAACAGAATTAAACCCGGATTCTTTAAAAATAACGACTGCATACCTTGAACCATTTGCTAAAAATGCAAAATCAGGCGACAAATATCAATTTGAGCGTAACGGTTATTTTTCGGTTGACTATGACTCCACTCCCGATAAAATTATTTTCAACAAAACCGTAGGATTAAAAGATACCTGGGCTAAAAAATCGCAGAAATAAAATGTATATTTTACTTCTTCTATGTTAAATAATGACGGATAACGAAATTGCAAATAAAATTATAGGTATTGCTATCGAGGAACACAACGTTTTTACCCAAAAATCTCAACGTATCCATAGCGAACTTTGCAAAGACTTAGTGTGCTGTCTCGTCATTTTGCCGAGACAGATGAGGTTACTAATAAACAAATTGAATGATAAAAATGAACGGATCGCCATACCTATTAGTTTCTGATGAAAAAGGAAATATTTTTGAAGACACTTCCCTCCGGGTTGTAGGTCGCGAAGGGAATAAGGTCAAATTGCTTGAGGAAAAAGATTTTATTCTTCTTCCGGATGGCAGTGATTTTTTTTATCTACCTAAGCGAAAAGCGGTTGGCCTAAATCCCAAAACCGGAAATTTAGATATTTCGAAAAAAGGTTATGCAGTTAGTGCTTTTAATGCACCGGCATATACACAAACGGCTATTGCTGCCTGGATAAAAGAAAAAGATGCTCCTGTGTTGCCCTTATTTGCTTATACTGCAGTTGGCTGGCACAGAGGCAAATTTTATACAACAGCCCTTCGTATTGACCCGGATATTCGGCAAGACATCGAGCAATTCAATCAAAATAAGGTAATATCAAATACCAAACGATTTCTTAAAAAATATCCCCAGAATCGCTTGGTTAAGCATTTGGTTCATTGTGCCACGGTATATTTTTGCCCTGCTGCACGTAATTATTTCTTAGAGCGATGGGAAGCTCCTCTTCCCACCTCTCCTACCTGCAACAGTCGTTGCAAGGGTTGCATATCTTATCAACCCAAAGATAGCGGCTTTTGTTCAACCCAAAACCGAATAACCTTTATACCCACACCCGAAGAAATTGCCGAAATTGCCATTGACCACATAGCCAAAGCTCCCAATCCTATTGTTAGCTTTGGGCAAGGTTGCGAAGGCGAACCCCTTATGGTTGCTGACGTTATTGCCGAAGCCATTCGCCTCATTCGCAAAAAAACAACACATGGCATTATCAACCTAAACACAAACGGAAGCAAGCCCGAAAAAATCCAGAAATTAATTGATGCCGGGCTTGACAGTGCACGTATCAGCATGAATAGTTTTTTGCCCGATCGCTATACGTGGTATTATTCTCCCGTAAATTATACCTATGACGACGTACTTTTATCCATTCAAGCATTGCGCCAGGCAAAAAAATGGGTTTCCATCAATTATTTCATACACCCCGGATATACCAATCATCCTAACGAAATCGCTGCCTTAAAGAACGCCATCAAAACACTGAAATTTAATATGATACAATGGCGAAACTTCAACATTGACCCCGATTGGATAGACAAACCACTTGAAATGGAAATAACGAAGCCCGATATTGATATCAAAATACATATTGAACAAATTAAAAAAGATTTTCCTCGTTTATACAATGGCTACTTCAATCCAGGCAAAGAAATTATAGACAAATATAACTTTTAAGCCACGCCATTTTTTATCATATTTTCCACATTTCGTTTTTCTCGTAAAAAAACAATTATCAAAAAAATCATTAACAATAGACTATTCGTCAACGTAAGTAACCACGACGAAGTAAAATCATATAATGTTGATATATAATAAATTAATAACGCCAATGCAAAATAAAATCCGATTTCACGAAGGGGATAGTGAACTTTATAAAAACGATTGCCCCAAAAATACGAAAGGAAGGTCATGGAAACGTAACAAATCAATGTTGCCCAGGCGGCTCCCAAATAGCCCCAGATCGGTATTAATATAAAATTTAACGCAATTGTAATAGCCGCTCCAAAAACAGCCAAATAAGCACCATAGGTTGTTTTATTGGTCAATTTGTACCAAATAGACAAATTGAAAAAAATGCCCAAAAACAGATTTGCTAACAAAAGAATGGGCACCACTTTTAAGCCTTCTCTATAATCTTTACCTATAAAATATTGAACAAAATGAAGGTAAAGCATTACCAGTAAGAAAATGAATAAACCAAATACAACAAAATATTTCATTATAACGGCATACATCTCTTTTGCATTCTTTTCTTTTGATTGATTAAAGAAAAAGGGTTCGGCAGCAAATCGAAATGTCTGTATAAATAAGGTCATTAAAATCGATATTTTATAATTTGCACCATAAATACCTAATTGACGCATAGCATTGTTTTTATCTGCAACCAAATATTTAAGCATGGCTCGGTCAAACGTTTCGTTAACCATTCCTGCTAAGCCGGCTATCAACAAAGGCAAAGAATATCGCATCATTCTTTTCCACAAATCAAAATCAAAACCATTTTTAAGCTTAAACGAAGGGAATAACAAAAGTAGGGTTATAAGGTTTGCAAATAAGTTGGAAATAAAAACATAACCTACACCCAAACTTTGGTTATACCAACCCGAAAAAGAATAACCTTGTTTTATCAAATAAGGTATCCATATTAAAAAAAGGAGATTAAGCAGAATATTTAGGAAAATATTGATAATTTTTATGGATGCAAATCTCCAAGCCTTTCCTTGTTGCCTTAAACGGGCAAAAGGTATAGCCGTTAATGCATCTGTAATCAATATACAAAGCAGCAGCCACAGTAAATAGCTTTCGTTTTCGTAGCCAAGTGTATGAGATAAGCTTGGAATTAGCAGCCCAAATGACAATAAAAAGAATGCCGACGAAAATAAAATTGAAAATAAGGATGTTCCAAATACATATTCTTTATCGTTTTCATTTTGGGAAAAGCGGAAAAAAGCTGTTTCTAAACCATACGTGAAAATTATGATTAAAAAAGAAGAATAAGCGTACAACTCAGTTACAACGCCATATTCTGCCGGGCTAAAAATATTTGTATATAAAGGAACCAGCAGATAATTAATAAATCTGCCAACAATACTGCTTAAACCGTAAACAGCAGTTTGACCGGCTAATCTTTTTAGTTGACTCAAAGCCAAATTTTATGCAAAATAATACAAATATTTAGTCAGTAGCAAGAAAATAATTACAAAACTAAAGTTCTCCTACTAAAGACTTTATTATTTGTGTCATTTTTGGTTCAGATTGCGAAGCAATATGTTGCACTTCTTCGTGTGTTACTTTTACAATCTTGCCGGGAACTCCCAAGTCTGTTATAATCGAAATTGCAAAGCACGGCAAGTGCATATGACGGGCAATAATAACTTCGGGAACTGTACTCATTCCTACAGTATCGCCACCTATTGTTCTAAAATACACATATTCAGAAGGAGTTTCGAGTGTTGGTCCTGTAACGCCGACATACGTACCTTTTTGAACCTTAACACCTAGCTTATGAGCTATATTTTCAGCCTTTTCTACAAGGTTTTTATCGTAAGCATCGCTCATATCCGGAAAACGTGGACCCAATTCATCGTAGTTTTTACCGATTAGTGGATTTGGCATTAAATTTATATGATCGGTAATTATCATAATGTCGCCAATCTCAAAATTTGGATTTACCCCACCGCTTGCATTCGATACAATTAATTGCTTAATACCTAAAAATTTCATAACACGAACGGGGAAAGTAACTTCTTGCATCGTATAGCCCTCGTAATAATGAAAACGCCCCTGCATTGCAATTACTTTTTTCCCTGCTAATGTCCCCAAAATTAAACGTCCCTGATGTCCTTCTACAGTTGAAACAGGGAAATTAGGAATATCCTGATAATTTAAAGAATGTTCTATATTAATTTCCCTTACTAAACCACCTAATCCTGTGCCTAAAATGATACCTACCTCAGGGTTAAAGTTTGTTTTTTCGCGTATAAATGCTACTGATTGGTTGATTTTTTCTAACATACTCTATCAATTCTAAATTAAACATATTTTTTTCGTTGTAAAGAAAATCAATTTCAATGGGAATATAAAATATTGGCATATCGAGTAAAAGTTCTACATTGGGTGCTTCGCGTAATCGGATCGAATCTTTTTCGGTAGTTATGATGATCTTCTTATCGGATTGAATGGCGTTAAACGTATCTGCAATTCGTTGAATATCTTTAGACTTAAAATAATAATGATCGGGAAAATTGATTTCGGTTATATCGGTTGCAAATCGCATAATATTATTCCGTAAGGGTTTGGGATTAGCTATACCCGTTACTAACAAAACAGAATATTTGCACTTTGTAAAATTATACTTAATGGCAGAAAACCGTCCTGGAAAAACAACTACGGGACTTTTGTATTCAATGTAAGTAAAAAATAAATACTGGTAAGGGAAAAGCTCCAATTTTTTCTGTACAATTCTTCGCTCTATTGGCTTTAGATCAACAGGAGTATTTGTAACGATTACCATGTGAGCCTTTGACTTATGATGAATGCGTTCTCTAAGATTTCCATATGGAAGCAAATGATCTTCGTATAGCGGATTATTAAAATCCATTAAAAGTAAATATACACCTGCCTTTACGGCCAGATGCTGATATCCATCGTCTAAAATGATTACATCTATTTTAGGATCATTTCTTTTTATTAAATGTTGAATCCCCTTCCTTCTGCTTTCGGAAACAACAACGGTTATATTTGGAAATTTTTGTTTTATTTGCAGCGGTTCATCACCCACTTCAAAAGCCGTAGAATCTATAAATACCTCCCTAAAGCCTTTCGTTTTGCGTTTGTATCCCCTGCTTAATACTGCGATGTTGTAATGTTCCTGAAGCATTCTAACAATTGCTTCTACATGAGGGGTTTTGCCTGTTCCACCTACGGTAATGTTGCCGACACATAATATGGGTAAAGGGTATTCTTTCATCTGAAGAATGCCCATATTATATAGCATATGCCTAAATCCTACCATTAAAGCATATATCCACGATAATGGAATTAAAACAAAACCGTATTTTCTTCTGTTTATCAGGTGTCAATCATTTTAAGGTTGCTAAAATAATGATAATTAAGATAATTACAAAATTTGAATTTCATATTTATCGATTCTTCAAATGAAAAATGATAGATTGATTATAAAAACTTTAATTTATTCAAAAAGAAATAAACTAACAAATTGTTTAAAATGAACGAAATAATTAAAGAATAAATTTATTATTGATAAAGAATAGGAAATGCTATGGTTACATATTTGTAATATAACACATGTGCTCTATGTAAAAAAACAGTTAAATCGTGTTATTAACTATTTTAAATCTTACTTGAATTAAATTTTGGTCATTCAATCACTACAAGTTTATCATTAAAAATAATCTGATTATTTTGAAAAATACGAATCATATAAACACCACTAGAGAAAATATATTGAGGTATATTTAAATTATTTCCAGATAGATGATTTTTACGGTAAATTACTTTCCCAAAAGAATCGAATAGTTCTATATTAGCATCATTAAGTTGAACATTAATTTGTAAAGGGATTTTACCATTAAAAGGGTTAGGAAAGATTTTAGTATTATTTGTTACAATACTGTTTGAAAAAATATTTGTAGTAAAATTAGTATCAATTTTTGCTATGCAGATGTTAGCATTCCCCAAATCTAATCCTTGAGTAGGGTCGGAATTGGCATTGATATGTCCGGCTATAACAAGTGTGCCATCAGAGGCTTTTAATATAGATTGAGGATCATCGTTGTCTTTTTTGTGAATTAAACAACTCGAATACATCATGTTGCCGTTGTTATCTAATCTCATTAAATACCAGTTATCAACGCTATCGACATATTGGGTTTGGGTGTAGCAGACGGCATAATAGGTTTCATCATTATCTTGTATAATATCGAAACCGCCATCGTACTTTCCATAATTACCATAAATTTTTGTCCAAACAGTATCAGCGTTTGCATTAAGTTTAACAACAAAAATATTCCTTCCGCCACCCGTATAGCTATTATCATTTTTACCCGTACTCCCTATTAGCACAGCTCCTCCATCAGAAGTCGGACGTGCATTAGAAATGAAATTAATGGTATCGTTATCAAAGGTTAGGGTTTTTAATATGTTTCCTGAAGCGTCAATCTGCAAGATTTTTGAAAAAGTGCAATAATATGGAGGAAATCCCATTTGGCCGGTAGTACTGTTAACCACTAAAAGATACGAATAAGAATTAAAAGGTATAATGGTTTTAGCTTCTTCTTTATATCCAAAATCATAGGTTCTTGTCCATAATGTATCCAGATTGGTATCAAGTTTTAATAGCCATGCGTCTTCTCCTCCTTGCTGTGTGCCATAGCTTTCAGTAACACCCGTAACAAAGTAAGTTCCATCAGGATTTTGAATTATTTTGGTTCCTCCATCTTTTTGAGTTTTGCCACCGACATATTTTTCGGAAATGTTTGTTATTTGATCGCCACTGGAGTTCAATTGCATTTTTAAAATCCACAGTTGTTGGCTGTTGTCGTTTGAAAAATAATTATAGTAAAACCTCATTCCTGTAAAAATTAGTTCATGATTTGTGTTTTCGATAACATCTGTTAAAAAATCATTAGCGGTGCTTCCCATCTCTTTTGTCCACAATGTATCACCATTATAATCCAACGCTATTATGTAACCATTAAACCCCCATGAATAAATAGACGGAATAGTTGTTGAACCCGAAACTATAAAATGATGATGATGGGTTTCAATAATTTTTGAAGCCACGTCGGTATTTCCATTATTATGATCGAAAGTTTTTATCCAAGTCTGACCAAACAAACCTGTTGTAATGCTAATCAGAATTGCAATTAATCTTATTTTCATAGATTTAAGTTTTAAATTTTCATTTTCCAAATATGTTTTTACCATAAAACAGAAAATTTTTGGTGATACCATTCAATTTCAAAATTAAATAAAAAAATGAAACTACAAAAAAATAAAATACCACTTACAAGTTAAAATATTCTTTAATCCTATTATTTATTATTTTTGTGTGTTCGCATTTACTCATTTATTATGGACAATGACCTGATAAACCTAAAAAAGCTGATTTTAGATCGATGCAAAAGCTTGCTTAACGAAAAACTATTAAATGCCGAAAACGAAATGAAAGAAGCTCAGCAAGCAGCCAACGAAGTCGGTCCACCTAAAGATCGTTACGACCCTTTTCGTTCGCAGATGCTTCGTCGTCGCAATCTTTTTGCCGAACAATACCAACTGATAGTTAATGACATGGAGCTCTTAAACAAAATAAATCCCGAAACCTTAAACGATGAAGTATCTTTTGGAGCAGTTGTAAAAACCAATGCACATCGCTTATTTTTTGCTGTGTCGATTGGGAAAATAGAAATAAACAACGAAACTTTTTTTGTGGCATCAACGCAAACACCACTTTTCGAAGTAATGAAAGGAAAGAAAGTAAACGAATCGTTTGAATTCAATAAAAATAGTTTTCAAATTACCGAAGTTTTTTAATATTACTTACAAAAAATTGCGAACCATTATTGAGCCACAAAAGTATAATAAATATAACCCTTTTGACTTGCCGGAGCTTTATCGTTCGGAACAAAACGACTGTTTCGAGCCGATTCCAAAGCCGAATTAGGTAAACAACTTTCGCTCAGCGAAGCTGCGGCATCGGCAATACGAGCCGAGACCACATTCCCTTTTGGGTTTACCACTACTTCGATAGTTACTTTGCCAAATCCTTGACATTTATAGGCAGGTATCGGAAGACGTATAGCCCGGCGTCCACCTAAATCGTAACTAATAATAGCATTGCCGGCATACGTGTTTTTAGAGTTCTGATTAGAGCCATCCTCCGTTTTAACTGTGGGTTTGTTCCAATTTTCTATATCAGGCGTTTCTTTGCTATAATCTTTCACTAACCATCGCTGGTCATTGTAATCATTTGCCTTAAAATTCTCTTTTGGTTTACCCTTTTCCAACATATCTTTAGCTTCGCGATAATAATCTTGAAAACTTTTATTTGCTTCACCCAGGTTTTTTTCTACATTTTTTAAGTCTTTGCTTTGTTCGTCTGTCATTTCTTGTTTTTCGGCTTCGCTTTGTTGCAATTGGGGCATAGGCAGATCCTCATTTACAAAATCAATCATAATCTCGCTTGTTGCAGGTTTATCCGGCTTTGCCATTTCCATCACAACAAGAATCCCGAAAAACAATAAGTGTATAAGCAACGTAATACTTATGGGCAGAAAATATCGTTGAACTATTCTATCGGCAATATAAAATAGTCGGTCTAATGTCATAATTCTTTCGTTGAAGAAGGATTTAACGCATTTTCTATTATCGAAAGTATTTCATTCCGCCCTTTTTTTTCTTCGGAACTCGAAATAATGTGTTGAGGTCTGCTTTCCCAATATTCATCCAAAAAGTTATTTAACTCTTTGGTATGCTTGCTAACGGCTCGTAAATTTATTTTATCGCATTTAGTCGATACAATTATAAAGGGAACTTGATTTTTACCCATAAAAAGCATAAAATCCATATCGCTTTGCTGAAGCGGGATACGAGAATCAATCAGCATAAAAACAGCGTAGAGCTTATCGCTGCCCACGATATATTCTTTAAGCATGGTATCCCACTGCTCACGTTGTGTTTGGGAAACTTTCGCAAATCCATATCCGGGCAAATCGACCAAATACCATTGTTCGTTTATAAGGTAATAGTTCAACGTCTGCGTTTTCCCGGGTTTATTAGAAGTTCGAGCCAATGCTTTGCGATTTACCAACATGTTTATCAACGACGATTTACCCACATTTGACCTGCCAATAAATGCGAACTCCGGCTGGTTGCCTGTTGGCTTATTTTTATAACTTGTACAGCTTTTTACATAAGTAGCAGAACGTATTATCATATTATATGTTATTTAATGTAAACTTCGAGTATTTTACAACGCTCCTTTGGAACAATCGTTATTTCCTCGAACGATGCAGGGACTAAAACGGTTCTCCCTTCTTCCATACTAAAATCATTGCCTTGATAGGTTATGACTGCTTTTCCGCTAACCAACATCAAAATTTTAAAACTGTCAATTAACTCATATTCACGCTCTATTGGTTTATCAATATGCAAAAGATTGACAGTAAAATACGAACAATCAACAAGATTGACGGGTTTATTTTTTATGTCTTCATAAACCTGTTTTACTTCAGACGTCTTTTTAAAATCGATGGCATCTAATGCTTCTTCGGTATGCAATTCGCGTGGATTCCCATTTTTGTCCACTCTATTCCAATCGAAAATGCGATAAGTTACGTCTGAAGTTTGCTGAATTTCGGCTAAAAAAACTCCTTTACCTATTGCATGAACTCTGCCTGCCGGAATAAAAAACACATCTCCTTGCTTAGCCGGAACCTTATTCATTAATTCGTCCACATTGCCGGCATGTAAATACGTTAAATACTCATCCTGGCTAATATCTCTTTTAAATCCTGATATAACATAAGCATCGGGTTCAGCATCGATAACATACCACATTTCTGTTTTGCCATAAGCATGGTGTCGCTCTTTTGCTAATGTATCGTTCGGATGAACCTGAATAGATAAAACATCGTTTGCGTCTATGAATTTAATTAACAATGGGAATTCTTCTCCAAACTGTTCGTAAACTTTTTCGCCCACTAAATCAGACATATACACTTCCGTGATTTCTGATAACGTATTTCCGGCTAATATTCCATTTTCGACAATGGACTCGGCTCCTTCTACAGCAGAAATCTCCCACGATTCACCGGCATTCTCTATTTTACCAATCTCTTTTCCTAACAGAGTTCGTAGTTTTTTTCCGCCCCAAATGCGTTCAAAAATAATAGGTTTAAAATGTATAGGATATAACATGTTTTTTTATGCAAACCTACACAATTATTCATTAATAGCCAAGAAATCAAGCACGTCTTAACTTTTTTTGAGCTTAATTAAAAAAAATGAATTGCTTACAACTCAAAATATTTACTGTTTTACTATTCGTTTTTTAACAGCGATTTCTTTTTCGTTTATGATTTTTATCAAATAAATGCCTTTTGATAGATTAGACAAATCAATAGAAGATGAATTCCCGGTTAATAAATGACAAATTAATGTATTGCCCAAGATATCTGAGATTTCGATTTTAACATTATTATCATCGTTATTTAGTTTTGAAACATATAAAATATCATTTACAGGATTTGGATAAATAGAATACTTCTCCTGGATAGAACTGCTTTCAACAGAGAGTGTACCTGTATTAACATATTCCACTGCGGTACCTGTGTACCACGAACTTATTTGAGAAGCACGAATATTTTTAACATTGTAAGTAACAGTATAAATATTCCCTTGAGCATATGAATGAGAAATATTAAATGGTGTTAACCAGTTTTGAACCGTATTTAAATATGTTTGAGAAGTACCATCGCCAAAATTAACTTCTACAGAAATAGTATCCGTCCATAGAGTTTCAATGGCGCCACTTACAACATAAATCTCACGAGTATAATTCAAGCTGTTTAACGTATTGGTATCTCCTATAATTTCGGGGCAAATTGTCATATAAGAATTTGGAAGCGTTTGCCCTACACCCCATACATCAAGACCCGCATTGGGATTTGGACTAAAAACATTGCAATATTTATCAACTAATTTAAACTGATAATGCCCAAAAGGCACATTAAGATATATGTGTGTTACCGAGTCTATATGAACCGGGCTAAACGTTCCTATTGTTTGTGATGTTTGCCAGTTATCATTTGAAAAACTTATATCATAGGGAGGTGTTCCTCCAGAAGCGGCTAAACTTATTTGATGATTTTCTGAACAATTCCCTACATTGCAAATTAATGCATCAAAAGTAATGAGATGGCTATTAAAATGGAAATTTGCAGTATCAATTCTATTTGCTAAAGGAGATACAAAATAAAGAGTTAAATCGCCTTCGGCTTGCACTGAGTAAACATAAGGTTCAATAAAATCATTTCCATTGTCATAAACAGTGGCAATGGCATCAAATGTTTCATATTCCATTCCGGGAATCAAATAACCTTTTACAAGAATAGGTCCCGGTGTTGATGGATAAAAATGTAAAGTAAAATACGCATAACCTTTTAAATCATTACAATTTGGATGACGTATAGAATCTAACGTAAATAAAGGTTGAGAAAACGTCGTTAAATAAAAACAACTTGCTAAAATTAAATAAATAGTCTTTTTCATACAATAGTTTTTTTTGTTATAGACGTTTTACTTCAAATGGGGTTGCTTTTTTGTTTAAAATTTTTTATCTATAAAAAAATTTCTGCTATTATATTTGAGAATGTTTAAATTTCAACATTCATTCGAATAATAGGGTTTTGATATGGGCTGAGTGGACTATCGTTAATATTCCATAAAATCATAAGATTTAGATAACTTCGCTCACCAATAGGAGTTCTATAACCGCCACCCAATAAAACATTGTTGAGCGAAAACCGGTCTTGCTTGACATATATGCCGGGATTAAAATATTTTGTCTCCAAACTTAACCATTCATATTCTACATGTGCAAAAATGGCTTTAGTAACATTGTATCGCGAAAAAACAGATGCTCCGTAAATAGTTGTAGAAATATTGTACATGGATAGATGGATATAATTGTACTTTATTTGTGTTCCAAGCGAAATGCGATCGGTAAACCGGTATCCTACCAAAGGAGATATATCTATAATAGTTGTATTGCCAAACTGAAAGCCTAGATCACCGCCAAAAAATAATCTCGACGACTGAAACCCCTTTTTCTCCGTGGATGTTGAACTTGCTGTAGGGTCTTGAATAAAATCCTGAGCAACTAAATTTGAAATCAGAAAAAGCAAAACGATCGTAATTTTTATATTCATAGCTACTTCAGTATTGGTTTATCGGACTCGTTGATTTGCCAAATAATTTTTTTGCCAAAACCCAGTCTATTATCGGTCAGTTTTGCATATTGAAGCGTCAACAGCCAAAAGGTAGATTGAGTGCCAATAGCATAAGGAAATCGTTTGTAGTATATTTTTTTTGCCATAGCCAACGTTCCGTCGCTGACTTTTTCTACCATCCCTTTAAATTGCAGGCCTTGAATTTTTCCAATAATTCGTGTTTCGAGAGTTATGGTGCCGGCTATTGATTTATTTTCCATCATCATTTTAGCATGTAACGTTTCTTCGTCCGACAAAAACACAAAAGCATTTTTTTCCTTCCAATATGCATAAAAACAAGCTGCCGTCCACAGATTGTTGTTGCTAACTACTGCAAGGTTTAACACATGATGTTTTTTTATAAAATGTTCAATGTTTTTATCTAACTCGTTCATAATTATTCGCTTTTATCTTGTTCGGGGTTGTCTTCGTCCCACGAAATTTTAAATTTTGTTTTTTTCACTTCGTCTTGTTTCTTCTGCTGGTTTATAAAAGCAGTATCTTTTTTAAAGAACCCCAACTCTTCGTGCAAAATGGTTTTTAATTCTTGTTTTTCTTTCTTCAAACTTTCTTTAACTTGCTCTTTCATTTTCTTGGAATCGTACGAAATTTTGTAATTATCGTTGGTTCCTTTTATTATTAAATATAATGCGGTTGAACCAAGTCCATCGTTTTCTTCAATACCAAATTCTTCGTTTTCGTGTTTATTTTTCTTCGCTTTATTGGCAAGCCATTCTCGAAGCAATAATTTTAATCGGTATTCCATTTGATTGTCAAATGTATGTTCGCCGCTTACCTCAATATTAAAGGCATTCGTTTTCACTTCCATATTTGGAATGATAATTTTTCGATCTTTAATTGAAATATCGTTTTTAATTGTAGAAAATTTTATTTGTTTCAACTCATTTAACTCAATATAATCGGCCAATTGATAAATAGGCTCAAAATCAATTAGTTGACCGTTTGTAATTTCAATATTGGCATCTAAAAGAATATCCTTGTCTATTACATTCAACGTACTATCCCACCGAACTTGAACAAAAGGAATATCTGCTTTAATTTTTCCTTGTAAATGTTTATCTATTAAAAAGGTTTGACCAAAATTATCAAACGATTGAAACATTTTTTTTATGTTGATATTGCTAAATTTAACTTCGCTTTGCAAGGTCATTTCCTTGAGCGAATTAATGGTTATTTTTCCGCTTAATGAACAACTTCCTTCGAGTGTATTGAACTGTAAATTGCTGCAATAAAGACCTGTTGAGTTCAACTCAACAAACCCTCTCATTTGCTTTGCCTGAAATTTATTATAATCGAACTGGTCTATTGCCACATCGCCCATTAAATGTATATTTGAAGGCAAAACAAACCCTCCTCCCGAATGCGTATCATTACTTTGCCAATCTTTTAAATCTAACTTATCAATATTGAGTTGTACGGTTGCATCTAATTTTTCGTCATCGAGCATAAAGAATGCAATAAGATTTTTAAGAAATCCCTTTATAATAACCTGACTATTATTCACTTCCATCATAGTGTTATCTGTTTGCACATCGTTATTGTGAAAGCGAAGCTGACTAGTAAGGTTTTTAATTAAATACGGATTATTTTGAAGCTGCAACGAAGCATTCTTTATGATCATTTTCCCTTTTACAATTGCGTTTCGATAATCGGACGCTGTAATATTTGATAGATTTTTAATTTTACCGAAATAATCGAAATTGAATGAAATATTCCCCTGTAGCACCTGAAAAGTGTCGAGATTGAGCATCGATTTCCAATCGGCAAGGTTCAAGCTCCCTTGCAACTTAAATTTAACCATGGGTGTTGAGAAGTTGAAAATGGAAAACTTGCCATGAATAACGCTATCTTGAACCACCGTATAAAAGGTATCAATCGTAAAAGATGTGGTTTCGAGGTTTTGTTTCATTCCGTTATCAAAAGAACCTTTTAATGTCAACTCATTTAATCGGGTATTGGACGTAGTATTTTCGAGTCTGCCATTGTTTATGCTAAAGTTAATTTTTATTCGGGGGAAAATATTATAACTCAACCCACCTTGTATATTCGCATCAACATCCATGTTCCCCTTAGAACTTATATTTTGAAAATAAGACTGATATGCATCGGGCAAACTCGAAATTAAGTCTTCAATGGCTTGTTGTTTAACGCTTATTTTAATATTTACAGCATCTGTTTCATCGTTTAATTGGTAAGAGCCTGCTAATGTCAACTTAATATTGCCTAACGTCAAACTCCCCTTTTCAATCGTAAATTCTTTATTGTGCACTTTTATTTCTGTCTTAAACTTGGCTTCTTTTGCTTTTAAGTAATTTACTTTTTGAATCATCAGCTTTTTCAAATCAATTTCCCCATGCGTAGTCAGGCTGAAATCATCTTTGTAAAAATCGCCCGATAATTTAAAATCTTTGGTTTGTGCTTCCAATTCAAAATCGTTGGAGGCATTGATGAATTCAACTATAGTTTCAACAAACTTTAATTTTTCGAGCCGAATGTTCAATGAATCGTTGGTGTTTTCTTGCGATTCTTTAAATATTGTAAAGTTATTTTTACCTTTTTTATCTATACAAAGTAAAGCATGAGCCTGGTCTAATTGAATCGCTCTTAGGTTGTATTTTTTATGCAACGCATCCCATAAATCGAATTGTAAATAAATTGTTTTTGCTTTAAGCAAGGTATCTGTAGCTATTTTAAAGTCTTTTTTATTGTATGTATTGCTCGATTTTACTACTACATCATTTAAAATAATGGTAGCATCGGGAAATTTTCTAAAAATTGAAAAATCAACGTCTTTTACCTGGACTTCAGTATTAAGATAAGAATTCAATTGCTTGATTGCAAATTGCTTTATTTCATCGCTGTAAATGAATGTTAATACGACTCCGGTTCCGGCAATGAAAAGAATTACCAGAATTAAAATAATAAAGAATCGTTTAAAAAATTTTCTTGCTTTCATAAAGGCTGCAAGTTATAAAAACGCAAGGAGAGTACAAAATAGTGTTGATACAAACTTATATATTCTTAGTTCGACAAAGTTAAGTTATTACTAAAAATCATCATAAAAATTCATAATATTTGTACGTATGGCAGCATAGACAAAATAAGTAGAAGGCTTTGCCGACTCATTACGACACTGAATACCCAAAACAAATTGCAACCTTGATGGACGATGCAAAATATATCCGGTTTCAACTTTATATTGATGAACATGTTGCAACTCTTTAACATTTGCAGCCAATGTAGAATCGCTTAAAAAAAGTCTATTTTCACCGGCAGCATAATGAGCATCGTTCCATTTGACGCTGACAAAAAAACGCTTAAAAGTATAATTCAATAAAAATATTTTTTCGGTAAAATAATTTCCCAATGGATGTGCTATCGATTCATTATGTTGAGTAAAAGCCTCTCGTTCGTTATCTGTTATATACATTGCTTTGGATGCATAATTAAACTCTGCTATAAGAAAAAGATTTTTAATTTTAAAAGGCTCGAAAATTTTTAAACCACACTGCCATGCATACTTATTAGCAGAAGTTGTATCTTTATTTTTTAAATCATCCAGAGCAAATTGCCCATATATTTTTAATTGAGGAGAAAACGATAGTTGGCTTTGAGTTCCAAGCATCACATTTTTGCTTTGATGTAATCCAAAAAACAATAAATCGCTCCCTATGATGGGAGAATAAAATTCTTCGGGCGGGCGATTGTTTTGAAGCGACATTGAATTAAACAATGTATTTTCAAACAACCCCACCTCAAGCCACTTACTTGCCAAGTAGCTTATATAATGCTGACTGCTATACTTACGCGAATAGACCTTAGTACGGTCATCAAAAGCCGATGCACTTTGAAAAACAGCATATGTTGCAGAATACTGAATTTTCTTAAACGTATAAGAAGCTCTAAAGAATGGATAGTCAAGGGGTGCATCGCTTAATAATACCGACCTATAACCATATCCTATAAACTGACTACTATGCCCTAACATAAACTGTAATCGCGGGCTTGCTTCGTACTGAACATAACCCGAAGCTTGCGAAAAATCGTAACCGCCATCTTTAAACCCCCTTACCCGACCACTTCCCGGAACAACTCCGTTCTTTTTTACATAGTTTACAATATAATCCTGATAATATGCTTGTGTTTCAATCATGGTCGAAACAAATCGAAAACGATGCTCAAATTGGCCTGAAATTATTACCCCACGAGTATTTTGGCTATATTTATGTGCATCAAGATTTGAGTACTGCTCATTTAAAATGGGGTTTATATGCAATAAGAAATCGTTATCCTTTACCTGAACAAAACTATGGTGAGCAAGGTTTTTAAAATAAGGCTTTTTCGTATAATCAATTCCTAATATTTGTTGAACAAATAAACTATCACTGCTTATTTTATTCATCGTTAGTGGAAAAATTCCGGCATGAAAAAAGCTATCTTGTTTTTGTAACATAGCCTCTGATTGCTGTCGCTCTGACCAAATAAACGAAATGGGGATTTCTTGCGAAAAAAGAAAAATATTAATGAGAAAGAAATAAAATAAAACTACAATTCGCATTACATTTTATGTTGAGCTAATTTCTTTTTGCTTCGATAATACAGCCACCATGTAAACAACAATGAAAGCAATAATAACGTTAAACCAATCCAATAATTTCCTCTTCTATGCATAGCAAACGCCACTCCAATCAAAAATACAGAAAACAAAGCAAGGATTGCCGTTGCTTTCATATGCGAGTAACCTATATTCAATAACAAATGATGAAGATGGTTTTTATCCGGTTTAAAAGGTGAAGAACCTTTGAACATACGAATTGAAAAAACTCTGATCACATCAAATAAGGGTAAGAAGATAATAGACATGGCCAACGTTGGTGCAGAATATGAACGGAAATAAAGATGCGAAGATGGGTGTGTGTTCGTATTGATAAATTCAATGGCAAGCATAGACATAATTAAACCTATCAGCATAGAACCTGTATCACCCATAAATATTTTTGCCGGACTTTTATTAAAATATAAAAATCCTAACAACGCACCACTCAACGCCACAGCTAATATAGAATGTTGAAAATTAGGATCGAAAAAATAAAAATATATTCCATAAGCCAGCGATGATATAATACCTATTGTTGCAGCCAAACCATCAATGCCATCTATTAAATTAAAAGCATTAATTATCACTAAAACTGTAAATATCGAAAAAACAACACTAATTAAAAAAGGCAATTCTATCACACCAAAAATTCCAAACCACGAACTAATCCGAATATCGCCCCAAACAACAAGAATAATAGCCGCTACCAACTGGCCAATTGCTTTTTTCAAAGGTGAAAGCCCAACTATATCATCTTTTATACCTATTACGGCAATTACAATACAAGCAGTAACTACATATTGAAGATGCCAGCAATAAGCGAAATTAGTCCAAAACGACATACTGAAAAAGAAACCGAAAAGAATGGCTAATCCACCTAAGGTGGGAATATTGTTTTGATGTAACTTCCGAGGATTGGGCTCATCAAACAAATGCTTCATTTTAGCAACGGTAATAATAGTTGGAATTGATAGAGCCGAAGTTAATAATGAAGTAATAAATGCAAATAAAATATTATACTCCTGCGACCATTCCATAAATATTTTTTTTCAAACTTACATAATTATAATTTACCTGCCAAATTTCGTTATTTTATTTTTACATGCTCACAAACCGTAAAATATTTTTTTATTAAGTATCTTTGTTGCGAATGAATTTTTAAAGTCGAAAATGAAAAAGCATCATTCGGACGAAAACAACTATGAACTTTTTAAGCTTATTAAACAAGGAGAAAATCAGTATCTTGATTTTAAACAAGAAATAGATGATGCTCGAAAAATTGCCAGAGCCATGGCTGCATTTGCCAATGCCGATGGTGGCCGGTTGCTTATAGGAGTAAAAGATAATGGAAACATTGCGGGCATCCGTTCTGAAGAAGAAATGTATATGCTTCAAGCGGCAGCAGAATATTACACTAAACCCAAAATTAACTATACGCTAAAACAATGGTTCATAAATAAAAAAACCGTTTTAGAAGCCTTTATTCCACCTTCAAAAAAAAGCCCGCATTTTGTACAAAACGAAAAAAACGAATGGAAAGCTTACCTCCGTGTTGACGATCAAAATATTGTACTTGAACCAATTGTGGTAAATATTCTAAAAGAAAAAAACGCAAATAAACCTGTTTTTCTTCAGTATGGCGATGACGAAAATAAAATACTCTCTTTACTTCAAACACATAAAAACTTAAAAGCCGATGATATTGCTCGCGACACTCTTTTGCCACATTCCATTGTAAAAAACGTTTTAACCAGCTTTGCACTTTTAAAAGTAGTAGATTATAAGGTTACCATAAATGGCACCTTATTTAAACTTGGGCATAAAACACAGGTTGAACATTATCTTAATCAAATGCTCTAGAGACAAGCATTGCATCAGCCAATACGCAAGCTGTAACGGCTTCTAGAACTACCGGAACACGTAGAGCAATGCATGCATCGTGGCGACCTTGAATCTGAATTTCTTCAACTGCTTGCTTTTGTATATGATAAGACAATTGGGATTTCATTATACTGGAAGTTGGCTTAACAGCAACCCTAAAAACAAGCTGATTTCCGTTGGATATTCCGCCATTTATTCCACCGCTGTGATTAGTAAACGTATTGCCGGCATTGTCAATATAGGTATCGTTTGCCTCACTCCCTTTCATTTTTGCCAATCGAAATCCATCGCCAAATTCAATTCCCTTTATTGCCGGAATGGAAAAAACAGCATGTGCCAACATCGACTCCAACGAATCAAAGAAAGGCTCACCCAATCCTATGGGCATGTTTTGAGCTATACACTCAACAATACCCCCAACACTATCACCCTGCTTCATGGCATTGTCAATGGTCTCTTCAAGATTACGAGAACCACCGACTTCTATCAATTGAGCAGTTACATAAATCGGGCTTATTATTTTTTTTGCAACAACTCCTGCTGCAACAATTGCAAGCGTTAACCTACCGCTAAAATGCCCCCCACCTCGAGGATCATTAAATCCTTTGTACTTTTTATCCGCTACAAAATCTGCATGACCGGGTCTGAAAAAATGTCCTATATTTTTATAATCGCCCGACTGTACATTTTCATTTCTAAATTGAACACATAAGGGCGTTCCGGTTGTATAACCATTGTAAACACCCGAAATAAGCTGAGGCAAATCATTTTCTTTACGTTCAGTCGTGCCCGGCTTATTTGGTTTCCTTCTTTCAATATCCGTTAAAAAATCTTCGCTAGCCAGAGGCAAACCAGCAGGCACTCCATCTAAAACAACACCGATAGAATCTCCATGCGATTCGCCAAATACACTTATACGAAAAAGCCTTCCAAAACTATTCATGAAGGATTAATTTAAATCCTTTTGAATGAACGTTCATAATTTCAATACGTGGGTCTTCGCTCAAATGCTTACGCAAACGGGTAATATAAACGTCCATGCTTCGAGCATTATAATAACTTTCGTCCAGCCAAATTTTTTTCAAAGCAAAATTTCTGTCCAATACATTATTGATGTTTTGGCATAGCAATAAGAGTAACTCTGATTCTTTGGTAGTTAATTTTATAATGTTCCCCTTATAATCAAGCTCTTGTGTATCGGCATTGAATATATAATCGCCAATAGCATAGGTGCTTTTTTCTTGAATAACAAGCCCTTTCGTTCGGCGTAGTATGGCTTCCACTCTAAATAATAATTCTTCCATACTGAATGGTTTGGTAATGTAATCATCTGCACCGATTTTAAAACCTTCTACGACATCGTTTTTTAGCGATTTTGCCGTTAAAAAAACAATAGGTACCTTATCGTTAATGATGCGAATTTCTTTAGCTAATGTAAATCCGTCCATTAATGGCATCATTACATCCAATAAGCATAAGTCGTAACTACTGTTTTTAAATGCTTTTAAAGCGGCTTCGCCATTAGGGAACAATTCTGTTTTATAACCTTTTGCATTCAAATATTCTTGCAAAAGCATGCCAAGATTGTCGTCGTCTTCGGCTAATAAAATATGAGCTTTTGTTAGTTCCATAGTTATTTAGTTTTATTGATTGGTAATATTATCTGAAATTCAGAACCTTTATTTAATTCGCTTTGAACTTTTACGTTTCCTTGATGTGCTTCGGCAATAATTTTGACATAACTTAAACCCAAGCCAAATCCTTTTACATTATGAATATTGCCGGTGTGTACCCTATAGAATTTTTCAAATACATGCTTTTGATCTTGCTTACTTATACCGATTCCGTTGTCTTTAACACTAATTATTATCGTATTATCTTTGTTGTATGTGCTTAATTCTATGACAGGTTCATCTTTAGAATATTTCAACGCATTTTCCAACAAATTCACTATTGCATTAGATAAGTGTAACTCATCGGCCAAAACCTGATCGTCCATTGCATCAAGCATCAGGAACAACTGCCCATTGCGTTTTTTTACATGCAAATTAAAAGTTGAAGTAATATTTTCGACCAAAGCATTAACATGAATCAACTGTTTATTGAATCGATATTCGCCACGCTCAAAAATAGCCATTTGCAATACTTTTTCGACTTGAAAAGCCAATCGCTTTGTTTCTTGAGCAATAATATTGGAAACATTTAAAATTTGATCGCCATTTTTACAAATACTTCGGTCGTTTAACATCTGCGAAGCCAAAGAGATAGTAGAAATGGGAGTTTTGAGTTCATGCGTCATATTATTAACAAAATCGTTTTTCATCTCCGATAACTTTTTTTGATGTAAGATAGTATATAACGTTAATGAATACGAAAATACGATAATTAAAATCAAAATTATTGTTAAAACACCCATAAAGCCAAGCGATGAAGCAATAAAATTATCTTTTTCGGGAAAATATAATACTAAATAATAGGCCGGCGAAAAAACATCATTCGGAAATAATTGTGTTTTAAAAACATCGGCATAGTTTTTATCAAAATGAGGCGTTTTATAAATAATATTCCCGCTATCACTCTTCAATGCTATTTCAAAGGTTAAATAGATTTGATGATTTCGCAACTGCTTTTGAACAATATTATATAAAGTAAAATAATCCACACGTTTTCTGATATCATCATTAAAATTCAGCATTTTATTGATAATCTTTTCAACAAACATGGTTTTATCGGTAAGCTTATTGGCTATTTCTTTATTTAAATCAATGCTTGTTACCGACTTGCAATAATTATCGGGTTTACACTTCGAAACGGTTTTACTAAAAAGTACCGAGTCGCCCTTCAAAATTTCAACCCTCGTATTGGTATGAATCGATAGCGAATCGTTAACAGCCAAAAAGTTTTTGCGAACAGCCAATGCCCTGGAACTATCGCCGGAATATTGAAGAACATTATTCAACAATGAGTATGAAGGCAAGTCGTTAACTTTGTAACGTAGTGAAAAAACCTCATTGGTTACTTCTACTACAGTTTCTTTTGCATCCAGCTCTTTATTTATTGCATTAAATACTTCCGTAATTTGCTGATTGAATTGCTCTTCTTTTAGTTCAAATTCCTGATGCAACCAAAAGGTTTGCAACAAAATAAGACCTACTAATGCAATGCTCATTACTACAATAATAACCCATATAAGACGACGTGTCATATTCTTATTGCTAATTTGCAAATATAAGTAAATTTGCAAGTTAACCTTACATCATTAACAAAGTTTAACCCATTTTTGAAAGAGCAGGTAATTAAATTTCCAAACCACTTGTTTAAAATATAGGATTTGTTGTAATCTACCAAACCAAAAAGATTGATATACAATGAAAAATAAATCTTTTCAACGTATTAACTTTTTAACAACCAGATTTTTACTATCACTCACCTTTAATAAATAAAAGCCTTTATTGACATTAATCGATAAACGATATACAATTGGTTCGCTTATTTCAAATTGCTGTTCTGTAAGAATATTACCATTTAAATCGGTCAATTCAACCCATAAACGATTACCAGAAATATTATAAACATCGAAATAAATTTTTGAATCATTACTTTGAATAATTGATACAGAAAGCATTCCGTCTTTATTCGAAGAATTTACTGCCACAACACCCAATTCGTCCCGATATCCATCAAAATCAAATTCTATTAATTTATAAT
>DAOOWN010000015.1:0-36633 GCA_035371305.1 Bacteroidales bacterium
ACGCCAGAAACTAAATCTACCGGTTAAAAAAGTTGCACTTACTAATTGAACTTAGGAAATAAAATGCTAATCTCTTTGTATATAAACAATTACTGTTATTTCTTTATAATATACAGTAGGAAAATGTCGAGAAGTTGAAGATAATGTGATATATGTATGTGTTTTGTCTAAAACTATCCATTTTGCTATTCTGTATATAAATTTATTCTTAAACAAATGCACATAAAAAATAATGAATGTTAAAACTATATTGTTAAAAGGATTCTTTATTTGATCAAAACCTTTGGTTGTAATATGAGTTTAAACTTCAGTAGTTTTGTGTTCGAGTATTTTTTTTTGAATAACGTAATGTTGAGTTTATGGCTCTATTGTTGAATATTAAACATTGTCGTTCTATTCTTCTTTGATTTTTTTTACAGCTCCGCCCTTTCACTTACAGCTTTGTAAGCTAAAAAATGGATATATTGAGCATTAGAAAAGGCTTTCGTAAGCCAACGAAACAAATTTAAATAAATTATTAACAAAAATCAAAAAAATCTTTTTTGAGATTTCTATGTATGCGGAAAATAAAAGATGATGATAACGTATATTTGATATTGTATAAAAAAGCCCCGAAAAAAATCCGGGACTTTTTGTTTTGCGGAGAGAGAGGGATTCGAACCCCCGGTTCCCTCGCGAGAACAACGGTTTTCAAGACCGCCGCATTCGACCACTCTGCCATCTCTCCAAACTATAAAATTATAGTACGAACCTTATTTTGCGGGTGCAAAGATACAATAAATTTATTTAATTTTCAAATTTTGTACACTTTCTAAACCAGATTTTATAAAATTTTCTACTCTTTCGGGGCTCAACGCTTCGGAATAAATACGTAAAAGAGGTTCTGTTCCCGAAGGGCGAATCATCAGCCATTCGTTTTCGTTGAAAAAATATTTATATCCGTCTAAGGTTTCGGTGCGAATGATTTTTTCACCTGCAAATTCGGTAAACAATTCGTTTTTGCATGCATTGATGGCTGCTTTTTTAATCGGTTCATCAACTTTTAAATCGTAACGCGAATAATAAAATTTGCCTGTGATGGCATAAATTTCTTGTATGAGTTGTTCTAATGTTTTTCCGCTTTCGACCATTGCGTTAAATAGGGTAAGCCCCATCCAAATACCATCGCGTTCGGGAATGTGTCCCTTAATGGTAATACCACCTGATTCTTCTCCTCCTACTAATACATCTTCGTGTAGCATGACTTTACAAATATCCTTAAAACCTATACGAACCCTCTGAACCGGGAGATGGTATTTTTCGCACAATTTTTCAACTTTTACCGTGCTCGAAAATCCAGTAACAACCTTGCCGGTCATTTTTTTGTAATGGGCAAGGTAATAAATTAATAACAATATGATATGATGAGAGTCAACGTAATTGCCTTTAGAGTCGAACAAAGCAATACGGTCGGCATCGCCATCAACTGCCAAACCAACGTTTATTTTACCGTTTTGAGCAATAAATTGACTAAATTCCTGAAGGTTTTTTAATAGGGGTTCGGGTGGTATGCCTTTAAACGAAGGATTTGGTTCGCAATGAAGCAAGGGAATGTTAGGGAATAAACGTCTCATAACATTTTGACCAGCTCCAAACATGGCATCAAAAGCAAAATTAAAACCCGATTTTTGTATTTTTTCAATATCGAAATGTTTATGAACGTGTTCTACGTATGCATCTTCGAGATTGGTTTCAATGATAATTCCTTTTTTCAGGAAGTCAGCCCATTTTAGTGAATCGATAATTAAATCCTGTTCGTCAGGGATCAAGGCTTCAATTTCTTTGGTATCGTCTTCGAGCAACGGACCTCCATGGCTGCCTTTTAGTTTATAGCCATTGTATTCAGGTGGGTTGTGGCTTGCAGTAATCATAATGCCCAGCGATGCATTGTTTTGCACTACACCCAACGAAAGTGCCGGAGTAGAGGTGGCAATAGGGCAGTAGAAAACTTTTATGTCGTTATTGGCTAATACTTTAGCTACGGTTTCAGAAAAAAGTTTCCCATTAAAGCGGAAATCATAAGCAATGACAACGCTTGGTTTTTTATGTTTAGATTTTAGCCATCGAGAAACGGCAAGTGTAACTCTAACTACGTTATCCACGGTAAACTCTTTTGCAATAATGGCTCTCCAGCCGTCTGTTCCGAATTTGATTCTAACCATATCTAAAATATTTTCTTTTTATTTAATTCGCGTTGATATTTTCGTGCGTTATTTAAATGTTCTTCTAAGGTTTTTGCAAAAACATGATAACCCGAAAAATCATCGCGGGCACAAAAATACAAAAAATTATGCATTTTATAATTCAGAACTGCATCAATAGAATGGGTATAGGCAATGGAAATAGGCCCGGGCGGTAAGCCACTGTATTTGTATGTGTTATAAGGTGAGTCGTATTCCAAATGTTCTTGTTTTACTCTGCGAATAGAAAAATCGCCAACTGCAAAAATTACTGTGGGATCGGCTTGGAGACGCATGTCTTTTTTTAAGCGATTGATATAAACGCCTGCTATATCGGGCATTTCATCTGTTTTGTTGGTTTCTAATTGTATAATTGAGGCTAATATGGCAACTTCGGTTTGGCTTAAACCTATGTTTTGAGCTTTATTTTTTCGTTCGTTGTTCCAAAAAGTTTTATATTCTTTTGCCATTCGTTCTATAAATTCTGTTGCAGATGTGTTCCAAAAAAATTCATACGTATTGGGAATAATGATGCATAAAAAATTTTGCTCATTGAAACCGTATTTTTGAGCAAGCATTTCGTCTTCAAATACATCGCAGATGCTTACTGAGTCGGCTTCGAGTTTATGCGATATATAGCCTGCCAGTACCCGATAATTTCTAAAACCGCGAATGGTAAGACGAACCGGTTCTTGTTTTCCGCTACGCAATAAATTTATGAGTTCGTTGTTGTTCATCCCTTTTTTTATGCGGTATCTGCCGGGTTTGACGTTTTGGTTGTATTTTTTTATTTCGGCAAGCCATTCAAACGAAGCGATGTCGTTTAAAATTTGTTCTTTGGTTAATATTCGCACTACATCATCATACGTAGAGCCGGTTGGAATATATACAAATTCATCTTTTAAATCGATACGAACATTCTCTTTGTATATTTTATTGTAATAGGAATAAGCAATTGAAGCAAGGATTAAGATGATAATTATTAGTGAAAATACAATTATCTTTGTAAAAACTTTTTTGTTATGCTTTTTCTTTTTAGCCACGTGGTCTTTTTTTGTGGTGCAAATTTAGTTGTTTAATTAGAAGTTGAAGTGAATTATTTGACGAAAATAGTATTTTTTTTAGGGCTAACATTGCTGGCTTCGTGTCAAAAAGGAACAAAATGTATCCATTCGATGGGCAAAAATACTGAAGAGACAAGGTTTGTATCGTCTTTTAACCGATTGCGAATCAATAGCCTAATGGATGTGTATTGGCATTGGGACTCGGTTGATAAAGTTGTGATAACCACCGGTCAAAATATGTTGACATATGTAAAAACCGAAGTGAGTAACAACAGATTGAGCATAACCAACGAAAATCGATGCAATTGGCTTAGAAAATATCAGCGTATCCGGGTCGATGTCTTTTCTCGTTCGTTCAAGTTTTTAGATTTATATGGCAATGGCGATTTTTATATGATGGATACGATAAAAACAGATTCTTTTATGGTAGATAATTGGTCGGATATATCAAAAGTAAAACTACTGGCGAATTGCAATGTTTTTTCGTATTCTCAGAACGCCGGTACCGGCGATACTTATATCGATGGAAGCGCTGCTGTGAGCTATATTTGGGTGATGGGGTATGGATATGTGTTTGCAAAGGGTTTTAAAACAGGTTACAACTACATTACACATAAATCAACCGGACAGCTATTTGTAAATGTAGAGAAGGAAGTTGGTGCACGTTTATTTAGTTCAGGCAATCTGTATGTTTATGGTCGCCCATACAAGGTAGATAAAGAAATGTATAGTTCCGGTAAAGTAATCTTGGCAGAGTGAAAGCTTTTCTGCAAAAATATGGATATAGAATGATGGCATGGCTCATCTTTGCTTTGTCGATTTTGTATTTCTATCAACGTTTTTCAAATGTAGAGCATTCGCTCGATTTTACGGCTGTTTTCTATTCGCTCCATTATTTTTCTTTTCTTGTTATTTTTTTTGCCTTTGTATTAATGTTTGCCAACTGGGGCATTGAAGCGTTAAAATGGCAGTATGTTAATAGTCCTATCGAAAAAATTTCTTTTTCGCTGTCGTTAATATCTGTTTTTATGGGTGTTGCTGTTTCTACTATTTTTCCGAATAGAACAGGGGAGTTCTTAGGTAAAATATTGGTATTGAAAAAAGAAAACAGAATAAAAGGTATTTTTTCTTCATTACTTTCAAGTATTTCTCAGCTTAGCATTACCTTATTGGCAGGTTTGTGGGCTTTAAGAAGCAACGAATATATTTCAGTTGTTTATGTCATTGCATTGGCTTGTTTGGCATTGTTGATTTTGATATTTTTTAAGCCAATTGTTAGGCTCTTGCAGCAATATTTACCTTCTAAATGGAAGCAGTTTATTGATTTTGTGAAATTTTATTCGTTCAGCGAAATACTTTTGCTTTTATTATTTTCGGCCATACGATATGCTGTTTTTACAATTCAGTTGTATTTATTGTTGTTAGCTTTTGGTGGTACGATCTCATTTTTTGATTTTTTGCCTTTATCGGCACTTGCTTTTACGCTTACAACAGCCATTCCAACGACTTCGTTCAGCGAGTTGTTTGTACGTTCGAATGTGGGCTTAGTAATTTTTTCGTCTTATCATTTAAGCGACCAAACAATCATTTTATCTTATCTGTGTCTATGGGTCATTAATATTCTTATCCCTTCGTTTATAGGTTTTTATTTTGGGTTAAGAAAAAAATGGGTTTAATGTTCAAAAATATCTGCTTCGTCTTCGGGAAAATGAAATAATTCCCGTGCTTTATCTTGTGGATAGGTATAGTAAACATATTCTCCGTCTGAGCATATTTCGTTTTTTGAATTAATTATTTGGGTTTCAATGGTGGCAAGGTTCATTTTTTTATGAATGAGTTTTGCTTTAAGTGTGATTTCGCCATCGCTTATTAAAACGTTTTTATGCAGTTTAATATTCATTTTAACCGTAAAACCGGAAGTTTTTAATAATGAGAGAACTGCCCAGCTTGCAATTTCGTCCATAAGGGTTGCTTGTATTCCACCATGAAGAATATTGTGCCAGCCTTCGTAGTCGTGGGTGGGAGTCCATTTGCCGATTACCTCATCGCCCTCTAATACAAAGCTTAAATGCAGCCCTATTGGGTTTTTGGGCGAACAGCCAAAACAATTATAGGTTTCGAGGTTTAGATATGGGTTTTTAATCTTTTTCATTTTCAATTACTTAAGTGTTCAATTAATATTTTAGTTCCAAGACCAATTAAAATAAGTCCACCAATAACATCGATTAAACCTGGATTTTTTGTTTTTAAACTTTTTCCAACTAAGATTCCGGTCATCGAAGCAATGTATGTTACAAAACCGATTACAAAGCCTGCCAAAATTATTGGAATATTAATAATGGAAAAAGTGAATCCTACAGCTAAGGCATCAATGCTGGTTGCAATGGCAATGGTTATTAACGTTAATGGTTTGAGTGGATTAAAATCTTTTTCATCTTCTTTTTTAAAGGCTTCATGTATCATTTTTAGCCCCAAAAACAATAATAAACTAAAAGCTATCCAATGATCGAAATTTTCGATATAAGCTCGTATTTGAATACCCAATCCCCAGCCGGCAAAGGGCATCAGGGTCTGAAAAAATGCTAAGGTTAATGCTATTTTGCACGCTTCCCAAAATTTTATTTGCTGATACGCAATACCGCTCGAAACCGATATGGCAAATGTGTCAAAACTAAGACTAATTGCTACGATAAAAATGATAAAAAAATCCATGTGCAAAAATAATAATTGTTTAATAAAAAGATTTTTGTACATTTGCGTATTAAATTACTCGAATTATTATATCATGGGAAAAGTTGTTACTCTAACCGAGGCCGCATCTATTGCATTGCATGGAATGATCATTATTGCTCGCAGCAAAAATTTGGTAAATGTGCAAGAAATTGCTGAACTTACCGATACGTCAAAACATCATGTTGCAAAAATATTTCAACGCCTGGTAAAAGCAGGTTTTTTATATTCTCAGCGAGGACCTACCGGTGGATTTGTTCTAAGAAAAAAGCCCGAAGAAATTACGTTTCTCGATCTTTATGAGGCGATAGAAGGTACGCTTGAAATTTCAAGCTGTCCGTTAGATAAACAAATTTGCAATTTTGATCGTTGCATAATGAACAATGTTACAATGAAAATGACCAAAGAATTTAAAGAATATCTTCTGTCTCAAACGCTCGATATGTATTTATAATTGCTTTGAAACGTATTTGATTTGGTTTGTCAAAATTATGGTATCAACATTTCAATTTCTCAGTATAGGTTTAATTTTTATTAGGTGTTAAAAAATCTTCTAATGTTGATAATAAGTTTATTTCGTTAATGGGCTTTGTAAGATAGCCTTTCATTCCGCACGTTTTCATTTTTTCAAATTCATCTTCGTTGTTATATGCTGTAAGAGCAATAATGGGTATGGAAGGATTTATTTTTTTTATTTCTTCGCAAGCAGTATAACCATCCATTTCGGGCATTTTAATATCCATAAGTATTAATGAAATGTCGGGATGATGGTTTAGTTGTTCCAATGCCTCTAAGCCTGTTTTGGCTATGATAATTTCTATTTTGTATGGCAGTAATAACTCTACTATCAAGTCGATGTTATTTTGAGTGTCTTCAGCCAAAAGAATTTTTTTATTTTCAGGAATTATAAAGTGCCTACTTAAATCTTTCGTTTCTTCTTTTTCTTCAATGGGAAGATAGGGGAGTGTAATGGTAAACTCAGTTCCTTGTCCTACTTTGGATTGAAGTGAAATACTGCCTCCCATTAGGTTTACATATGATTTTACAAGCGACAAACCTAAACCCATGCCGCTCGAGGGATGTTTTTTTATAATATCGCTTACTTGAACAAATCGTTCAAAAACATAGGGTTGCAGTTGTTCTTCGATTCCTATACCCGTGTCTTTTATCTTTAAAATAAGTTGTTGATTGTTTTCGTTGATAGAGATGCGAATAAAACCCTCTTCGGTAAACTTTATAGCATTTGTGATTAAATTGAGTATTATTTGTTGTAGTTTTGTTTCGTCAGCCAAAATCCACATTTTATTATGGGGGAGTTTTTCGGTAAATTGAAACTCCACATCTTTTTTTGCAATCAAGGGTGCTAATGAGTTTATGCTATTTTCAATGAGTTGATTGATGTTGGTTTTATTGTAGAAAATTTTTTCTTCGCCAGCTTCAATGGTTGCAACATTAATAATATTGGTAATGACTCCCAACAAATGATTCCCGCTGGCCTTTATGATATGAAGGTATTGTTCAGCTTTTTCTTCGCTTACTTTTCTTTTGCTCAACAAGTCAGAAAAACCCATGATGGCATTGAGAGGAGTTCTTATTTCGTGGGATATATTATTTAAAAATGAAGTTTTAAGTCGGTCGCTGGCTTCGGCTTTTTCTTTGGCTTTAATCAGTTCTTCGTTGAGTTTATGGATTCGTTGGTTGTTTTGAGTCAGTTCTTCGTTGAGCGACAAATATTCTTCGTTTTGTTGTTTTAAAAGCCGTTCTCCTTCTTCGAGCTGAGCTATTGATTCCTGTAACTTACTTTGAATGTCAATCAGGTCGGTTATGTCAATGGCTGTACCAATAGCTGCAGTTTTGCCTTTATAATTTTGCAAATAACCGGCACTGAATTTTATCCAGCGTTCACAACCGTCTTTTCGTATAATCTTAAAATCGTAATTAGGGGGCTGGGGAATTCCCATAAGCCTCATTTTACCTCTTTCTTTAACTAATTCTTTGTAATCAGGGTGTACAATATCCCAAAATTTTGTATGTAACAATTCTTCATAATCATAACCGGTTAATTGTTCAGTGGCAGGGTTTACATAAACAAAATTGTCTTCTTGATATATAAAGATGCTCGCTGTTGTAGAGTCAGACAATGCTTTAAATTTTTCTTCGCTTTCAAGCAATGCACTGAAAATTTTATTTTTTTCGGTTATATCCGTTATAAAGCCTTCTAAAAAAAGTAAATGGCCATGAGCGTCAAAAATTCCTTGCCCGCGTTCCCAAACGTCTCTTCTTTCACCCGATTTCGTTATAATTTGATATTCGTGTTCAAAAGTTTCCTTCTTTTTTAGGACTTTTTGCCACTTTTCCCTAAGAATTTCGCGGTATTCTTCGGCAATAATATCATTAAAAGAGAGAACCTTATTGTTTATTATTTCATCAGGAGAGTAGCCTGTAATGGCAAAGACCCCTTCGCTAATATATTCCATTGTCCAATCTTTATCATTTGCGCAGCGATAGACAAATCCGGGCAAATTGTTGACAAGTGTTTCAAATTTCCGCTTTTCTTCTTCCATTTCGTTTTGTAGTTTTTTTAAGTGCGTAATATCTTTTATAATGTGAACAAAACTGGATATTTTATTATTTTTAATTATGGGATCAACCGAAACTAAAAATATGTTATTGTTAATTGTTAATTCCATTTCTTCTCTATGAAAAGATTTTTTTGCCCGAACAAGCGGACAGCCTTCTATATGTTCTTTTGTTTTGTGAATTAATTCATAGCAATAATGGTCAGTTATTTTTTTTGAATTATTTAGGTTGAAAAAATCCATTGCTTTATTTGATTGTAAAACTTTACCTTCTGTGCTTAAAATAGCAATGGGATCGCTAATTGCGTTAAATGTTTCGAGCCAATTTTGGGCTTGTTCTTGAATATATCTTTTCTTTTTATACAAATACAAAAACGAAAAACCAATAATTAACCCAAATAAGAACGAAAAAACAGAAAAAATTAAGGTCATATTTTCAAATAATTAATCAAAGGTAAATCAAAATAATTGAAAAAAAAATACTTATTTTGCAATGCAATGAAAAAAAAAATCCTTCATTCAGTTAATTTGTTTATACTGCTTGCTTTTGTAAGTGTAAACGCATATTGCATTCAAAATAAAACGATTAATAAAGCAGACAGCATTACAATTATTAATATGCTTAATCATGCTGCATCTTTTGGATGGAACAACGCCGATTCTCAATTGTTTTATGCAAAAAAAGCGTTAGCATTATCTATTGAAACCGGTTATAAACAAGGAATGTTAAAAGCATATTTGTCTATATCATCCGGGGAATATATAAATGGTAATTATACAAAAGGATTACAAGCGGCGATAAAGGCATTAAAATTATCCGAATTATTACATGATGATGTTTCCAAAAGAGCAGCGAATAATTCTATTGGTCTTCTATATCAGCAAATGAGAAAGTACAAAGAATCTATTCCATTTTTCTTAAACGCCATTCAATTGTTAGATACAACTAAAAATTTTGAAACCTATTCTTCCACTGCCAATAATATTGCCAATAGTTATATGAATATGGGCGATGTTAAAAATATGTTTAAATATAGAAAAATTGCACTTAATTTAAGAAAAAAATATGGGCAGCTAAGTGCGTTAGCCGATTCGTACAACGATCTTGGCGAATATTATTCCATAACAAATATGATCGATTCTGCTGAATACTATTTCAAAATTTGTTATAAAATAAAAGATAGTATTGGCGATTTAGAAATGACGGCATTGAGTTCGCTTAATTTGGGTTCTATTTATTTAAAGAAAAAAGATTATAAAAATGCAACATTTTATCTATTAAGATGCAAAGAAATAGCTCAAAAAATTTCAGCTCCTTACTACCTTCAAGATGCATTGTATAATTTGGTAAAAGTGTATGAAAGTAAAAAAGATATATCGACCGAAAATATTTTGTTGAAAGAACTGATTCAACTTAAAGACTCGTTGTATAATGTTGAAAATCAAAAACAACTAAATCGATTGTTTACTGAATTTGAAACCGAAAAAAAAGAATTAGAAATAAAAAACCTTAAAATAACCCAAGAAGAAGAACAAAAGCGAAACCGATTGGTTTTTGGTTTCTTTGTTTTGGGAATTATCTTATTAATCCTATTTTTGTTATTTGTTGTTAATCGCTATAGAATCATTAGAAATCAAAAAATTAAAATCGAAGAGCAAAAGAAAGTGGTAGAGGTTAAAAATAAAGAAATACTCGATAGTATCAATTATGCATCTATTATACAACGAGCATTAATAACCGAAGAGCGGAAAATAAAAGAATTTATATTGAAAAAGCTTCATTTGTCCGATTATTTTATATTTTTTAAACCCAAAGATGTGGTGAGCGGCGATTTTTATTGGGCTACAAGTACCGAAAACGGCTTTTATTTAGCAGTATGCGACAGTACGGGGCATGGCGTGCCGGGTGCATTTATGAGTTTACTGAATATTAATTTATTAAACGAAGCTATCAATGTTAGGGGCTTAGAAATGCCCAACGAAATATTTTCGTTTATTCGGCAACAACTTATTCAAAACATTTCGCACGTTGAAGAAAAAAAAGACGGAATGGATGGAACCTTGTTTTATTTTCAATACAATAATAACTACGCGAATTTATATACATCAGCATTTAATGCACCATTGATAATAAGAAATAAAGAAATGGTGTTTTTAGATTGTGACCGAATTCCGGTTGGCAAATCGGATCGCGACGATGAATTTTCATTATTTACTATAAAACTTCGAAAAGATGATTGGCTTTATGCTTTTTCAGACGGGTTTTCGGACCAATTTGGAGGCAAAGATAAAAAACGACTCAAGAAAAAAGCATTTTATAGCCTTTTAGCCGACATTTCAATTTATTCAGGGGAAGTTCAAAAGCAAAAACTTCAGCAGTTTTTAAGCCAATGGATGGAAGGTGAAGAACAAGTTGATGATATTTTAATTGTAGGAATTAAAGCATAGTTTATTATGGAACCATTAGCAGAGCGACTTAGACCCAAAACATTCGACGATTTTATTGGTCAGGAACATTTGGTTGGACCCAAGGGCGTGATTCGAAAAATGGTCGATAATAACTCCTTGCACTCGATAATTTTATGGGGACCTCCGGGAGTTGGGAAAACAACCATGGCGTTGATGTTGTCGCAAATGCTGAACCGGAATTTTTTTCATTTAAGTGCTACTCAATCATCGGTCAAGGATGTAAGGGAAGTTATTGAAAAGATTCAAAAAAATCCCTTATTCAACCAACAAACTCCGATTGTTTTTTTAGATGAAATTCATCGTTTTTCTAAAGCTCAGCAAGATTCGCTGCTACATGCTGTAGAAAAGGGCTTATTTATTTTAATCGGTGCAACTACCGAAAATCCTTCGTTTGAAGTAATCACACCCTTGTTGTCGAGGTGTCAGGTCTATATTTTAAAGCCTTTATCGGAAAACGATTTGATAAAATTGGTGCAACGTGCGTTGAAAATGGATGTAGTATTAAAAAAGAAAAAAGTTGAAGTAAAAGAGTACGAAGCTCTTATTCGTTTTAGCGGAGGCGATGCACGTAAACTTTTAAATATATTGGAATTGCTTTTTGCTTCCGAAGAAGCAGATGAGCTTATTATTACCAATGATTATGTTCAAAATGTATTGCAGGAAAAAATAGCGGTGTATGATAAAAATGGCGAAATGCACTACGATGTTATTTCTGCATTCATAAAATCGGTGCGTGGAAGCGACCCCAATGCTGCTGTTTATTATCTTGCCAGAATGTTAGAAGGTGGTGAAGATGTGAAATTTATAGCTCGTCGTATGGTTATACTTGCAGCCGAAGATATTGGTTTGGCTAATCCCAATGCATTGTTATTGGCTCAATCTGCATTCGATGCGGTACATCAAATTGGCATGCCCGAAGCTCGGATTGTGTTAGCAGAAGTGGCTATTTATTTGGCATCTTCGCCAAAGAGCAATAGTGCTTATATGGCTATCGAAAAAGCTTTGGACGAAGTTCGAAAATCGGGCGATTTATCTGTTCCGTTGCATATTCGCAATGCTCCCACAAAGTTTATGAAAAATATTGGATATGGCAAAGATTATCAATATGCTCACAGCTTTGAGGGGCACTTTGTGAATCAGGAATTTTTGCCCGAAAAAATAACAGGCACTTCATTTTATGAACCAGCTGCCAATCCACGCGAAAACGAAATGAAAAATTATTTGTCAAAATGCTGGAAAGGGAAGTACGGATATTAGATCCAATAAGGTAGATGGATTTATTTTATTAAAAATGGCTTTGAAATAATAGTGTTTTCTGAAATTATACTTATGTAATACAATCCAGCAGCCATGGTTGTGGGGACGTCAATCGTTTCCTTATTTTCAGATAAACGTGTTGTTTGATAATATAATGTTTGTCCTATAGAATTCGTTATTATGATATTATACGAAGCATTTTGTAGTCCTTGCAATACAATTTGAAATTGACCGTTATTCATGAACGCATGAAAATCTTCGGTAATAGGTTGATTTTTGCAATCGGCTGAGATTAAGTTACTAAGATGGGTTTGTCCGTCGTAATCGATTTGTTCTAAACGATAATAGCTAACCGAATAATAAGGATTATTATCAGTAAAGGAATACGTGCTGACAGTATTAACATTTCCGTTGCCATTAACAAAACCAATTTTTTCCCAGTCGATACTGTTATGACTTTTTTCAATGCTATAGCCTTGGTTATTGGTTTCGCTGGCGGTTTGCCAGGTTAAAAGGTTGGTATTACCGTTACATTTGGCATCAAATGAAAGAAATTCGACGGGTAGGGGACGATCGGTACTGCCTAACGTAACTAATATATAATTAAGCATGATAGGATTATTCGTAGTAGTACTGTTTACAAAATCGCTTGCGGCTGTAACGGTTGTTGTTCGTGGTTCCCAGTATATAGGGTTTGTAGAACCATTCCAATATTGCACTTGTTGAAACATTTGCAAGTTTGCTTCTAAATGTCCATTTAATTCTGGATTGCCGGTTCCTCCCCAATAATAGAAGTTGTTAACAGTTATAGGACTAGTAGTTCCACTGCCCGGATTAATTCTATACCACCTGAAAATGCTATAATTGCCCGTATATGTTCCACTTCCTTGTAAGGCATTGCAACCACGCACAATTACAGTATTATTTCCCAAAGCTACAGATGAGGTAAAATCAAGTCCTAAGCCGGCAACATTGCCCGATGGATTATTTCTAATTGCTCTTATATATCCGGTACCGGCTCCGTCAGTTTTAGAAGCATCGGTAGCTCTAATACGTGCATCGTAATTTTCACCACTGACTATTCCGGTAGTCCCTAAATCAACTAAATTGTTTCTTAGGTTTAAATGTCCTTGAGACATGTATATAGTTCCATTTACGATTACATCTTGTTGAAGGTATAAATCAACATTTGGAGGAGCTAATAGTTGTGCTTTATTAATATATAAGTTATAAAAGGATACTACGTTAAGTCCACCTATGTATTGATCTACAAATGGACCGGTAAATTTAACATTACTGCCGGAAGCACAATTTATTGTACCATTGTTTATTAAATTTGCATTGGTGTAAAGAATAAGATTAGAGTTTGAAGTAAGATAAAGATTAGAAGAATTATTTATCAGGCCTTGAGAAAAGATCTTAAAAGTTAATAAAAATAATATGATTAAGAAATTAGTTTTCACGGTTTGTTTTATTTAAAAGTTTATCATTAACTATATTCAAAATCATGTCTCGTTTAAATACTTTTTGCAATTTAATGTTATTATCTTTTAAAGTTTCAATTTTAGGAGGGTTAGGTGCTTGTGGATAACGCACGCCTTCATGTTTCGATATTAATTCATTGGTGATTGGATTAATATAATCTGATCGATTAGCAATCACAAACCAACTAAATTCTACATTTGAAGTACCATTGTTTAACTCAATAACATCAAAACCTTCTTTTGTTTTATTAGTAACATAAACGCCATTGCAATCGCCTTCTAATTGAATAAAAACTCTTAAAGGGTGTTCATCATTTACAACAATATTTCTTGAAAATATAGGGTCTAATGTTATATGTGCTTTGCCATTTATTAATTTTCCAACACCAAAATCATGGAACACTATTTCAGGTGCTTCAGGTGCAAACATTATTTTTCTATCATTGGTATCATTAGTCAATCCCCAAACATCAGTTGAGACTGAACCTCCAAATGTTCCAACATCTATAATTTTATAATTTGTTCCTCCTGTATGATAAGCAACATATACACCAGCTCCGCTTGTCGAACTTGCAAGAAAATAACCGGCACCTTCATTATTTGTAAGAGCACCTTTTTTAAAAACAGCAATTCCTATGGGGTCACCAGTAAAAGCACCTCCCGAACCAGAAGTCAAATATAATCCCGTTAGGTTATTGCCAATAGCTATTAACCCAGTGCCATTAGCATGTGAATTTATTGAAAAAACTCCCGCACCTGAACTTTGAGATGTTTGAGCATAGATTCCATTTCCATTATTTGTACCAGTAGTAGCATTGTTTATAAAAAATCCAGCATCACCGGCAGGATTGTTTGTTATTCCTAAAACTCCAGTAGCATTTTCATCGGGTGTTGTGTTATTTAAAAATCCGTAAATAGCAGTACCAGATGAATTTGTTGTATATCCTGAAACTCCAGTAGCATTTACATCGGCTGTGGTACTAGAATTAATTCCTACTACACCTGAACCAGAAGGATTAGCTGTTTGACCTTGCACACCACATGCTAACGTATTTGCAGTCGTTGATGAATTATTGCCAATAACTCCTATACTGGTATTATGATTTACTTCACCCCAAACCCCATAAGATTTTTTTCCTTTTCCTTGACCATATATTGCTCCAGCATTATTTTGAGATGTGTAAGCATTTAATGCCCATGGATATGTACCGTTTCCAACTACTGCAACAAAATCGTTAGGATCTACTGCTGTTGTTTGTCCAAAAACATATTGATTGCGCGAATTAAAAAAACTTAATCCTCCACCTCTTAAAATAGTACTTAATGTTCCATAAGAAGTACCATAAAGCCCAATATATCCATAACCTGGTGCACCGCCACCATCAGAACCCATAAAAACTGTTGGATTTGATGTACCATAACCACCAACTTGCAACGCATTAGTTGCAGCCGTACCATATCCAATACGGACAGCACCGGATGACATTATACGCATACGTTCAGAATTTTGTGTGCGAATTACTAAATCCTGTGCATCGGTTGTTCCGAGATAATTACTTGCTGGATTAGTACCACTATTCCCTGTTAATTGCCATGCAAGGGTATTCATGCTTCCAAAAGAACCCGTGCCTAATAAAACATCGTTTGCAGTACCACTAAAATTGGTTATTGATAAATCTCCGGAAGCATTTGTTCTTAAAATAGCTCCATTTGCTCCCGATACATAATTTTGAAATCGAACAGTACCTGTTGTATGTAATTGTGCAGAAGGTGTTGTTGTTCCAATACCAACATCTCCAGTATTAGTTATTCGCATACGTTCAGTAGCATTGGTTCCAAATATTAAAGCATTGTTGTTTCGGTTTAAAATGGAAAAATCACCACTGTTAACCGAAAAAGTTAAACCTGTATTAGATACAGAACTCCGACTAAGTTGCAATAAGTTGCCATCTGATGTCCAATAAATATGCAACGGACTTTGCGGAGTGATAAATGCAGCATCATTACTTATACCTATGTTTTGGGTAAATGTACTAACCCAAAATCCACACATGAATATAAATAAAATAAATTTTTTCATATACGTTTGTTTTTATAAATTAAACGCATTATTACTTAATATGGTTGCCTTAAAAATAATTTTTTTGACAAAGGTAAAATTATTTATGACAAATGTCAATGATTTGATTACAAAAAATAATTAAAATGATAGAAACTCTATAGAATCTTTCTCAGTCTCTCTTAAAATTTAACCCCAATACCCACGTGCATATGAAAAATACTTCCGGGTCCGGTAACATACCAGAGAGCATCGTCAAAAAGTTCGTAACGAATATTGTTTTTTATAACAGAATTAGGTGCAGTCCATTTATTTAAATTGAATCCAACAAATACGTCTAAAGGTATTTTGCTATTGATGTACCATTGATAGCCCAAGGCAGGACCTCCGCCAAATGTATAATAATTGGTCATTTGTTTAACAGATAAAGTATCAGTTGTTGTATAGTATTTATACTCCAAATCGTTTTGAAAAATACCTCCCATGACTTTTAATTGTAAATACAGTCCCTTGAGTTCATCCGAAAAAAAGTAAAATCGCACAAAAGGATCTAATCTTATTCCCTGAAAATAAGCATAATACACATTAAAATATGAACCCATCGACATTTCTTTGAACGATAATTGCTGTTCGTATTTTACTCGTACTTTGTTAACCAACCCCAACGGAGCAACGGTTAGCGTTTTGATTTGCCCCGATAAGAATTGAGAAAAAAAAGTGATCAGTATTAGAATAAAGCCCTTTTTTATCATAGCTTAATAAATTTATAAAACAATTTTCTATGGTCATTTAGTTGGATGGATAATAAATATATACCGTTTTCTAAAAAATCGATGTTTACATTCGTAATCGAATTATTTATGGTTTGATGCAAGTATTCTTTGCCATCTAAACCCGAAATGCTGAGTTCATCAATGATTACATTTTCAGTTTTCAGTTTTAAATATTGATGAGCAGGATTGGGATATACCAAGATATATTCGTTTTCATTATGATAAATACCACTGTTCCCGAGTATAATTGTATCGGAGTAGGATGCTGTACAATGTGCGTTCGAGGCGGTGTAAGTATAAATATAACTTCCGTCTTGTGCATACATATGATAAGGTGCAAAATCAGTGCTGTTCAGTCCATCGCCAAAATTCCATAATGAATTATCAACAAATTGTGATTGGTTATTAAAAACAACGTAATAAGGTGCTTGACTACCTATTACATTGGTTTGAATACTAATAATAGGAGTTTGCCAAATCGTAATATAATTGCTAAGACTTAATGTATCCGTTCCATTAGCGTTATATGCAATTAAGGTTACATGATATGTACCGCCTGTATTATATATTACTTGCGGATTCGGTTGATTAGAACTGCTAGGTGTAGCTCCGTTGAAAATCCAGTGTACCGAATCGGCCGAAAGACTTTGGTTTGTATATTGAATGACTTCGCCTGAGCATGCTTGGGTGGAGCTTGAGGTAAATTGAGCATAGGGTAAGTTGCCGTTGGGTAAATATATAGCTCCATCCGATGAGTAAACGGCTGAAGTTAATCCGGCATTGTTAATGGCTTTTACGTTTATATAATATGTAGTACCCATATTTAAATTTGCATTTGCAGAAAAATAGGTATTAGCACCAATATTTGTCCAGTCTATAATGCTGTTGTCTCCGGGTTGTGTTCCTACCGAATACAAATATTGATAAATTCCGGAATTTGGGTCAGTAAATGCTTGCCAATTACCGGAAATGTGATTTGCTGTAGTAATGGTGTCAATATCTGTTGACAATCCGTCAGCAATTATACTCGAAAATTCGGGTGTAGTCCAGTCCACATTTAAATCTTCGTAAGCAATGGTTGATAAATTATGATTGACATCTACTACTATTGATTTTACTTTAGCAGAAGGGGTTGAAGGATTGGTATTTTGATAACGAATATCGTTGGTGTTGTTGCTTAAGGTGATGTTGGTTGAAGCAGCTCTTGATCGATATACTTTTAATTCAGTAATATTCATTGCACTATTTCCTGTACGGAAACTTATGTAGTTCCCATTTGTGGAGTAGGGAGCAGGGTCGGTCCATGTGCCTAAAAAAACATCGTCTCTCCACACAGACATTTCTCCGGTGATGCGGTCGTACGTAATTTTAAAATCGTACCATTGATTAACATTGGTTATTATGTTGTAAATTGTATTTTTCAAAGAAAATGTATCGTTCACTACTTTATAAAATTGCAATTGCTGGTCTTCTACTCTAAACCATACAAAATAGGAGTTATGTCGGTTGGTATAATTAGCATCGTCGCAAAAGAAATGGAACCCATATCGTTTATTGGTTCCGCTGCCGCTTACTTTGGCTTTAAAATGATAAAGGTAGCGGTTGGAAAGTGTTTGGTTGAGCGCAGCATAAATATTGCTGTTTGTGGCTGTTTCGTCCGATTGTATCAGCTCACCATTGCTAACATTCCATGTACCGGCAAAAATATTCCAGTGAGGTTGCATGATGTCGAAGTTGTCGCCAAAAAAGCCTCTATTGGTATTGGCTCCCCAGTATTGTCCATCGAAATCGAGTACCTGATAGAATGATTTTTCAATACCAATATTATCGTTGTCGTTGAATGTTGCTGTAAAATCTTGTGTTTTCCAGTTACCGGGTGTAGAAATGCTTGTAGTTGGGAGTACGTTATCGATATTGCAATGCCAAATAGCAGTCCATCCGGGTTTATTGGTGGCATTGTCGCTCTTGAAGCGAACGGTGATGGCAGGTTGTGTAGTAGTTACCGTTCCCGGGCTATTTGTTCCGGTATAGGCACCAATAAGGGGAGCATTGGTAGAACTTCCATCGTAGAGCCACAAGGTGTCGTAGCCGGCTTCGGTTTCGAACGATTGAAAGTCTAAGGTAACTGATGTTGCATTTGCGGGTTGAATGGTATAAGCATAGCTTTCCTTATCGTAGTAGTTTAAGTAAGGTCCTCCCATATCGAAAATAGTATCGGTACAAGCATTGGTAAAACATGTTGTAAGTTTTTCTTCAATTTTATTCCACAAATCGGGATATCCGTCATCATAGCCCAATGCCCAAATACCAATACCGGCAATTCCACGTTTCCAAACCAGTTCCATTTTTTTTCCTAAACTGTAAGCATCGTCAATCCAGCATTGTTTCCATGTAGTGCCATTGTTGTATGCGTAGTAAGGGACATAACTGTTGTCATTGAAATGCTTATTGGCAGCGGTATAATAGCCAGAAGCATTATTGCGAACGGTATTGTAAAATTTTGCTGAACCGGTAGAGGTCGTACTCGAAGGTACAGATGAAGATGAGGTTGACCATTCTTCGCCATAATAAGGTAATCCTAAAACGAGTTTATTATTTGGCACACCTGCACTTAAATAATAGGTTATAGATTTAGATACATTATAATTATAACTGCTCGTTAAACTGTATAATGGTGAAGATGGTCCGGCTGTCGAGCTGCCACTGTAGTAATAGTCGTAGCCCATGATACAGAACAAATCGACATAATTCTTTAATGTTGCAATATCAAAAACGCTGCTCCAGTCAACGGCATACAAGCATACACTTACTTGCGAACCCGGAATTTGAGTATGAAAAGCATTGCATAAGTCAATCATGAAATTGGTGAAATTTGTTTTTTGGGCAGATGGTAATCCTTCAAAATCGATGTTTACTCCATTTGCTCCTCTTGCCTGAATTAAACTGATAAGGTTGTTGATAAGCGTTTGCTTTGCAGTGGAACTTCCTAAAAATGTAGCATGGTCGGAAAATAATGTTACACAAAGATTTACACGAACTCCATGTGCTAAAGCCTGAGTTACGACATTGGCCGTTGACCAACTGTTTGTGGTCGTAGCATTTCCGGTGGAGGGATCTACAGTATAACAGAAATACGATAAGTCGCTGAGCAACGACCAATCGTAATTCGTCTCAAGTCCATTGCTCCAATATGGATGCCAGCCAAAAACAATTTTATTTAATGTACAACTTTTATTGGATGAACGCCCGTTGGGTTTTGCTTCACCTCTGATGGCAGCCCACTCTTCGGGAGTTTGAGCATTGAATTGACTATAATATTCGAGTTGTCGCTGGTGGATACTTATATGCTCTTGGGCAAATAAATCATTTAAATAAACCACACAAAAAAATAGTACAATTATTGTTCGACTCATATTGTAATTTTTTTTCAAAATTACATTTTTTTTAGATTTTTTTAGTAGAGTAATATCGATTTTTTTTACTAGTGTGCATTTTTGTTGATAAAACTGTAGTGTTTGGTTACATTTATAAAACATAGGAATTCATAAATTTGCTAATAAACAGATATTTTCCTCTTGACATGAATTTAAATTCGCTCTAATTTTGCACAAAATATTCATTTAAAATGAACGATTATATAACAATAGAAAGGTTTTCGAAAGACAAGTTAGATTCACTTGATGTGTTTGATTGGCCAACGTGGCAAAAACATGTATGCGAATTTGACTGGGAATACGATTCGGATGAACAATGCTATATAATTGAGGGCATTGCAGAAATAGACACTCCCAAAGGTAAAATGACAATAAAAAAAGGAGACTTTGTTACTTTTAAAAAAGGACTGAAATGTAAATGGTCGGTAATAGAACCGATAAAGAAACACTATAATTTTTTATAAAAAAAGGCTGCCTTTTTTTTAGACAGCCCTTTTATGATGTGGAGTAAAAAAATTATTTTTTCACTTCTTTTACTTTTTTAGTAATTTCGGGGAGTACTTGCATTACATCGCCAACAATACCATAATCGGCAGCCTCAAAAATAGGTGCTTCAGCGTCTTTATTAATAGCTATGATATATTTTGATGAGCTGATACCGGCAACGTGTTGAATAGCGCCCGATATACCACAAGCAAAATATAGCATAGGAGCGACAATTTTACCTGTTTGACCTACATGTTCATGATGAGGACGCCAGCCTTCATCAGAAACGGGGCGTGTACATGCTGTAGCGGCTCCCATTGCGTCTGCCAATTCTTCTATTACGTTCCAGTTTTCGGGTCCTTTTAAACCTCTACCGCCCGAAACAACAATTTCGGCATCGGTGTAAAACTTTTGCCGTAAATTTCTGAGTATCCAATAATTGAGTTTTTGCCAATCCTTCGTTCACTTGAATATCAATAGCCGTTTTATTTAATGAAGCTTTATTTTCAAAAACTCCAAAAGCGTTTTGCGAAAGGGTTAAAATTACTTTATCTGTATTTACTTTAACTTGAGCAGTAGCTTTTCCTGTAAATAACTTTTTGCGTACAATAAAAGGCGAAGTAGAGTCGGGAAGTGCAACAATACCGCTTACTAATCCGGCTTTTAAACGAGCTGATAAACGCGAAGCAATGGCCTTACCTGTATTGTTGTGAGCAAAAATGATAAAATTTGCTTGTAATTTATCGGTAATTTGAGCTAAAACGTCTGTAAAAAGTTGATTGTCTAATAATTGAAAAGCTTTGTGGTCAATAATAGCTATATTTTCTAAACCATATTCGGCTAATTTATCAACTTCTGTTGTTTCTGCATTACCCAAAACAACTCCATATGCTTTTGATTGCATTTGTTTTGCCAATGCCACTGCATAAGAAACTAATTCGTAGGATGATTTTTTAAATTTTCCATCCCAATGTTCTAAATATACTAGTACGTTCATATTGTTTGATTTTCTAAGTTAAACATTAAAAAGCTTTAATTTCTTGGCGAAGCACGTTGATAAGTTCGTCAATTTGGTCGGCCGGAATCATTTTGCATTTTCCTTTGGGTTGTGGTAATTCAAAATGAATATATTCTGTTTGAGGAGCGATGCCGGCAGCAGCAACCGTTTCAAAAGGTTTTGTTCTGGCAGCCATAACACCTCTCATGCTTGCAATACGCGGTTCTTTAGCAATACCTTTTTGAACAACTGCTACAAATGGAGTTGGAACCGTTAAGATTTGTTTTCCGCCGTCAATTTCCCTAATCACTTCATATTTGCCATCTTTAAGTTCAATACCCGAAACAGCCGAAATGTGGGGCATATTTAATAATTCTGCTAACATTCCGCCAACTGCATTTCCGTTGTAGTCGCTTGATTCAATACCGGTAAGAATTAAATCAAAAGGATGGGTTTCTATGTATTTTGCCAATTCTGATGCAACGGCATAGGCATCGGTAGGGTTTCCGTCAATGCGAACTGCATTGTCTGCGCCTACTGCCAAGCCTTTGCGGATAGTAATTTCAGTGTCTTTTGGACCTACATTAATAACCGTAACATTATCAATAAGTCCGTTTGATGCTTCTTTTAATTCTAACGCTCTGGTTAATGCTAATTCGTCCCATGGGTTTATAATCCATTGTACACCGGTTGCATCAAATTGTTTACCATCGGCAGTAAACTTAATTTTGGTTGTGGTGTCGGGGACATTACTAATACATACTAAAATTTTCATCTCTATTTTATTTTTATTAATAATTATTTAATTGTCAGAAAGAATAGCTCTTGAAATCACAATTTTTTGAATTTCTGATGTTCCTTCGTATATTTGTGTTAGTTTTGCTTCACGGAATAATCGTTCAACATGATATTCCTTTACATAGCCGTATCCACCGTGGATTTGAACTGCTTCTGTAGTAATTTCCATTGCTATATCGGCACAATAGCGTTTAGCCATAGCTCCAATTAATGCTATGGGTTGGTGAGCATCTTTTAAGGTAGCCGCTTTATATAACAATAATTTTGCTGTTTCGATTTTAACGGCCATATCGGCTAATTTAAATGCTATTGCTTGGTGGTTTGCTATTTCGGTACCGAATGCTTTACGTTCTTTAGCATATTTTAGTGCTCTCATATAGGCACCTTCTGCTATTCCCAATGCTTGAGCGGCAATACCAATTCGTCCTACTTCTAAGCATTTCATGGCAAACTTAAATCCGAATCCATTTTCGCCAATTCTATTTTCTTTAGGTACTTTTACATTGGTGAACATAACCGAATGGGTGTCGCTACTACGCATTCCCATTTTGTTTTCATGTGGTCCCAATGTAATTCCTTCGCTGTGACGATCAACGATAAATGCATTAATACCTTTGTGCTTAAGTTCGGGGTTTGTTTGAGCAATAACTAAATAAATATCAGCAGAATTGGCGCTGGTTATCCAGTTTTTGATTCCGTTGATTAAATAATAATCGCCCATATCTTCGGCAGTGGTTTTTTGATGGGTAGCATCACTTCCTGCTTCGGGTTCCGATAACAAAAAGGCTCCAATTTTTTCGGCACGTGCCAAGGGTTTTAAAAAACGTTCTTTTTGGTCTTCGTTGGCTAAGTGTTCTAAACCCCAGCATACTAAGGAATTATGAACAGACATAATGACTGCTAAAGAAGAATCGTGTTTTGACAACTCTTCAAGTGCCAATACATACGAAAGCGAATCCATACCGCCACCATCGTATTTTGGGTCAACCGTCATGCCCAAAAAACCGAGTTCTTTCATTCGTTGAACATGTTTAGTGGGATATTCGGCTTTTTCATCACGTTCTATAACATCAAGTAACGCTTCACGTTCAGCAAAATCGCGAGCCGCTTCTTGTATAAGCTTTTGTTCTTCTGTTAATTCAAAATTCATATTCTTTTATTTTTTACGCAAAAATACAAATAGTTTATTCAAATTAAAAGCAAAAAGAAAAATTGTTTAAAGTAAAAAAAATGCAGAAAATGACTATTTGTATTTAGCCATTTTATCGTCGATGGCAGCATCTTTGTTTTTATGGCTATGAATTTTAATATTAACCAACATGGAATTAGTATCGTGTTGATAACATTCATGATGAATGTCGGCAATAAGTTTTAAGGCCTCGTCCATAGAACATTCCACAACGGTTTCAAACGGGCAAACTAAATAATTGTGTCCGCTATTTTTTATCACATTGATAGCTTTATCAACCATTTCGTATGGATGAGTCTTTTCGGTTGTAGGCAAAACTTGTATTGCAATGTTAACCTTGTGGTTCATTTTTGTCGTATTTTTTTAAGAAATGAATGATTTCGTTATGGCTTAATTTTTTTACATTGGTGATTAGAAATTTGTTATGTAAAAATGAGCCGTACTGGTTGCAGGCATCAATAATTTGAATAATGATTTTTTTTAAGTCAGCATTGAATGGCAATAAAATAACCATCGCCACGTAATTTGTTTTTTTATGAAACTCTTCCAATATGCCATCGTTTTTATCAAGCATAGCCTGAGTTTCAATTTCGATCAATTTTATTTGAGATTCGGAGAAAGGAGTTTCATCATTTTTTTTAAAGACAATAAAATACCGTAATCGGTAATCATCTCCTCCTAAACCGGATGAAACAATAATTTGATTTTCGTCTAATAAATCAGATTCGAGTAAAGTTCGGCTTTCGATTAAAGCTATTTTTGCCCAATCTAAAAGTTCGTCGGAGGCTTGACTTAAAAATTTTTCAATAATACGGTAGGCTTCCGGTTTTGAAATAGATGCTAATTGTGCTAAAAGCCATTTTTTATCGGCAATAGAAACATTTTCGTCAAAAAGCCAAGAAGTATTTTGCAATACAACCTCGTAATTAATATTTTCTTTAACTTTCTTTGATGTTTCAAAATAGGCTAACTGGGTTTCTAATGGTATGGTGTGAGGAATAATATTAACTTTATCGGGCATTAATCCTAACACGTCTTGAATCATCTTTTGAAGTTTTCCTTTCATGGAAGGTGGTGTGAATTTTTTTGCAAACGTACAAGATTTTTTTGTTTTGGGCAAATTAACTAAGGTTTTATTCTTTATTTAAAAATTCATGTATTTTATTTTCAATGACTTCAGCAGGATTCGTCATTAAAAAGTATTCAATTTCTTCGACTCTTTTTGTAAACAAAATCGTCTGGATTTTTGAAAATAAGATGTTTTTATCAATTTTACTTATTGTTGGCAGTTTTTCATTAATTATATTGTAAATGGTTTGTGTATGATGAAATAATTCTTCTTTCTCATAATTAGGGCGATTGAGTGCTTGTAATTCTAAATGTTTAATGTGATGTATAAAACCTATATATTTTTTTAAATTGAAAAATCGAATGAAATTGTATGGGTAAAATTTATATTTTGATAAATAAATATTTATTTCATTCAGTTCTTCGGATTTAAGTGTCCACAATGAAAGTTTTTGTGGTTGAACCATGTCATTGAAAAAAAGTTGCAAGGAATTTTTATTGGCAAAGTTAACAATGGCTGGTATTTCTTTCCAGTTAAGAATCATTGGCGTTACAGCTAAAGAAATATCGTTTCGGGTTATTTTTTTTATTTGTTTTATATTAATTAATATCAAATCTAATTGACTTCCTCTACGAATGTTGGAGGCAGTATCGGGGTTTAAGGAGTCGAGCGAAATATTAAATGTGAAATTTCCTTTTTTTGTTAATGAAATAAGTTCTTCATCCAGTAACATGCCATTGGTTTGCAATAAAATATTACATTTTGGATTGCTTTCAACGATTAGCTTCCATATTTTTCTGTATATCGGAATAAGTAACGGTTCGCCGCCATAAAATCGAACTTTTTTTAATTGAGAAATAAGAGGTTTTATTTTGTTAAGTATTATGTTTTCTTGTTCTTCGGACAATGAATAATCTTTTGAATGAAGATTACACATAATGCAGGAAAGGTTGCATAAATAACTTAATTCAAAATCGATGGCTTGAATTTGTTGTTTTTTATATTTTAGTTTTGAATACGTGAAAATACCCGAATTGTAATAATTATTCGATTCAATGGCCTTTTTACAGATAGTGCAACCTTCGGGATATTCTTTCTTTGAAAGCGATTTACGTAATTTAATGGCATTTACTGAATTCCAGATTTCTTCAATGCTATGGTGATAAATATTTCCAAAAACATCATCTCTGTTAAAGCAACAAGGAGTAACATTTCCGTTGCCATCAATATACAAATTAGCAAAAGGGGCGTTACATATAGGCTTTTTGGTAAACATTAAGAAAAATATTTCTGAACGAGATAAAAGGCAATTTGTACTGCATTTGTTGCAGCTCCTTTTCTAAGGTTATCGGCAACGATCCATAAATTTAATCCATTTTTAATGGTTTCATCACGTCTAATTCGTCCGACAAAAACTTCATTTTTGCCATGTGCAATTTGTGGAGTGGGGTAGATGTTTTGCTGAGGGTCATCTAAAACAACAATGCCTTGCGATGATGAAAGTATGTTCTTGATTTGGTTAATATCGAAATCGTGCTCCAACTCAATATTTACAGATTCGGAGTGTCCGCCGATTACCGGAATTCTAACAACTGTAGCATTTACATTTATGGAAGGATCGCCCAGAATTTTTCTTGTCTCGTCCACTAACTTTTGTTCTTCGGTAGTATAACCGTTGGGTAAAAATGTGCCTCCATGCGGAAAGCAGTTTAGATCAATAGAGTGAGGGTATACTTTTTCGCACGCTTCTCCTTTGCGTTCTGACATAAGTTGCTGAAAAGCTTTCATTCCGGTACCCGTTACCGATTGATAGGTAGAAACAACTATTCGCTTAATATTATAATTTTTATGAATAGGAGCAAGAGCAAGAACCATTTGTATTGTAGAGCAGTTTGGATTAGCAATAATTTTAGTGTGTTCGTTGATAGTATGAGCATTTATTTCTGGAACTACAAGCGGAACATCGGGGTACATTCGCCAACAGGATGAATTATCGATAACGTAGGTTCCTTTATTAGCAAATAGCGGGGCAAATTTTTTTGATGTTTCGCTTCCGGCTGAAAAAATAGCAATGTTGCAATTGGCTTCTATTGCTTCATGTACGGAAATTATTTGGTAGGTATGATTACAAAAAACAATTTTTTTGCCGATGGATTTTTCGGATGCACAGAATAAAAATTCATGGGCAGGGAAGTGCATTTCTTCTAAAACTTTTAGCATTTCTGTCCCTACAAGACCTGTTGCTCCTACTACAGCTATTTTAATCATATTGTTAATTTGTTGAAAATTTGTCAATTATTTTTCCGTCTTCACTAAATTCTATTTTCTCTTTTACGGTTCCGTTGTCATTAAAAACGATTTGAGCTTTTATATTGCCGTTTGAGTAGTAATATTTCCAAGTACCGGTATATTTTCCCCGCTTATAATATTCTTCTGTTAGGAGTTGTCCTTTTTCATCCCATGTCTTCAGAGGTCCATCGATGCTATCGTTAATAAATATTGCTTCGGCATTGATTTTACCGTTTTTATGATACATAATGAAATGCCCGTTTTTCTTGTCATTTTGATAGGGTGTTTGGACGAAAATTTTACCGTCTTTGAAATATTGGATTGACATACCATTCAAAAGGAAATTTTTTAATTCCTGCTTCATAAACAAACTTCCTTCTTTGTAGTAACGGTAAATAGTTTGACGATCGGCTGAATCAATTCTTTTTGCTTTAATGGTTCCATTTTCAAAATATTGAATATAGCCTCCCAATGGCTGCCCTTCTTTGTACGTTGTTTTTAGGCTTAAAGCACCGCTGGGATAAAATCTTAAATAATAGCCATTTAATACGCCATTTTTATATTCTTTTACGCTTTGTTGTTTACCATTTTCATAATAGCTTCTAACATATCCATTTAATGGGGATTGTGTTGATTTTATAATGGTAATACCGTTATTGGTTTCCGACACATCATCGGGAGTGTATGAATGACTACAAGCTGTGGCAAATAAAATAGAAAAAAGTATGCTAATCGACCGTAACGTTTTTTCCATGGCAATGTTTATATTTTTTGCCGCTACCACAAGGGCAGGGATCGTTTCGTCCAATTTTTTTCTCAACTCTTACCGGTTCTGCTTTTCTTTCCTCGGGATTGATATTGCTACCGGGCGATGCAACATCTTCTCTTCCGGTTTTTAGTTTGCTTAAATCAGTTTTTTGTGGTGCTTTTGCTTCTTTCACTTCGTTGGGGTCTTGCATGGGGATAAAACCTTTGGTGAGGAGGGCAACAATTTCGCGATTAGCAAGATCTTGCATGGTTTTAAATAGCTCAGTAGCTTCAAATTTATAAATAAGCAAGGGGTCTTTTTGCTCATAAACGGCATTTTGTACCGATTGTTTCAATTCGTCCATTTCTCGTAGATGTTCTTTCCATGCTTCGTCAATGGTTGCTAAAATGGCTGTTTTTTCAAAAGCGCGAATAATTTCTTTTCCTTCGCTTTCAACTGCTTTTTTAAGATGCGTGATGACCTGGTAGGTTTTTAGTCCATCGCTAATAGGAACAATAATATTTTGGTAAACTTGTCCACTCGTTTTATAAACATCCGTAATAATAGGAAGAGCTAATTGAATCATTTGTTGGCACTTTTGATGGTAGTGCTCTATGGTGTGCTTGTATAGAATTTCAGCTTGATTTTCTTCGCTAAGTTGTACATACTCTTCGTTGGTAACAGGATTTTGAATACCAAGATATTTGATAACGTCTAACGAGTAAGCCTCATAATTATCCTCACCATAATTGTCGAATACGATAGCATTGCAAACATTTTTAAACGTTTCTGCTATATCGACCTGAAGTTTTTCTCCAAACAACGCATTTCTGCGGCGTCTGTATATTACTTCGCGTTGAACATTCATTACATCGTCGTATTCGAGTAAGCGTTTACGAATTCCGAAATTGTTTTCTTCCACTTTTTTCTGTGCTCGCTCAATGGATTTGGTAATCATGGAGTGTTGGATAACTTCACCTTCTTTAATTCCGAGCCTATCCATCATTCTGGCAATGCGGTCGCTGCCGAATAAACGCATAAGATCGTCTTCGAGCGAAACATAAAACTGTGAAGAGCCCGGGTCGCCTTGACGTCCGGCACGACCACGTAACTGTCTGTCAACACGGCGTGATTCATGTCGTTCGGTACCAATGATGGCTAAACCGCCTGCCTTACGAACATCTTCGCTTAATTTAATATCGGTACCACGTCCTGCCATATTGGTAGCGATGGTAACGCTACTTGTTTTACCTGCTTCTGCTACTATTTCGGCTTCGCGCTGGTGTTGTTTTGCATTTAATACGTTGTGTTTTATTCCTCTTAATTTCAACATTCGGCTAAGCAATTCGCTGATTTCTACCGATGTTGTACCTACTAAAACCGGACGGCCTTGTTGGGTAAGCTGAACAATTTCTTCAATTACGGCATTGTATTTTTCGCGTTTAGTTTTATAAACTTTGTCTTCCATGTCTTTTCGGATGACAGGCTTATTGGTCGGAATAACCACTACGTCTAATTTATATATATTCCATAATTCTCCGGCTTCTGTTTCGGCAGTACCGGTCATACCGGCAAGTTTATGGTACATGCGGAAATAATTCTGAAGTGTAATGGTAGCAAATGTTTGAGTGGCGGCTTCGACTTTTACATTTTCCTTCGCTTCTATTGCTTGATGTAAACCGTCTGAATATCTTCTTCCTTCAAGAATACGACCGGTTTGCTCATCTACAATCTTAACTTCGTTGTTCATTACTACATATTCCACATCTTTTTCGAACATGGTATATGCTTTAAGCAATTGATTAATGGTATGAACTCGCTCCGATTTTACCGCGTAATCGCGAAGCAAGTCGTCTTTTGCTTTTAGTTTTTCGTTGTCATTAAGGTTCGATTTTTCTATTTCAGCAATTCGTGAACCGATATCGGGTAAGACAAACATTTTGGGGTCGTCTGACGATGAAGTTATAAAATCGATACCTTTATCGGTTAATTCAACGGTGTTTTGTTTTTCGTCAATTACAAAATAAAGTTCTTCGGTAATTTCGGGCATTCTTTTGGAATTGTCTTGCATAAACGTATTTTCTGTTTTATGCAAGAGTGTTTTCATGCCTTGTTCACTTAAAAACTTAATCAATGCTTTATTTTTGGGTAAACCTTTAAATGAGCGAAGTAACAGTATTCCTCCTTTTTCGGTGTCGCCGCTTTGAATTAATTTTTTAGCTTGATTGAGGATTTCGTTTACTAAATTTTTCTGAGCGTTGTATATTTTTTCGACCTTAGGACGAAGTTCCATAAAGAGCTGGTCTTCGCCTTTGGGAACCGGTCCGCTTATAATGAGGGGAGTACGGGCATCGTCAATCAATACCGAGTCCACTTCGTCCACAATAGCGTAATGGTGAGTGCGTTGTACCAAATCGTCGGGGCTAATGGCCATGTTATCGCGTAGGTAATCGAAACCGTATTCGTTGTTTGTACCAAAAGTAATGTCGGCTAAATAAGCATTTCTACGAGCGGTAGAATTAGGTTGGTGTTTGTCGATACAATCTACGCTTAAACCGTGAAATTCGTATAATGGTCCCATCCACTCGCTGTCGCGTTTGGCTAAGTAATCGTTTACAGTAACGATATGAACTCCTTTTCCTGCCAATGCATTTAAGAAAACAGGTAGTGTAGCCACTAATGTTTTACCTTCGCCGGTTGCCATTTCAGCTATTTTACCCTGATGCAAAACGTATCCACCGATTAACTGAACATCGTAGTGAATCATATCCCACTCAATTTCGTTGCCACCGGCAATCCATTTATTTTTCCACACGGCTCTGTTGCCTTCTATTACAACATTACTTTTGTATGCAGCAAGGTTTCGGTCAAAATCGTTTGCTGTTACAACCAACTCTTTGTCTTCGACAAAACGGCGAGCCGTTTCTTTAACTATTGCAAAAGCTTCGGGAAGTACTTCCAAGAGAATTTCTTCAATTTTTCGGTTTACTTCTTTGGTAAGCTTATCAATTTTTTCGTATATTTTTGTTTTTTCTTCTACTGAAATTTCATCGCTTTCTGCGGTAGCTTTTAGTTGTTCAATTTCGGCTTCGTCTTCAGCAAAATAGCTTCGTACTTTTATTTTTAGTGCGTTGGAACGCTCGCGAAGCTCGTCGTTGCTTAAATTTCTGAGTGTATTATAAACGGCTAAAATTTTTTCGACAACCGGAAGAATTTCTGCTACATCTTTTTCTGATTTTGTTTTAAAGAATTTCTTTAAAATACTACTAATACCCATTTTATCTCCTATAATTTAAAAACATAGCAAAGGTAATTTCATTTTTTTCAATTGCCAAAAATGTTGAAATTTTTATATGCTAAAAATGTTTAACAGTGGATGAAGCTCGATTGAGTTTTATTGAGTTCAATAATTAAAAAGAATTACCTTATTTTTTCTATTTTATTATTTGATAGAATTTTAATGATAGATGAAGGTTGATGGTAGGTTGTGTCTTGTTGTCTATATTTAACAATATAATCAACCGATTGTTTAATGGTTTGATGTATTTCCGAAAAAATGGCGGGATTGGGTTCTCCGGATATATTAGCGGAGGTGCTTACGATTGGTTTTTTTAATGTAGAAATTAATGCTTTGCAAAAGGGCTCGTTAACAACTCTAATAGCGATGCTATTGTCTTGTCCACATACCAAAGGCGATATTTTTTTTGCTTTTGGGAATATCAGGGTTAAGGGTTGTTTTGCATTTTCAATAAGCTCAAATGCAATTTCGGGGACTTCTTCAACATATTTTAGCAGCATGGCTTCGCTATGAACAAGAATAATAAAAGGGTTATGAGAAGGGCGTTTTTTAATATCGAAAATACGCTTGACGGCTTGATCGTTTGTAGCATCGCAACCCAAGCCCCAAATAGTATCGGTAGGGTATAAGATAATTCCGCCATCAATTAACGTGGCAAGTGCCTGTTCTAAATCATCATCAAATGCTGAGAAGTTGTTCATATACTTTCATTAAATTTTCGGCACATTGTTTATCGTTGAATTGTTGAGCGTAGGCTCGACCTTTTTCAATCATAGAGATTCTGCGTTCTTTGTCGTTTAGCAATAATGTCAATTGCTGTGCAATATCATTGGAATCTAATGGATTGGCATAGGCAGAGTGTGGTCCTCCTGCTTCGCTAAAGCAACTCCCGGTAGAGGTAAGTACGGGGGTGCCGGAAGCCTGCGCTTCGAGTATCGGTATTCCAAAACCTTCGAATAATGAAGGGTAGATAAATAGTTTTGCAGCTTGATAAATTGCAGGAAGGGAGGAGTTTTCGACATTTTCTATAAAATGTAGTTGTGATTGAATTTTATATTGTTCTATTAAAGGTAATACGTTGTTCGTAAAATATGCCGTTTTTCTACCTATGACAACAAGGGGGATATCAATTTTGGCAATGTGTAGGGCTTCAATTAATCTATGAAGGTTTTTTCGTTCTTCAATGGTACCGACATATAACAGATATTTACTTGGTAAGTTGTATTTAGAAAGAACAGCGTCAATATCGGTTTTATTTAAGTAATTAAAAAATAAAGGATTACAGCTTTGATAAAGTACTCTGATTCTTTCGGATGGGATGTTGTAATAATATTCTATATCGTTTGCGGTTTGCTGACTAACGGCAATTACCATATCAGCATGTTGAGCAGCGTATGAAAATTTTCGATCATAAATTTTAACATCCATTGGTTTGTACCATTGTGGAAAACGTTTGAAAATAAGATCGTGAATGGTTACAACCGTTTTTATTTTTGTGGATGTGATGCCAAAAGGTAATTCATTGCTAAGTCCGTGATATATGTCGGGCTTTTCGTACATTAATTGACTGTTTATAAGTAACGAACGCCAATACGAAGGAAATAATCTTCCTACCCATGAATTGGGAGTAGCGATTCTAACTTCTTTAGGAATTGTAAACTTGTTTTTAAAACGCTTAGATGGTACATAAAGCCAATAATGGTGCTCAGGATAAAAGGTGAAAAGTTGATGAAGCGTATTTCGGCTATAATTTCCTAAACCGGTATTGTTAAAAAAAGCACGTTTTGCGTCGAATGCGATAATCATAATTAAACCGATACGTTAAAGTTTCGCAACGTTTCATTTAGCGAAGTTTTCAAATCAGTACTTGCTTTTCTTTTACCAATGATTAGTGCACATGGAACCTGATAATCGCCGGCAGGAAACGATTTGGTATAGGAACCCGGAATTACAACAGATCGTTCGGGGATATATCCCTTGTATTCTATAGGGGTGGTTTGTGTAACATCTATAATCTTGGTTGATTGAGTAATAACAACGTTTGCACCCAGTACAGCTTCTTTTCCGACTCTAACCCCTTCAACAACGATGCATCGTGAACCTATAAAGCAACCATCTTCGATGATAACCGGGCTTGCCTGAAGTGGCTCTAATACGCCTCCGATACCAACACCGCCACTTAAATGTACGTTTTTACCGATTTGAGCACAGGAACCCACGGTAGCCCAAGTATCGACCATTGTACCCGAATCTACATACGCCCCAATGTTTACATATGAGGGCATAAGAACAACTCCTTTTGCAATATAAGCACCATAGCGGGCAATGGCATGTGGAACAGCCCGAATGCCTTGTTCTTCGAAATCTCGTTTTAATGGAATTTTATCGTAAAAGGTAAATAAACTATCTTCAAGCTTTTTCATCGGCTGAATTTGAAAATACAGCAAAATAGCTTTTTTAATCCACTCGTTTACAATCCATGTGTTGCCTTGTGGTTCAGCTACACGTATCGAGCCATCATTTAACTGCAAAATAATTTTTTGTATTGCTTCTATTACTTCCTTATCTTGCAACAATTCTTTATTATTCCAGGCCTTTTCTATAAGGTTTTGCATAAAAATCTTTTAGTACAAAAATACGAGCAATTTTATGAAATAAAAAATACTAACCACTTTATATTTGCCTGTAAAACTTATTTTTTCTAATTTTAGCACTTATTTGAATTGGATATGAAGATACTGGAAATAGCAATAGATTTGCCCTTAGTAAATGATAACTTGGATGAGATTTTAACAGCACGGCTTACCGAAATAGGTTTTGAAGGTTTCTGGACAGATGATTCGTTGTTTAAGGCATATGTTAATGAAGAAAAATTTAATAAGAAGGAATTTGAAAGCATTATTTTAGCGTATTTGCCAAATGCTCAATGCAAAATGCAAACATTACCCGATAAAAATTGGAATGAGCAGTGGGAATCTTCATACGAACCTGTTTTTATTGGCGATCGATGTGTAATAAAAGCTCCGTTTCACAATATTGAGAAAAAGTATCCATTAGAAATCCTTATCAACCCCAAAATGGCTTTTGGGACCGGACATCATAATACAACAAAGCTGATAATTGAACGATTATTTGAGTTGAATCTTACATCAACATCCATAATAGATGCCGGTTGTGGCAGCGGAATTTTAGCTATTGCCGCTGAGAAATTAGGTGCTGAATCTGTTTTGGCTTATGATATCGACCAATGGTCGGTCGAAAATACCAATGAGAATATAGAGTTGAATCATTGTCATAAAATTAAAGTTGAAAAAGGAACGATTTCTGAACTCGATCTACCTCAAGTAAACATCATTTTGGCAAATATTAATCGTAATGTATTAATTGAAGAAATGAAGCAATATAAACATCATTTATTACGCAAAGGCATATTAATCGTTAGTGGTTTCATCAGACAAGATGTTGATATTGTCCGCCAAAAAGCAATTAGCGAAGGATTAATGCCTCAGGGAGTATATCATATAGACGAATGGTATTGTTTAGTATTTAAAAACGAGTAACAATGAAGAAGTTTGTTTTTTTAGTAGTATTTGCTGCATTCGGATTGGTTTTAAACGCTCAGCCATTAAAATCTTTTTCTGATAAGCCCGAAGAATATATTGTTCAGCTAAAAGAAATGATAGAAGCGAAAGATAAGAAGGTTGGAAAAGAAATATACGAAGCAATATTGCCATTATGGAATGGCAGCTATTTTAACAATAGCGATAAAACAAGTATTATCAGTGTTTCTAATGAATTATTACAGAAAAGAGCTCTCCCAATGCCTCATTTCGAAGAGTTTGAGCGTATATTACTCGAATTTGCCAAACAAAATTATTCAAAAAACGATTTTCTTGAATACCTTAAAGGTTTAAGTTTCTTGTGTCGAAAAAAAACTGCTACCCTCAATTCCATCGATAATTATATGGACAATATACTTAACTATTTGCAGAAACGATATTTGTCTAAAACTACTACGGTAAAGTGGAAAACAAGAAGTTCTGACTCGAAGTTTATTTTTGATGGAGAACAATTGCTTATTCAGGTTGGTAAAGGCGATATAGTATGCTTTTCGAAAAACGACAGTTCGGTAATTTATGGAACAGAGGGTATATATAATGTTTATAAACAGCAATGGACTGGATACAATGGTAAGGTTACGTGGGAACGAACCGGTTTAAAGGCAACCGATGTTTATGCACAACTTAGACGCTATACTATTGATATGAAAAAATCGAATTTTGATGCCGATTCAGTATTGCTCATACACAAACGATTTTTTAAAGAGCCATTACTCGGAATGCTTTCTGAAAAAGTAATGGCTGATGTGGATACTCAAAGAGCCATATATCCTCAGTTTAAATCATTTTCTAAACGTCATAAAATTAAAAACATTTTCCCAAATATCGACTACGACGGAGGTTTTTCATTAAAGGGCAATCGCTTTATTGGAGAAGGAACAAGCACCGAAATGGCCATTGTTAAAATTTATAGAAAAGATACCTTGAAATTGGTAGCATCGTCACTTTCGTACATCTTTAGAGAAAATGAAATTAATAGCCAAAATGCTGTTATTACGATTTATGTTGATAAAGATTCGATCTATCATCCCGGATTAATATTTTCGTTCGATGCCAAGAAAAATGAACTCGCATTGATAAGAAATAACGAAGGGATGAAATTGAGCCCTTATTATGATACGTATCACCGTTTAGAGCTCGACTTCCCATATTTAAGCTGGAAAATTAACGATCCACAAATTTTATTTAAACCTATTCCAAAAGCTACCAACAAGAAAGCTATTTTTACTTCTATGGATTATTTTAGCCGAAGCAAATATTTGGAATTACAAGGATTAGACATGAAAAATCCCCTGCAGGAAATTAAAAGTTTATCAAAAAAAGTAAACGATAGAAATTTTACCGAAAAAGAGTTTGCAGATCATATTCGAATGAGCTTACCACAAACTCGTCAAATATTGCTTAACTTGGCTTTTAAGGGTTTTATTAATTATTCGCTCGAAACAGGACAGGTTTATGTTAACGACAAAACTTTTTTCTATTTGCAATGTAGCGTAGGACTTAAAGACTACGATGTAATTAATTTTGAGTCGAATGTTGTTGGTGAAGATTATAACGGACTGCTAAGTTTGCTTGATAATAATTTAAAACTTAAAGGCGTACAGGAAATATTTCTTTCTGACTCTCAAAATGTTGCAATTTTCCCGAAAGACCAACAGATTATTATCAAAAAAAACCGTGACTTTGTTTTCGATGGAAAAGTCAGAGCCGGTTTATTTTTATTTGTAGGTTCAAATTTTTCATTTACGTATGAGCAGTTTAAACTAACGCTAACCGACATCAATACAATTAAAATGCGGGTTCAAACTGATGAACTTGATAAATATGGAAATAAAGTCCAGCGCGACCTTACCAGTGTGATTGAAAATGCTACAGGCGAATTGCTTTTAGACGAAGCCAATAATAAAAGTAGTGTAAAACGTATTCCAAAGTACCCAATTTTCAACAGTAAAAAAGATTCGTATGTTTTTTATGATTATAAATCGGTATTTGATGGAGTTTACAAACGCGATAATTTCTATTTTCAGATTTATCCCTATACCCTTGATAGCATCAATACATTGACAAAGAA
>DAOOWN010000016.1:0-36571 GCA_035371305.1 Bacteroidales bacterium
ATATAAGCATAACCTTGAATACCATTTTTATACCACAGGTAATCTATACCCTTCTCTAAATTTTTTATTTCAACCTTAAAAGGAGTTTCTTTATTGATAACATAATTTAATTTAACTCCTTTTTTTAACCAATCGCTTTTAATTTCTGGGCAGTTTTGTCCCTGAATAGAGAAAGCACTTGATAAAACTATCAATACTAAACTTAAATAACTTAATGTTTTCATAGAACTTATTTTTTAGTTTTAATATTTCATATTTAATTAATTTAATTTTCCCATGTTTCATTACCATTAATGTCAACGTATCCTTTTTTCCCGTTTAATTCAATTCGAGCTTTATTTCCAACAAAACTTTCTAGATTATCGTATTTAAAAGGAACAATTTCTTTACCTTCTATATTAATTATACCCCATTTATTTTTTTTGGCTATTATTAAATTTTTCTCCAAATTCAATATCATAGTATCGTAATCGCAAGGACTTATTACATAAAGTTTGTTATTTATAACTCCGTACTTGTTTTTGTTTGTTCTAATGATTCCAAAATTATCGTAAATGTTAATATTTGTTATTTCAGCTTTAATATCTAATGGTAAATTAGTTGCATTGATAAGTTGAAGTTCATCGTTATTATTTATAACAAACACACCCTTACCCTTAATGACAAAAGTATCGATGCTTGCTTTAACTGTTTCTCCATATTCATTAAGATATTCGGGTGTTTTAAAAGCCCATGTAGTATCATTTATTTCATTTATTCTATTATAATATCCTATAATTTTTTTTTCATTGTTTTTTTTAAAAACAAGAACATATCTGTTGCCATTTCCAACACCCCAACCACTACTCCAACCAAAATAATAAAGTAAATAATTTTCATTTAAAACAGTAATTTCTGCTGATTTATCTATTTCCCCCTCAATTATTAAAATTATATTTTCATTATTAAATTGGACATCAACACCATAGGGCAAATTATCTGTTTTTTGTGAGTAAAGCAAGTAATTAAAAATAATTACAAAAAAAGATATAATAAATGTTTTTTTCATACTTTATAAGTTTTTAATTATAAGACAATCTCCATAATACTTTTTGTAAAACTCAATATGTCGAAGTACTTCTTGTCCATTTGCGGTGTCGTTGATATCTTCGTTGTTGTAGGAAAGATTATTTTCGTCTTTCCAAAATAAATTTTTATCGTTAGGAAAGGTTTTTATCAAGAACTTAAACGAAGTACGTTTAAAATTATCAAGAACCTGTTGTTCAATTATTATTGCATTGAGATAGTTTTTTGTAATACTTAGCGATCGTCCTTGCATTTCAAAGTTTATTTGCTCTGGTTGAACTTCCATATTGACGAGCAAATTTGATTGTGCCTTAAAAAACATCATCACAAAAAAAACAATAACACTTAGAAAGATTATGCCAAAAATGATTAATACTATGGATGCAGAGCTCCCCCCAAAACTCATTGATTCTATAATAAGCCTTACACCTATAAATAAAAATAAAATAAAAAAAACACTAAATATCCTTTTGCCCCAAACACCATAACGAAGGTTGCTTTTTTTATTAATTATTAATGTTTCCACTTAATTAATATTTTTTTCGGTTTAATTTTAAAAAAGTTCCATCTGGTCGTTGTAATTTACACGTTCTTTTTTCCAGTTCTTTTATTGCATATTTAAATAAATCTCCTGTTTCTGTGCTGTAAAGATATAATGTGTCTTTTTTGTACATCCACCAATAATAATCTGAGTTATTACCATTAGCCCTATAATATGTAGCTGAATTTTCATGATCATTATTTTCTAAATTATAAAACATCATTAACGTTCCATTTAATGTATTAGTACTAACTTCATACACTTCCCATACACCTGACATTTTTTTTGCATTTCGTAAATTTTTATCACCTATAATTACTTGGCGACACGATATTGTTAAAACAAAGAGAAAAACTATTGCAAGTAAAGGTTTCATAGTTATTCAATATTTTTAAAACCACCTATATTTAAGCTTACTTTTACACCAATATTAGACATGTTTACATAATATTCGGTTACAGTTCCTTGCATCATGCTGGATCGAAGCAATTGCAATTGATAGTATGCACGTATATTAATACCAGCATGTTTATAATAAGGGAACAACCCAACAAAAACAGTTCCTGCCAAATATCTCCCACCAGGTGAGCCAATATCATCTGCATGCCAAAACCGTTCAAATTTTGGAGGCGAATCTTTTCGCTCATATTCCCTTCGTAATATGGACAATTTACCCCAATCTAAACCTATACCTCCATAAACATATTTAAAAAACATCAATCCTGTTGAAAACGAAAAATAATTTAATCGTTCTTTATAATCAACTAACATGTCGTTTTGAGAATTATTATCAATATTTGCACTCCAAAATTCATATGCTGCTGAATAAATATTACGATGATGTGTCCACGTCCATTCCAGAAAATACATTAAATTGTCGTTATCTGTCTCTTTTATATATCCATAGCCAATATTAAATCCTTTAAATTGGTTTTTGTAATTAAATGGTTCTATCAATTTATTATACAAACCTGTATTGCTAAAATTAAAATCTTCAAGCAATGTTTCAAAGTTTCTAAGCCCATAGGTATATTTCCCTGTATGAACTCCTAATACAATATATTTTGCCTTTTCTTGCGAGAATAATTGAAAATTGGAAAATAAAAGAAATAAAATAATACAAATTGTTTTTTTATTTATCATAATTATACCCATTTCCTTAGTATGTATTAATCATTTATTTCATTCATTATGTAAATGCATCCTGTATTAGTAACAACATATAGGTAGTTTTCGTTCGAATAAAAATAGTGTAATGGCACAATTTTGTTAATTAAACCATTCATATTTACATAATGATAGTCAGAAAGTTCATCGGGGTTAATAATTTTAAAAATTTGAACACCCAGACTATCAGCAATATACACATAATTTAATCTGGTAGAAGTATAACCATTTAAAGCACAATTTCTGGTAGGATAAAATTTTGCCTGATTGTCTTTCAGGAAAATAATACCATTTTTACCTCTGGCATAAACAAAAGGCTCTCTAAACATATCGCTTGGCACATACCATCCTGCATTCGTTTGACCTCCATAACCATAAATAGGGGTATGTGAAATTGCCCATTTCCAGCCCTGTCCGGTATAAAAAGCTTTATAAAATGAATAACAACCACCAGACTTGCTAATAAGTTTGATTTCTAATAAATTACCATTTGAAGATTGAGCGTCACAACATTCAAAGTCGTATATTACAACTGAGGTGTCTATTGTAGGGGTGTATTTGTTGGTTATATCCATAACATAAACTTTTTTTCTGCTAACAATGAAGAGTTCAGATACATGTAATATTTTTACATAAGGTTCGTAATAAGAAGAGGATAAAAATTTAATGCAGTAATAAAGGTGATTATTTTTAAATTTATAAGAATACATACCGGATTGAGTGGCTAAATAAAGAACACTATCTTCCGGAGCTTTAATTAAATAGGGTTGTTCGGGGAGGATCGTATCGAATAGTAAGGTTGGATGAGTGGGATTAGTTAAATCATAAATTTGTAATCCTCCTTGAACAGCCGCAAACAGATAATTATCTTTTATATCAATATCTATAACAGGTTTTGTCGTTTGAAAACTCCACACAGTTGGAACAACTTTCTCTGTTTCTTCCTTTTTTTTACAAGCAACAATGAAATTTGTAATTACAAGAAAACTGAGTATATATTTACTAGCCTTCATTAATTAATTATTGATTTAACAATAACTTGAAGTTTCTTTTCTGCAACAAAAATAAATCATTTTTTTAATTTTTAATAAACTTTTTATTTATAACCCCATCTTTATTGGATAGTTTTAAAATGTACACGCCATTGGTAAGACTTGAAACATTTATAGTTTCGGGAAATTCTTTTATTAATTTACTAAACAAAATTTGACCTTGTAAATTATAAATTTCGCATAAATATTGTTGATACGAGTAATTATTATCAACAGATATTGTTAAAATGTCTTGAGCGGGACAGGGATAAATGATCATAGAATTGAAAATGTTATGATTATAAGGAATAAAAATTTCTCCCCCGTTGTTTGTTTTTATGATAGAACCTCTTTCTCCCACAATAAAACCAACATTGCTACTTAGAAAGTAACATGAACTTAAATTGTTGTGGGTTGGATTTAAATCCCAGACATCCGTCCATGTGTAACCACCATCGGTTGTTTTAATAAAAGTACCCATATCTCCAACAGCATAACCATTGTTTCCAACGAACGAAAATTTATAAAATCGAGGACCAGGTGAAGTTAAAACGGTAGTCCATGTTTGTCCCCCATCGCTGGTTTTATATATTTTCCCCTGATATATTGAGTATGCTCCTGAAACAACACCATTGTTTTCGTCTGTAAAATATACATCATAAAGATAATCTATACTATCAACCGTAATCGTTGCCCAAGTATTACCTCCGTTTGTTGTTTTATAGAGTTTACCATTTTCTCCTGCCATAAAGCCGGTATTAGCATTTAAGAATCTTACATTATATATACTTCCTTGTGTAAAATTCAACGGTGTCCACGTATTGCCACCATCCGTTGTTTCTATAGCACCAGAATACCCTACTACAAAACCATGATTTTGATTAATAAAATAAACACCATAAAATCTTTGGTTAAGATTATTTGCTGTATTTATCCAGGTATTACCTCCATCGGTAGTTTTTAAAATACTTTTTTCACCAACTACAAATCCATAGTTATTATCAATAAAATGAATAGCATTAAGAGCATTGTTTGGGCTATCATAAACTTTTGTCCAGGTATTGCCTCCATCAGATGTTTTATAAATAAAGCCTTTCGAATATAAAGTGCCACCTACAAAAAATCCATTCGTTTGTGAAGTAAAAAGAATATCTTTTATCCATTTATTTTCTGTACCTTGTATAAAATTTGGAGAAATTTTTATGGTTTCATTTGTATTTACATTTATCTTAATTATCGTTCCGTTTTCACCAACTGCAAAAAAATAATTACTGTTAAAATTTGCTGACCTGAATGGAATAGGACTACTATAAGGATTAGAGGGATCAGACAAATTATTATATATATCAGTCCATGTTAGCCCTACATCATTAGAATATTTAATTTTATTTTCCTCAATAGCGTAACCAATATTTTCATTAATGAAATATACATCTCCTGAACCATAATTTAAAATATTATTTAATTCTGTCCACGTATAACCTCCATCAGTAGTTATATATGCTGATTTATTAATTTTAATATAACCAAAATTATCGTTAGTAAAGAAAATTTTATGGGGGTAAAAGTTAGCATCATTAGTTACAATTGTAGAAATTTCGCTCCAATTTAATCCTCCATCTATAGTTTTATATATTTTACAAGAATCGCCAGCACCTCTGATACTAACAAAAAATCCTTTGTTTTCGTTAATGAAAAACAAATCATTTAAATTGAAAGCAGAAGAAGGATTAGAGGTGTTATGATCCATTTGATAAATAACATCCCAAGAATTTCCTCCATTAGTTGTTTTTAATAAATAATATTTATCATAATTAGAATATTGTATGGTATAAAGAATATTTTCATTTATAGCAAAAAAATATGGGAATTGAAAACCAATTATATCCGATTCAATGATTTTTGTCCAGCTATTTCCTCCATTTGTAGTTTTATAGAGATCATAGTTATGAATAATGTATCCCTTCATTTCATCAAAAAATTTAATAAGCGTGGTATTTCCACGTACAGGAGAAGGTAAATAATTCACAGAGCTTCCGCTATTGGTAATTTTTAAAATAGTGTTATATTCTCCACCAACATAAAAGCAACTGTCATTAACTATACTTACAGAGTTCAAATGATTACCTGTAAAAGTTGGATTTATCCATGTCCAACTTTGAGAATTAACTTGAAATGAAAATAAAACCATCATTAAAATGATTAAATAATCTTTTTTAGTTTTCATAACTTTAATTTTTAACAAAATTAGATTATTGGTAACTATAAGTAAAATAAAAGTTGTCTCACTTTTTAAAAAGTGGCACAAAAAAATATTTATTTCGTAAAATGTATTTTCTACAGTCTTTAACCAAACTTTTTCTTTTAATCAAAATTTAATTTAAGTCATTTTAATAAAGTACTATTTTGAGTAAAATTAAAAATGTTCAAGTTATGTTTTCCTCTTTTCTGTGTTTTATTTTAAACAAATAAAAAAAAGGATTATTATCAGAAATACAGCTATTTATAATTCTTCAAATCAAATTTATGATTTAACTTTTAGTTATGCAAAAGTCTTATATACCTTTGTTAAAAATCAAATTAAGAATATTAATTCTCTTTATTTATTACTTCATCGTATTCAAGCTCAAAGCGAAGTTTATGTTTCGATTCCTCTTGAGCCAACGTATCAAATAATGATTTCAGTAATGGGTCGTCAACTCTTGTTGAGAGGTTTACATATAACTTAAAAGCAGCTTTTTCTTTTTTCATAGCAAGAATAAGTGCAGCCTGATAAGTTAGCCCTACTGTTTCGCTTACGTCAACCAAATAATCTTCAATTTTTAAGTCTTTTATTTGTTTATCGACTAATTTAAACTGACCACTGCTTTGGATATTCATCAATCGCTTTTTGTGTCCTCTTTCTTCGGCAGCAAAAGAATTGAAAACGTCTCTCATTTGAGGTGTTGGAGCTTCGTTTGCAAGACGAACATATAAATCGACACTCTCTTGTTCTCTGCTTATGGCAAAGTTAAGTATGTCTTCGGTTGAATTAAATGCGTTTATCATAGTCGTATTATTTTTATCATGTTTATATTTAAGATAATTAGCATAACAATAATTCATAATCCTTGCAACAGCTTGTCAATTCCTTTGGCTGCTTTGTGTCCGTCGGCAATTGCGCTGATAGCATCTGCTGTCGCATTCACAGAATCGCCACCGGCAAACAGCTTAGGAATGGACGACTGCATATTTTCGTCAACAACAATCCTGCCTCTCTTAATGTTCAATTTTTCGAGCCATTCGGTTCCTAAAAATTCAAATGCACCTTCCTGACCGATAGCTCCGATTACTGCTGTTACATTGATAACCGTTTCACTACCTTCTATTGGTTCCGGTTTTGGGCGTCCGCCTTTTTCGTCTGAAACCATTTTTGCTTTCAGATACTCTATTCCGGTCACCACATTGTTTGCATCAACTATAACTTTGGTAGGAATTGCCTGAGTGATAATGTGAATGCCTTCCTGTTCGCAACCTTCGATTTCTTCAGGATCTGAAGGCATATCTTCGATACGACGACGGTAAAGAATGGTAACTTCGGCTCCTAAACGACGGCTGACACGTGCAGCATCCATAGCCACGTTACCGCCACCAATTACCACTACTTTATCGCCTATTTCAGGTGTTTTACCCTCGTTTACTTCGCGTAAGAAATCGATAGCCTGTAAAGAACCTTTTGCCAATTCGTTTTCGATGGCAAGGAGATATGGTTTTTCGAAACCAATTCCCATAAATACGGCATCGTAAGCTGTATATAGTTCATCAAATTTCACTTCACGGCCAATCATGGTATTAAAACGGAACTCTACACCCATTTCTTCGAGCATACCAATTTCTTTTTCCAGTATATCCATTGGTAAGCGGTATTTAGGTATTCCATACATCGTTGCACCTCCCGGATGAGATTTTGCTTCGAAAATGGTTACTTTATAACCCAATGTTCTTAAATAATAGGCTGCACTGATACCGGAAGGCCCAGCTCCGATAATAGCAACATGTTTTTTGCCTTCTGGAAGTGTATCCAAACCTAAAATTTTCTTATATTGCTCAAATGGGACACTATCTGCAATGTATCTTTTTAACCATCGAATGGCTAGTGGGTCGCCTTTAACACCAATAGAACAAACCTCTTCGCAACGATGTGTACAAACGCGGCCGCAAATTTCGGGCAACGGATTGGTATCGTACAATAATTTTAAACCTAATTCGAGATTGTTATCGCGAATAGCTTTAATATAGCCCGGAATATCCATATGAGCAGGACAAGAAGCCACACAAATGCCGCAACTAACACAGCGGTCAGCTTCTTTTTCGGCTTGCTCTTTAGAATACCCCTTAACCAATTCCATAAAATTGGTAATTCTTTCTTCGGGTTTCAGTTCTTCCATTTCAACCCTATCGGGATTGTAAAGCGAATATCCGGGATTTTTCCACCCTTTTACCTCATTATCCCAAGGTTTTTTGTCAACACCGGGAATATATCTAAAATCGTCAGGGTTTTCACTGACCCAAGTATATTCGTTCGACATGGTTAATGAACCAGTTGTACATACATCAACACACAAAGCACACCAACAGCAACGTCCATAATCAACCATTGGGCGTAATCCGCTATCGCCTTTTTTAGTTTCCACTCCCTCTACAGGTACCATATCGATAGCTTTGTTTTCACAAATAGCTTCACATGTTCCGCATCCAATACATTTAGAAATATCATTTTTATGGAAACCTCTGTATCGATCGGCTCCGGGACGTTCGGAAAAAGGATCGCGAACCGTAACAGCTTTCCTGTTTATATTTCCCCAAGCAGAAAAGGGGCTTAAAATATCTTTAATCTTCATCATAATTGTCTCTCCTATTAACGTTCAATTTCAGGTGGACAGGTTGTTAATGAAACCATTATTGGGCTTACATCAGAAATATTTGCGTTTACTAACAATTTTTCCAATAATGCAATGGCATGTGTATAGCTGGGTCCTCTCAAATTTATTCTTCGTGGGTATTCAGAACCATCACTTACTGCATAAAATCCATATTCACCACGTGAAGACTCACAACGCACATATGTTTGTCCTTTTGGGATAGACCAATGCAGAGCATTGGGAATTCGAGCCAAGATTTCCCCATCGTTGGGCATTTTATCAAGAATTTGACGAATCAAGGCTACGGTATTAATCATATCCATATAACGCACCCAGAATCGAGAATAAACGTCCGAGCCTTTATTTTCATCAACATAAGGTTCAAAATCCAGCTCAGCATATTTTAAATAGGGATAATCTTTACGAACATCACGATTAACGCCAGCAGCACGGGCATTAGGCCCTACAACACCAAATCTGTCAACCCAGCTTGGATCAACATATCCAGTACCTACTGCACGTTTTTTAACAACTGCATTATCGAATATCAATTTTTTAACTCGTAACGAAAAATCGTCAATTTCTTTTAGATTGCTCAACAAGCGTTCTTTAAATCCTTCGGGCATTTTACCACGAACACCTCCGGGAATTATGTACATGTGATAAATACGGGCACCTGTAAGTTCTTCAAACCGATCGAGCAATAAATCACGCATATACACACCCCACTGAACTCCTAAGCCCAATCCCATCGTACCTCCTAAACCCGGAACGGTTCTTAACAAATTAGTAAGTCGTGCCATTTCAAGCACTAAGGTTCGCATCCATTGAGCATATTCGGGCGCCTCAACTCCACTAAGCTCTTCCATTGCTGCGGCAAGACAATACTCGTTTGTATCGGGTTCGGGCACGCACATACGAACAACCGTAGGGAAACACTGCATCCATGTGCGACGTTCAAAAATCTTCTCGAATCCACGGTGCAAATACCCTACATGTGTTTTAGCTTCTACAATCTCATCACCACAAATTGTCAATTCGAGTGACATATTTCCCGTTACACCGGGATGATTGGGTCCATGCCATATTTTTACATATTTACCGGAACTCAAATCAATTTCGAGTTTTCCATCTTTGCCAACGGATGGATATAAACTTCTATCGGGTTCTATTTTAAATTTGCTATTCATTGGGATACAATTTTTGTTTCATATATGTAGCCGGATCGTGAGTTTCTCTTCCCGGACGAGGGAAATACGTTTCTTCGGCATATTTCAACGTGTCAAATTCGCGTCTCATCGGTGGAATTTGGTCCCATCCTTCGAGCAAAAAGCTTTCGTCAACGCGAGGGCTTCCCGGAAAATCAATGCCATACATTTCTTTTAACTCACGCTGATACGACCAAATTTGTTCCCATAAATGATGGGCTGTATGCATGCTTGCGTTTTCGCGAGGAATTCTAACGCAAACACCAATATCAACTTTTTTAACCGGATGGTTGAGCAAATACATCAATTCAAATTCACCTTCTTCCATCCAATCGGCAACACTAAGCATTACAAAATGCGAAAATCCTTCGTAATCTCTTAGATAGGTAATTACCGGAATGGCTTGATCTTTTCCGGTGGTAACAAAATAAAGGTTGTCACGCTGCCGTTTTTTAGCGGTTATGACAACCATTTTTTCAATATTTTTTATTATTTCTTCCATATTCTTACCAATTATAATCTGGCATGTTCCAGTCTTTTATTATTTTTTTCTGATTGGCTTTGTAATAGTCAAAGTTTTTGGCATATTCGTTAGCACCTTCTGCACGACCTTCTTTAATTTTCGCTTTTAATGCATTGAATCCGGCAAGAATTGCTTCGGGGCGAGGCATACAACCAGCAACATAAACATCTACGGGCATGTATTTATCGAGGCGATTGATGGTATTATAACTGTCGAAGTACATTCCGCCATTAATAGTACAACTACCCAATGCCATTACATATTTGGGATTTTGCATTTGTTCATAACTTCGAATGGCACGCTTTAAGGTTTTAACACTTAAGTAACCCGAAATAATCATCAGGTTTGCCTGACGTGGTGTAGGACGCATCTGTACACCAAAACGATAAGCATCGAAACGAGGAGTAAGCAAAGGATATAATTCGATACTTCCACAGCCCGTTCCAAAGCCTAGAACCCAAATAGATTCTGCACGAGCCCAATTAACAAAATCTTCAAATATTTTCCAGCGTTTAGGTTCATGTACCTTGGGGCGTTCCGAACAGAAATAATCTTCTAACGGGTTGATTTGTATTTCTTCGCCATTGGGACCAATTACGGTTCTTGGCTGCAAATCGGGATCAATAAATTGTTTTTTTTCACTCATAATGCACAATGAATTAAATAAATAAAAGACCCAGTGCACCTAAAATCAACGGTGCTTTTAAAAACCAAGGAACACTTTGGTCAATACGGAAACGCGGGTAAACTTGCCCCACAAAAACAGGCCACATATACACTAGAAATCCTTTTATTATAAGCTCCGGCCAAGATGTTGCACCGCCAAAAAACAAGTTTACCATTAAAATAGATTCACTTACATACAAAATAGCTCTATTGGTTTGTAATACGCCAAGATATGTTCCATGATATTCGGTGGGTGGTCCAATAGGTATTTCTTGAGGAGCCATCACCACATTAAAGGGCGAAGCACCCATCATGCCTAAAAATGCAAGCAAAGCTGCGGCTGTAGCAAAAGGATTTTGAAATACATTCCAATACAAAATTCCACCTTGCTGCGCTTCAACAATTCCCGACACTGAAAATGTATGATGTTGTGCAGCAAGAGCAATCACTGCAAGCGTAAAAGGAACTTCGATGGTAGTAAACTGAGATAAACCGCGGCTTATACCAATAAATGAATACGGATGTCCACCTTCGCTTGCCCCTAAAGCCATTCCTAACATTCCAAAGAACATAAAATATAAAATCAAAATCACATCACCGGCAAAGGAATAATTAGTAAAGCTTGAACCAAATACCAATGGCATAAACAAGAAAATACCTAATCCTCCTGCCAAGCGGAAAACAGGCCCTAAGTAATACATTACTCCATGTGATATCTGACTTCGCATGCTGTAGTTTTTAATTAAATCGATATAAGGCTGATAAACCGGCATACCGATACGTTTAGCCACGCGAGCTGTAATTCGGCGTACTACGCCATACTGAAGCAATCCCCAGTTAATAACAATAAACAACCCTAATAAGGTATAAAGCAATTTTGTCCAGTCGAATGTCATAGAATGGATCCTCCAAATAAGCTTAAATAAACAATTAACGCATATACTAACAAATGAATAGCATAAACTTGTCCGTCACCATTGTACCAGGAACGAACTTTATCTGCTACCGCTTCACAGAAATTAGAAACAGCCGTCCAAAACTTTGTGGCGAGCGGATGAACCATAAAGCCAAGAGCCTTATTATAACCAGCAAACATATTGTATGAAACGTGTGTGGTTTCCGGTCTAAAAGGACGTTCTGCAGCAAAAACTATATTAAACTGTTTTACTTTCTGAGCTTTACGACTATTGATATATAACCACAAGAATAGAACAGCAAACATAATAATCACAATAGATAAAATTGCAAAAGCATTCCAATAACCAAACGAAGTCATTGCAAGATTGCCGTCCCATTGTATTTGTTCACCCATAACTTTTGTCGGAATAACATTTGCCAAAGGTTGTAAAATCAAATTAGGTTGTGCAGATAAAATCATAATACCCAATATGAAAACAATTTGTGGAATCAAAAACCAAATGGGAGCTTCTTTAACCTTTCGCAAATGATCTTTCATTTGACCCAAGAATACAGATGCTATGAGTTTATATAGATATAAAAATGCTACTATTCCGGAAAAGAAAACCAATAAACCTTGTAAATACCATCCTTTCATAACAACGGCATTGTAAAACATCCATTTCCCAGCAAAACCAGCTAATGGAGGCATACCGGCTGCAGTTATAATCCCAATTAAAACTGCAATAAATGATATCGGCATTGGTTTTATTAAACCACCCATCTGATACATCAAATGTGTTTTAGTTCTGTATGCTACACCGGCTGCCGAAACAAACAACAAGGTTTTATATAGAAAATGAATAGCTGTATAAAACAAGGCGATTAAAATACCCAACTTAGAGTTGATTGCCAAGGCAAAAATAATATACCCCATGGCTGCCATACTCGAATAAGCAATCAAACGTTTCATGTCTTCTTCGTAAATAGCAAGCATATTACCGGCAACAGCTGTTAATGCTCCTATCCATCCCATCCAGTAATACAAACTTATATGTCCCATATTAATTCTCCCAAAGGCAAAAACCGTAAGAATCAATCCGAGCACTCCTGCATTAATTAATACACCCGAAACAAGCGGAGTGGCATCGTCTTCTGCTTCGGCATATGCATCGGGAATCCATATATGCAAGCCAATGGCTGCTACTTTGGTAAAAAATCCCAATACTAACAACGAAAAAGCAATGCTTATATGCGTAAAATGACCGCTGATAGAAGCGAAATATGTTCCGTTAGCAAACGAATGGATAATAGCAAAAGCTGCTAATAATAAATATGCTCCACCTGCTGAAAATAATATATATCTAAAAGCAGGGAATTCTGATTTTTTACCCCTTAAAATCAACATAAAAGAGCCTAAAGCCATTAATTCCCATCCCATAAAGAAAACAAGATTGGTAGTTGCCGAAACCAACATAAATAATCCCAATATGGTCATGGCAGCAAAAGGATAAAAACCCATTCTTTTGCCTTTATAGCTAAATCCCGGAATTAATGTTAATAAGCCACCTATTAAAAATATAGCAGCAAACATCATTTTAAGCCAATCGCCTTCCATCATCGGATAAATCTTCCATGCGTATAATGCTATGAATGCAATCGTTATAGCATTCTTTACTACGGCAGGTAACACATCCAAAATAAACAATGCAGCAATGACAATAATCGGTAGTATTACCAACATAAAATCAAAATGCAAATAATTTATAAACAAGGCTGTAACGACTAAAAATGACGCTCCTAACAGTAAAATAGAAATTCTCTTATTCCATGTGCAATGAAAAGTTTCGGGAACTGTTTCTTCCTGACGAAATACGGTATTGAACCAACGAACCAAATAAACCAATTCAAACACACTTCCCAATAAAATCAAGCCAATCCACCACCAGCCATTTGATGCTGCCAATTGCATAATCAAATCCCATTTAGCAAAGAATGCGGGAAATGGAGGGAATCCGGCCAAAGCAAAAACAAAAATCCCAAACAATAAAAACATAATGGGTTTAGAACGCAAAAGTGTCCAATCCTTAAATTTATCGGACCCCACTACACCGCCTATCCAGAATAAACCAGCTTTAGCAAAAAAATTGGTTAATAGCAATCCTAACGCAATAAACATAAACTTGTCGCCCAAATAGTCACTTATAGACACCACCGTTAAAAGCAAACCGGCTTGTGCAACAGAAGAATACCCCAACATTCTGCGGACCTGGGTCTGACGAATTCCTATAAAGTTAGAACCAATAAACGTAATTACACCAAGTAAACCAATAATAGTATGCCACGGTGCCGGCATGATAGGTAATATTTTATATATAACAAAAATAATAGACGGAGCAGAAATTGCCGAAAACATTGCACCTACAGCATGATTGGCAGAGTCGTATATATCAATAGCCCATCCGTTGGCAAGGAAAGGTTTACTTTCGAGCACAAGAGCAATTAAAATTAAAAACAAAGCAATAAAACCGCCTTTCACCATTTGAATATTACCCATAAAATCGATGTTCAGCGTACCACCATATGTGTAAGCGAAAACGATTCCCAAAAGCAATAATCCTGAAATAATGGACGAGGCAATCATATATTTAAAACCGGCCGAAGTTGATTTTAAATTTTGTGTATAAATAACCAATGCCGAAGTAGCAATGGAAGTTATTTCTAGAAAAACAAATAAATTAAAAATATCGCGGGTCATAACCGAAACATTCAACCCCAACATGAAAATCAGAAAAATGGAATGTGCATATTTACCGGCTGCTTTTAGTGTATCCCACAAATAAACAACAGATAAAAGTCCAAAAACATTAATCATAAATGTCATAAATGCCTCGTTCATTGTCATTCGAAGGTTAATGGCAAAAGGCGGCTTAAAACCGGCAGTAAAAACATCTAATCCCTGAACGCTACCACTATATAAGCCCCATAACCATGAACCGGAAATGGCTGTCATGGCAGCTACGGCCAATAACATTAATAGCCTGCTGATATTCAGCGTTTTCGAACTGCCCAATCCAAGCAAAAAAGCAGTTCCTAATGCAATCGCTACAATAAAAATCGGATTTACCATCTTGCGTCCTTATATTCGTTAATATTCAGTGTATTTTTATATTTGTACATCTTATATGCGTAGGTCAGCATGACTGCTGTAACTCCAACACCAATTACAATAGAAGTAAGCACCAATGCTTGTGGTATTGGATCTACAAATTTTGATGACAACTTTTCGGTTCCGGTAGTCGAATCAATAATCGGAGCTACACGGTTATTCATATACGACAGAGCAACCAAAAACAAATTGAGTCCACCGTCAAATATATCAAACGCAATGATAATGCGTAAAATATTTTTAGTGGTTAATGCTCCATAAAGCCCAATCAGCATGAGCAAAAATGCTGTTACAATGCTGATATTTTGTAAGGTTAACATTTCCATTATTCTTCGTTTTGAATTTCGTTTAAATGATGCAATACATTCGAAAGCTCAGCGCCAACCTTTAATCCGATAAACGAATAAATAATAGGAATAACGCCTGCACTAAATAGATGACCTAACGTTCCAAGTCCAAGAAAACGGTTATCCAGGAATCCTAAGCCTAACGCCAATCCAAACAAGCCGGCAGCTACATAGCCAAAACCGGAGATACTTTCGATTGTATTGAGCAAACCTTTGGGAGCATGTCCATCGGGATTTGCCATCAGCCACAAAAGAAATCCGGTCGCAATAACCGAACCACCCTGAAAACCTCCACCCGGTGTTAAGTGACCATTGATAAAAATGTAAACACCAAAAATCAATATTAACGGGAAAAGCAACTTTTGTGCAGTTACTAAAATCAAAGATGCAGGACGCGGATTACGCGATTTTTCTGTTCCCATCGATTTTAAAAACATGGCTATTAAACTGGCTGCAACAAACAAAATGGTTACTTCGCCCAAGGTATCGAACCCACGATAGGTAACAACAATAGCTGTAACAACATTGGCTGCTCCAATTTCTTGTGCTGTATTATCAACATAATAGGTTGACAAATCATTTAACGTAGTGCGTTCTGTATAATGACGCAAGTACGACCAAAGCAAAACGGCAAATCCGGCCACAATTGCTATGACAAACAATTTCTTAAACATCGGAACTCCTCATTTTATTTAAGACATAGAAAAAGATAATCGTAGTAAGTCCACTTCCAATAGCAGCCTCTGTCATTGCAACATCGGGTGATGCAAGTAAAAGATAAATGATAGAAGCTATCAGGCTCACAACTCCGGAAACTAACACCGCTGTCCGGATTTTCTTTACAATCAAAACAGCAACGGCCATGGTTACCGTAACGATTGCAAGTAATAATGCAAAAATGATGGTTACATTCATTTTATTCCTCCTTTTTATTTTTTTCATCATCGGCAAGAATATCTGAAACCGTTTTGTCGGAAAGCTTTATTCCCACAAAATGAGCTGCTCTTGCAAGTGTATGCGATGAAACTGGATTAGTAATCATGACAAACATAATAAGTATAAACACTTTGCCAAACCATGACGGAACAATAATTCCCAGTCCAAGCAACGTCAATATAGTTCCCAGTGTACTTGCTTTGGTACCGGTTTGCATTCGATTGAACGAATCGGGCATACGTACAATTCCCAGTGAGCCGAGAAAAATAAAAATGGCTCCAAGAAGAGTAATTAGGCTTCCAATAATATCTATCATATTTTCCATATTAAAGTCCTTTCTCAATATAGCGAGCTATAACAAGCACACCGGTGAAACTTAACAGACCATAAACCAATGCAACATCCATATAAATGATGCGATTGTTGAAAAAGGCTATCAGAGCTATCAGAGCAATAGACGAAACGGTCATTACGTCAAAAGCCAACACTCTGTCCACGATATGCGGACCTTTTAAAAATCGCCAAAGCGATAAAAGCATACCTATTATTATTAAGGCACCTGCTGTGTATAAAATGATATTAACCATACATTACCTCCAAATATTTTTCAAATGATACAACAATATTTTTTGTAGCTTCTTCGATATCGGTACTTGTAACGTCAATCCAATGAATGTAAAGCGTATCGTCTTTAATATCAACCGTAATGGTTCCTGGGGTCAGCGTAATAGAATTGGCCAACATCATTTTACCAATAGGAGTTTTGAGCTTGGTTTTAACCTTTACAATACCCGGATTAATGGGCAGTGAAGGTTTTATGACACGAAAAGCCACATCGAGATTAGATTTTATCAGAGCCCATGAAAAAGCAAATACATAGGCAAAAGCATACATAAAACCTTTTGGGCTCAAATTCACGTACTGCATTACATCGCATTTACGACAAAATAAAAGCGAAATAAGCAACGATAAAACCAAACCTGAAATTAAAATGTCACTGTCCAGCGAACCATTGAGCAAAAGCCACGTCAGAAAGGAAAGGACAAAGGTTAGAAAAACATTTTTATAATTCATACCACGAACAATTTCTTTGTTTCAAAAGTACTTCACATATTCACTCTATTTTTTGACGACACTTAAAAGCTGAAAAACAAAAAAGTATATTGAACTAAACATAACAATGTACCTAAGTCTATTTTTTTATAGACGTGAATTTAATCTCTTGATTTACTTATACATATAAATCAGTTATGATTGAAAAAACTTTAAAAAAAATAATTACTTTTACGAACCAAAAAAACAATTATGGAACTAACTGAAAAAAGTTGTGCAATTTGCGGGTCAAAATCGGCTTGTTTTAAACAACTTTCTGTACTTGAATTGGAGCTTGCCGATGCTCATAGAGTAGAGCTGAAATACAAAAAAGGAGAGCATATTGCAAAACAAGGTTCTTTTGTTACACATGTGCTTTATCTTCAAAAAGGTCTTATAAAAATTTATATTGAAACCGAACAAGAAAACGATATCATACTCAATATTTTTCGAGGCGGTGATTTAATCGGATTACCCAATTTGTTTACTAATGTTCCGTTGCAATATAGTGTTGCAGCTATAGAAGACAGCATTATTTGTGCTATAGATAAGACGGTTATCGAGAATCTGGTATTGCAAAATGGGCAATTTGCCAAAGAAATAATAAAAAATCTTAACAATTGTACTCATTTTCATTATCGCAGACTTATTTCGGCATCTCAAAAACAGCTTAATGGCCGCATGGCAGACGCACTTTTACATTTAGCTAATTCCGTTTATCATTCTGACCAATTTACACTGACACTCACACGCAAAGAATTGGCCGAATTGGCAGGAATGAGCATGATGAGTGCTGTTCGTACACTTAAAGACTTTGCTCAAAACAACATCATTGCCGAAGAACACAATAATCTTTTTAAAATTTTAGACAAAGCAAAGCTCGAAAGTTACAGTAAATATGGTTAGCCATGAATTTTGAAAACTTACCTATATATATAATTGGTTCGGGAAATGTTGCATGGAATTTAATAAGCGCTTTTTCTAAAGCAGGCATTCATATTAACGGTTGTTGGAGCAGAAATAAAAAAACGTGTATTGAATTAAGCAATCAATTCAATATATCTTACCTTGAAACTGACGAAATATATACTAAACAAGGTGTTTTTATTCTTACCGTTTCCGATTCGGCTATTGAATCTATATCGAATCGCATTGGAAAAACGTCCATCGTTGTACACACATCAGGTACTACTGATTTAGAAACACTGTTAAATGGACATCCTAACTGTGGTGTTTTTTATCCGTTGCAAACGTTCAGTAAAAAAGAAACAGTCGATTTTTCTACTATCCCTGTCTTAATTGAGTATTCTTCGGAAGAAGTAAAGAATCTGCTTGAATTTTGGGCTCAGAAACTCCATTCAAAATACTATTTCTGCTCATCGCCTGATAGAATGAAGTACCACGTAGCAGCTGTATATGCCTGCAACTTTGTTAATCATATGCTTGCCCTTTCGGAATTTTGGCTTCGCGAAAACAACCTTATCTTCGATATATTAGAACCCCTGATTTCAGAAACCATTCGAAAAGCAATGCAAAATGGAGCTTTCGCATCGCAAACCGGACCTGCCATCAGAAACGACCAAATAACCATCGAAAAGCACATTAATTTGTTAGCGAATCATCCCGATTTAAAAAAAATATATAGCTTTGTAACCGAAAGCATCATCGAATTTCACTTTAAACAAGGGAAACATGAATTTTAAAGAAAAACTAATCCTCGTCAATGCCTTTATTTTCGATGTTGACGGAGTTTTTTCGGGCAATATTTATCTTTCGTCCAGCGGCGAACAGTTGCGATCCATGAATATTAAAGATGGTTATGCCGTGCAATTGGCGGTAAAAAAAGGGTTTCCTATTGCCATTATTACAGGCGGAAAGTGCGACGGAATTAAGCTACGATTCGAAGGGCTGGGCGTTAAAGACATCTATATGAGTTCGAGCAACAAGAAAGAAGCGTATTTAGATTTCATCCATAAATACCATCTCGATCCGCAAAATATAATGTATATGGGCGACGACCTGCCCGATTACGAAGTAATGAAAGAAATTGGAATTCCGGTTTGCCCGGCAGATGCTGCTGTCGAGATTAAAGCACTTTCCCAATATATTTCGCACATTAAAGGCGGCGAAGGTTGTGTTCGCGATGTCATTGAACAAGTTTTGCGCGCTCAAGGGAAATGGTTTAACGAAGATGCGTTTCATTGGTAAATGAACGAGAAAATTTGAGAATGTGGAAATTTGAAAATATTAATATGAAAATGATCATTAAAAAATGTAGAATCATTTTTTTCAAAATATTTTTTCATTTTCTAATTTTTAAATTCCATACTTTCAACTTTTTACTTTCACCTTTATAAACTTAAACTGTATGAAAATTACCGATATTTTTAAGCTTATTCGTTACAAAAACCTGCTCATTATTGTATTTACAATGTATGCAGTGCGATATGGTATTATTTATCCGTTTCTACAAAGTATTAACTACGATCTCCAATTAGACGAATTACATTTTCTTTTATTGGTATTGGCTACTGCTTCAATAGCGGCAGCTGGTTATGCCATCAACGATTATTTCGATATTCGTTCCGATATCATGAACCATCCTGAAAGCGTTGTTGTAGGGACTAAAATACCTCGCCGCTCTGCTCTTACTATCAATAATTTATTTAACTTTATTGGTGTAGCACTTGGTTTTTATATTTCATATTACATTCACCTGACAAAATTAGGATTGTTATTTTTAGTTATTTCAGGCTTGCTTTGGTTTTATTCTTCGTATTTTAAAAAGATGTTATTATGGGGAAATATTATTGTTGCTACTTTTGCTGCTCTCGTCCCTTTATTGCCTGTGTTATTTGAGATTCCGCTGCTGAATGAAATAGTTGGTCCCAAAAGGCCACCGGTTGAAGCAAAAACCATTAGCATTATTTTCTTTTTTGCATTGGGTTATTCCTATTTTGCTTTTATGCTTACACTCATGCGCGAAATCATCAAAGATATGGAAGACGTGCAGGGCGATATGGAACTAAACCGCAATACCCTCCCTTTAGTAATCGGCATACCAAAATCAAAGCTTTTTGTATATGCATTAGCACTCATTACAATTTTAAGCATTGTTTTCATTTACATTATCTTTTTCCAAGATATTGCTTCTATCTCCTATTTAACTATTACCATTCTTATACCGTTAGCTTATTTAATGTATAAACTTTTTTTAGCAAAAGGGCAAAAAGAGTTTTACAACATTAGCCAACAATTAAAATGGGTTATGTTTGCCGGTATTATGTTTTTATCGTTTCTTTGGTTATTGCTCTGATGTTGCTCGATAAATTAAAAGATTACCACGTTTTGCTGGGTTCACAATCGCCACGCAGAAAATTCCTGATGGAAGGTGCCGGAATAAATTTCACCCTGCTGCCTCCTGCCGATGTGGAAGAAACGTTCCCTTCATTGCTAAAAGGTGAAGAGATTGCATTATTTCTTGCAGAAAAGAAGGCAGAAGCCTATAACGATTACCTTAACAATGACAAAACCATCATTGTTACAGCCGATACCATTGTCTGGCTAAACCAGAAAGTGCTGGGTAAGCCAACCAATCGGCAGGATGCCATACAAATGCTTACGGATCTATCCGGTAATGAGCACATTGTTTATACCGGCGTTTGTATAAAAATGAGAGACAAAAGCAAAAGCTTTTATTCCGAAACCGCTGTTAAATTTCGCAACCTAAGCCGCGAAGAAATTGAATACTATGTGGACCAATACAAACCATACGACAAAGCCGGCAGCTATGGAGCTCAGGAATGGATTGGCTACATTGCTATACAGGAAATACATGGTTCATACTTTAATGTAATGGGCTTACCCATACAAATGCTTTTTACAGAGCTGGAAAAAATGTTATAATACGTTTATTATTAACAATTTAACAACTTTATCATTCTTCTAAATTTTCCTTAACAAAATAGTTGGAGAATTAATAAAAATGGTTTTATTTTGCATATAAAGCTTGCTAAAAAGTACGGTTATACACCCAAAATTGATGTATAAAATTACTATTAGTAAGGTTATAAATGAGTTATGGCACAAGCGGAGAAAAAAGACAACGACAATGAAATTTTTGCTATATAAAGACAAGAGTCTGGCTGCCTTTCCCTGCAATCTACCCTTTGTTGCCACACACATGCTTTTTTTTGCCGATACATCGCATTTATTGACTATCTTGCAACTTGATTCATATATTGATTTTAAAGACATTTTTTAAATGAACAGTAAATATAAAAAACTCGAACTTTGTTGGCCCGGTAAGGATATGGAGGTTAAGCCCGAACCAAGAGTATTGATTGAAGACCCTGAAAAATCGTATGGCGAAACCGATACCGAAAACATGCTCATACATGCCGACAATCTGCTGGCATTGAAAGCACTGGAACAAAAATTCGCAGGCAGAATAAAATGCATCTATATTGACCCGCCTTACAACACCGGCAATGCCTTTGAGCATTACGATGATGGATTGGAACACAGCACCTGGCTCAATTTGATGAAACCGCGTTTGGAATTGCTTTATAAATTACTGTCGAATGATGGAAGTATTTGGATTTCAATTGATGCTGATGAAAGCCATTATTTGAAAGTTGTTTGCGATGAAATTTTTGGACGAAAGAATTTTATTGATGAAGTAATTTGGCAAAGAGCTTATGCTCCGATTAATCTAAAAAAGACATTATCTCGCAGTCATGATATAATTCTGGTTTATGCTAAAAATTTTGATGAAAAATTTGAATTAAATAAACTTCCAAGAAGTGAGGAGGCTAATAAACGATATTCTAATCCAGATAATGACCCAAGAGGTGTTTGGAAAAGCAGTGATTGTTCAGTTGGACCAGTTGTTCAGGAAAAACTATATACAATTACAACACCATCTGGAAGAAAAGTTACACCTCCTGAAGGAAGATGTTGGTTATTCACAGAAGAACGTTTTAAAGAAATGGTCGCTGATAATCGAATTTGGTTTGGTCCAAATGGTAATTCTGTTCCTTCTGTGAAAAAATTTCTATCAGAAGTAAAATCTGGTATTACAGCAATGACATTGTGGACTTACCAAGAAGTCGGACATAATCAGGATGCAAAAAAAGAAGTTAAAGAATTTAATTCGGATAATGTTTTTGCAACTCCAAAACCCGAAAAATTAATACAACGAGTAATTCAACTTGCTACAAACGAAGGTGATTGGGTTCTCGATAGTTTCCTTGGTAGTGGAACAACCGCTGCAGTAGCCCATAAAATGGGCAGGAAATGGATAGGTATAGAATTGGGTAATCATGCAAATACCCATTGTTTACCACGCCTGAAAGCCGTTTGCGATGGTACAGACCAAGGCGGTATTTCAAAAGCCGTTGGTTGGAAAGGGGGCGGTGGTTTCAAATTTTATAATCTTGCCCCCAGCTTATTAAATAAAGATAAATACAATCAATGGGTTATCAATCCTAATTATAATGCAACGTTGCTTGCAGCAGCCATGGCACGTCACGAAGGCTTTACCTATTCGCCCGATGAAAGTGTGGTATGGAAACAAGGGTATGCAACAGAGAATCATTTTATTTTTACTACAACCAATACCATTACGCCCGATGTAGTAGAGCAAATACTCAGCGAAATGAAACCTGACGAAAGTTTGCGTATTTGCTGTACTGCTTTTATTGAAGGTTGCAATGAGATAAGCAACAGAATTGAAATCAAAAAAATTCCTGAGGTGCTCCTTGGTAAATGCGAGTTTGGAAAAGAGGATTATTGCACGGATACCAATATAATTAACATGCCTGCCGACCCTAATAAACCCGCTTTTATTCCTTCGTATGTAAAACCAGAAGTAAAGCCCGAACCGGCAAAAATTAAAAAGGAAACACCAGTTCAAACTAAATTATTGTTTTAGAAAATAATGGCTAAAAATCAAACCATACAGGTTAAAGGAACAGAAATAACGATTGTTTCTGTGCAGCAAAACGACTTTATCAGTCTGACCGATATGACAGGGGGATTTACAGAAGGCAGTGGTCTTATAGGGAAATGGATAACCAATAAAAACACAATAGAATATTTAGGCATCTGGGAGAAGATAAACAACCCTGATTTTAATTACACCGAATTCGGGGTAATTGAAAAAGAATCGGGTGTCAATAGATTTATCATGTCAGTTGGTCAATGGATAGAAAGGACAAGAGCAAAGGGTTTAATGGTAAAAGCCGGAAGGTATGGAGGAACCTTTGCCCATAAGGATATCGCCTTTCACTTTGCCATGTGGCTGAGTCCGGAATTTCAAATATACCTGGTTAATGAGTTTCAACGGTTAAAAGAAGCCGAAAACAATCATTTGCAATTAGAATGGAACGTTAAACGCATATTGTCAAAAACCAATTATCTTTTACAAACTGATGCTGTACAAAAACACATTATACCCAAAAAAAATTACAGCAAAGATAAAGAATGGTTGCTCTATGCAGAAGAAGCTGATTTATTAAATGTAGCATTGTTTGGTTGTACAGCTAAAGACTGGCGTGATGCCAATGCAGAACTTGCAAAAAAGAATATGAACATACGCGATATGGCAAGCATCAACGAATTAACCGTATTGTCAAACATTGAGAGCATGAATGCTGTTTTGATTAAGCAAGGTATATCAAAGCAAGAGCGTTTTGAGCAGCTTCATTCTATTGCCAATTATCAGCTTGAAGTATTAAATGCTAAAGCAAAGGAAAAATCATTGAATCGTTCCGAAAAGTTAACGTTACCGCAAAAAAAATCTTCAAAAAATGAGTAAGACTACGGATTACATAAGCAATACCATGAGTTTAAGAGAACCTCTTAAGCAATCGCTTGAGTTATTGGATACGCTAATGGTAAAAGCAGACCTCATAGGTAATTCAAAGACAGAAAAGAAAATCGAATCAATTAAAAAAGAATGTTCATTATTTGAAGAATTTGAACGTGCTTTCCCGTCTGTTTGTTTTTCAATTGCCACTGGTATAGGCAAGACAAGACTAATGGGGGCTTTTGTAACCTATTTAGTGAAAGAAAAAGGGATTAAAAACTTTTTCATTTTATCTCCCAACATTACCATATACGAAAAACTAAAAGATGATTTTGGAAATAAAGGAGCAGAAAAGTATGTTTTTAAAGGGCTGACTGATATTTCAAACAATGCTGTCATTATTACAGGCGAGGATTATGAAACAAAGGGAATAAAAGCTTCAGAAGATTCGATACAAATTAATATGTTCAATATTGGCAAAATTAACGCCGATGTAAAAACCACAACGAAGGACGGTAGAACATTACCCCCACGAATAAAACGATTCAGAGAAACAATTGGTGACAGTTATTATAATTACTTAATGAACCTGAAAGACCTTGTAATCATCATGGACGAATCGCATCGTTACCGTGGTGAAAGGGGTATGGAAACACTAAACGAACTCAATCCATTGCTTGGTATTGAATTAACGGCTACACCTATTGATGCAAGCACAAATCAGCGTTTTAAAAATGTTGTTTTTGAATATGGTTTGGCAGATGCTTTAAAAGATGGCAAATACATAAAAAATCCTGCTGTTGTTACTCGTGCAGATACCGATTTCAAAGGCATGAAAGAGGACGAAATAGAAAAGCTGAAACTGAAAGATGCTATTCAAATGCATCGGGACACAAAAATAGCCATTGAAAATTATGTTGCCGACAATAACTTGAACCCCGTAAAACCAACAATATTAGTCTCTTGCAAAGACACTACTCATGCAAAATCAATATTTGACTATGTTACTTCTGATGAATTTTATGATGGTGAGTTTAAAGAAAAAACATTACAGATAGATTCAACGAGTAAAACGGACGAACAAGTTGAACAATTGCTAACGCTTGAAAAACCAAATAATTCTATTGAAATTGTTATTCATGTAGATATGCTTAAAGAAGGTTGGGACGTTTCAAACCTTTATACAATTGTTCCTCTAAGGGCTGCAAATGCTTTAACATTGATTGAACAAACCATAGGCAGGGGCTTGCGTTTACCATTTGGCGGGAAACGAACAGGCGTTGAAAAGGTGGATATGCTTTCAATAATGATGCACGACAAATTTCAGGAGGTTGTTGATGCTGCAAAAGATAAAAGTTCCATTCTTTATTCAATTGGTAAAATTCAACTAAACAAGTCCGATTTAAACTCGAAAAAAGTATCTGTTGAATCGAAAACGAAAGATGTTGTTGAATTGGAAGAGGAAGAAAAGAAAATTAATCTGATTAAAGATAAAGACATCAGGACAAAAGCCGAAAGAAAACATAAAGCAAAAGTTGTTATCAACACTGTAATAAGGAAAAAAATTTCACAAAAAGTTATTCAAACACCTAATGAATTAAAAAGCTCTAAGGTACAAGAAAAAGTTATCGAAGAAATAAAGGAAAGCATTAAAACGACCTATCCTGAAATGCCTGAAAATGAACATAAAGAAATAGCTAAAGATATTGAAACGACTTATCAAACGGCAGTAGAGGAAATAATAAAAAACAACATCTTAATTCCAAACATTAAAATCTCGATTTCAGAAAATAAAGGAAGAATAAAAGACTTTGATTTAAACACAAAAACATTTTCAGAAAACATTTTACAGCAGGAATTTGAATTAATCAGAGAAACCATATACGACCACAAGCAGGATAAAATTAAAATTCAAGCACAAACACTTGAGTTACCCGAATATAGCATTTTGGAATTATTAAAGAAAAAATCGGAAATTGACTATGACAACAATTCTGATGTATTGTATAAACTATGCAGTCAGGCTGTAAATGCAATAAAAGATTCATTAAAAAAGCCTGAAACATTGGGTGATACCATTTTGATGTATCGTGAGTTGATTGCAAATAAAATATACGAGCAAGTTAAAGAAAACATCACTATTGAAATTGTTGCTAAGTCAAAGCCCGAAGCCGAGCCTTATTCTTTAATTCTACCTTGGAATTATTCAAAAGAAAAAGACGATGAGATATTAAATTTCAGAGAAACAGTGAGTGCAAAAATTCTTACTTCAAAGGTTTTTAATGGATTTTCTAAATCGTGCCACGACAAATATAAGTTTGATTCAATACCTGAAAAACGATTCGCCGAAATACTTGAAAACTCAGACGATGTAATAAAATGGCTAAGACCAGCATCAAAGCAATTCAATATTTGGTACAATAATAATTCTGACAGATATGTACCCGATTTTGTAGCAGAAACAGCTGATTTAATTTACTTGATAGAAATTAAAGCAGAAAACGAGCTTGACGACAAGATTGTGAAAATGAAAGAAGAAGCGGCTATAAATTATTGCAAAAACGCAACAGAAATAAATAAAGCGAGAAAAGAAAAAGCATGGAAATACGCAATAATTCCGCATGACAAGACAGACACAAACATGACTTTTAAGAAGTTAGTAACTGAATTTGGAAAATAATATGCAAACGCACCCGTCCCTTCGCTTTCAGGCACATTTGGCATTCCCTATGAAAACCATTTTAATCGTTATTTTGTTTTTCTTTGTTTTCTTTCAAATACAGATATACGGACAAGGTAATAAACATAATATGCTTTGTAACCAATGGATACAATTTGGATATAAATCACATGGTGATTCTGTAGTTAATATTATTACTGAAGACTGTTCAAAAAAGAAGTGTGAGTTTCATAAAAATGGAAAATATACTGAAGAAATGTACTGTCTTAAAGGAGAAGGGAATTGGGCATTTAATAATGATTCAACAAAATTTGGGTTCGAGTTAACAGAATTTATAGGGCAAAAAATAGACAATAAGTTACCAATTACTTTTACTAACCTGATTATAAAACTCACATCAGATACTTTGATTTATGGTACAGAAGGATATTATGGAGAATCGAGAACCTATGGACACGATGACTTATACTTTGTGAGAAAGAAATAATTAAGCTAATCTAAATAAATGATATGAAAAAGTCAGATATATACGAAATTGTAATTAAAATTATTGGTCTTTATTTGTTTATCAAATCTATAGAAAATTTTAAAGAAGTAATATTTTACTTTACTGCAATCAGTCAAAAAAGTCAATCTCCAGATATTTTTGGTGGCATTGATCAAAAGCCATATTTGTTTATAAGTATTGGTCACTTATTGTTAACATTATTTATAGCTATTATCTTTATCTTTAAAACAAAGGTTATTACAGCTTTAATAAGCAAAAAAGATGATTATATCGAAAACACAGCAGTATCTTTCAACAAAAAAATTATTTATGAAGTTTCATTAACTCTTGCAGGTTTAATCATAATTATATGGTCATTACCAGAATTTGCCATCAAATTAAAAAACCATATATACCTCGTTAAAAATAATTTTTCTACAAATAGTGCAGAATCAGAATATATTATCATTACAGCTATTAAATTATTAATTGCGTTGATTATAATTATTTATAGTAAATCTATTTCATTGTTTTTGTCTAAAGAATCAAAGAAATAAAGATTTATTTCTTTAAAGTTGTTCCCAAACAAAAATGAGTTTTAGCCAACGATTTAAATCGTTGGTTAAAGGATATTTGCATAAAATCAAATCTCTTTCAGCATTTGCTGTAATCTTGCCACTCCCTCACATGCTTTTTCCTTTATATGAACAGCTTTACGCCATGAATAAACATCGTTGGGGTCAACAATAAATATGGGACTGGTGGGACGCACATATTGCAACAGGCTTGCTGCCGGATATACCTGCAACGATGTGCCTATAACAACAAATATATCAGCTTTTTCGGTCAGCTCCATAGCTTTATCCATCATGGGCACTGCTTCACCAAACCAAACAATAAACGGCCGCAACTGACTTCCTTTTTCGCATTTATCGCCCATTTTCAGTTCCCATCCGTCTATCTTATACACAAGACTTGGGTCAACGGTGCTTTGCGATTTAAGCAATTCGCCATGCAAGTGGAGCACATTTTTGCTTCCGGCACGTTCGTGCAAATCGTCCACATTTTGTGTGATAATCTGTACATCGAAGTCGCTTTCAAGTTCAACTAATAGTTCGTGTGCCCTGTTTGGCTTTACTTCTAAAAGTTGCTTTCTTCGTTGGTTGTAAAATTCAAGTACCAGTTCTTTGTTTTTTCTCCATGCTTCGGGAGTTGCGACATCCTCTATTTTGTATTTTTCCCATAATCCGCCACTGTCTCTAAATGTACTGATACCGCTTTCGGCGCTGACTCCGGCACCAGTTAATACGACCAGTTTTTTCATATCACCGTTTGTTTAAAGCATCATATTGCAGCCTCTGTTAATAGTATGTTCCATTCTACCCAACACTTCAAAAGACCCGTCAGAATATGCAATCCCCATATCTTCGGTTTCTATAAAGGAACATGAATATATATTTGCTAAATCGATAATATTTATTCCTCCATTTCGCTCAGTTATTCCAACGTTTAACGGATTGTACACATCACGAATAATGATTTTCGACCACGATGGAAACCTAAACACGCCATCTCCTTTTGAATATGCTTGCGAAAGCAGTTCTGTCATGCCATATTCGCTGTGAATTTTTTCTACATTAAATGCTTTCGTTAGAATTGAATGCAATTCATTTCGAACCATTTCGGGTCGCTTCCCTTTCATTCCACCGGTTTCCATAACGATCAATTCAGGATATTCGGGCAATGTAAAATGTTCGGCAAAATCGAGCAATCCGTACGAAAGCCCAAACAGTATAATCTTCTTTTTGGCTTCCATACAGGCTTTTATAACCTTAACCAATTCATCGTATTTATTTAAATAAAAACCACTTTCGCTATGCTTTGAATGGCGAACAAAATAATCGACCATATAAACCAACGAAGACGTTTTACGCTCATGTATGTTCGGCGTTAAAGCCAACCAAACAAAATCGTCTGATTTAGAATAAAAATGTTCGAACGTTTTTTTAAAGCTTGTTTTATATATCAATTTATCGGCTACGAAATGCCTTGAAGTGGTCTTAGATGTTGTTCCACTACTTTCGAAAAGCAAGTCGTACGATGGATTGATGTTTATATCGTTTGTTCTAAATAATTGTATGGGCAAAAAGGGTATTTGTTCGATACGTGTTACATTTTGAGGGTTTTTGTTAAGATTTTCGCAAAAAGAATGATATACCGGCAATAAATCGTATTGCAGTTTAAAAATTTCTAACGCTACTTTGTTAAACGTTTCTTGATTTTCTATATTAAATATATCGTTAGGATTCATTTTCTTCAGGTTTATAGTGTGAAAATAACTTTTTCAAAGATAAAGAATAAAATCAAAAAAAATAGCCCGACCGTTTTGATCGAGCTAAATTAATTCAGAACAACGTTTCTTTTTAAAATAATTTGAATATTAAATCGACTACACGATTTGAATAGCCCCATTCATTATCGTACCATGATAATATTTTAACGGTTTTACCGATAACCATTGTACTCAATGCATCGAATATGCTTGAATGTGGATTATGAATAATATCAACCGAAACGATCGGATCTTCGCAATATTCAACAATTCCTTTCATAGGGCCTTCGGCAGCAGCTTTAACAGCAGCGTTGATTTGTTCTTTAGTAGCTTCTTTCTTTAAGTTTGCTACAAAATCGACAATAGAGCCGGTTGGAGTCGGAACGCGAATCGAAATACCATCGAGTTTGCCTTTTAGTTCCGGAATAACTTTACCAACCGATTTTGCAGCTCCGGTTGTTGTGGGCACTTGCGATACAGCTGCAGCGCGAGCACGACGCAAATCCTTGTGCGGTGCATCCAATATCATTTGGTCGTTGGTATAAGCATGAACGGTGGTCATAAATCCATTTTCAACACCCCAATTATCGTTTAAGATTTTAACAATAGGAGCGAGACAATTGGTTGTGCACGAGGCATTTGAAACGCAAACATCGGTTTCTTTTAATTCGCCATCGTTTACGCCTAAAACAATCATGCGGTCAATTTCATCTTTTGCAGGAACGGTCAGAATAACTTTTTTTGCTCCATTTTTAAGATGGTCGCCATATCCGCCTTTTTCGCTTTCGCGTGAAACAAATTTACCGGTTGATTCGATAACGACATCGGGTTTACTAGCCCAAGGAATATTGGCGGGACTTTTTTCGGCCGTTACTTTTATTTTTTTACCGTTAACAATAAGGTTTGTTTCGTCAAAGTCAACGGTTCCATTAAATTTTCCCTGCGTAGAATCGTATTTCAACAGATAGGCCAATGTTTTGGTATCGGTTAAATCATTGATACCAATTATTTCGAGATTTTCCTTTTCTAAAGCAATTTTAAACACATTGCGTCCAATTCTGCCAAAGCCATTAATAGCAAGTTTTATTTTTTCCATATCTCTATTTTTTTTTGCCAAATGTAGTGTAAAATAATTTACATTGGAATGATATTTTTACTTTTTCGGTAAAGGCAACATGGTTTGAAGTTCTTCAACAAATTTTTTGAGTTCGCTGTTTACTTTTTCTTTTGTTTCGTTTGCTTCATTTATTTGTTGTTTAAGAAGTTCATTTTCTTTTTGCAGTTCATTTATTTGTGCTGCCAACGAATTATAATTTTGTCGAATCATTGAAATTTCTTGTTCTGCATTGTAAACCGAGCTGGTTTTTTGCTGAATTTCATCTTTTAATTCATTGATGGTAAGGGCTGCTTCTTCGTTTTTAGCCAGTTGCAGATCCAATTCTTTTTTTAACACTTCATATTCTTGTTGTAAACGAATGTTGGAATTGTTTATTTCTTCTAGTTTCTTATTCAGTTCTTCTTCTTTTGCCGATGTTTGCATTTTATATGTTTCAAATTCGGAGGTTAATTTTTTCAACTGAGAAATAACCTTCTCTTTTTCACTTTCAATCAATTCCAACGAATACTGATGTTGCTCTTTTTCGGATCCGATATATTTATTTAACTGTTCGATCTCGGCTTTTAGTTTACCAAGTTCAAGGTTTGCTTGCTTTAGGAGTTTGTTTTTTTTGGACGATTTGAGCATAAAAACTATAAATAAAATAAGGAAAACAAGTAAAAGTGCTCCCGCACCAATTAAAGCATAAAACATGAAAGAGCTTTTGCTTTTTGATGCCAAATCGGTTTCTTTCAGTGATTGTATCGCACCGTTGAGAGAATCTATTTTTATTTTCAACGCATCGTTAATTTGCTTATAATCAAGCACAATTTCATCAAGCTGAGCTCCATATACCTCACCAAAAGTAGTTGAATCAATACGTATGGAATCTATTTTCGTTTTTAAATCTTGATAACGATCTTGGCCAATAACAAATATCGAAATCAGCATAATACACCCTAAAATAAAAAAGCGTTTTGTAAGCATAGCCATGAATAATTAGGTTTTAAATGGTAAAAATAAATTAATTTTTAGAATTTGTCAAATCCGTTGAATTCTTTGACAATTTCTTTGTTTGAATATCAAAAACTACAATGATTGCAGTGTACGCCCAAAAAAGAGCCGAAAGTTTATCCGTATCGAGAAAATTATTCATTAAACCATGAACATAATACGTAATGAGTCCAATGGTAGCAGATAAAACGATAATCTTCACGTTTTTTTCGTTCGATTTACGATATATGTTTACGGCATAATAAAGCGTTGTAAATACAAGCGTCAACATAATGAGCATTCCCAGTATTCCCTGCTCCGACAATGGACCTAAATATTCGCTATGCGCATTGCCCACTTCGCCAAAATTAGTACTGATAATCGTTCGTTCGTACGATAATTGATAAGGTGCATATTTAAACATATACGTACCAGGTCCCCATCCAAAAATAGGTTTATCGAGAAACATGCGATAAGCACAGCTCCATCTGTTTAATCGTTCCAAATTGCTGGCATCGGTAGAAATGTTGGTAACCGACTGAATTTGCTCTGTAAAGTTGCTCGATGCATCTTGCTTATTTCTCTCTAACTTCATAATGAGTTGGGTCCAAACCAGCGATAAGATTAAACCAAAACTAACTACTAATAATAAAATAGTTCTAAACTTTATTTTAAACAAAAGAATTATCAATGCTCCTAAAGCTACTACCAAACTTAACCAAGCAGCACGAGTGTAAGAAAAAACCAATCCAATTATAACAATGAATAAAACAATAAAAGCGATTGCTTTTTGGAAATATGAATATTGTTTAAGAAATAAAAGACCAACCATAAAAGGAAGAATCATAGCCAATGCAGCAGCGTATGCTGTATGGTCGTTGTACAATGGATTGGGGGCACTATTGGCAAATTGCTGATCGAAAAGTCCGTGTTGGTATTGCCTATACATAGCATAACCTATTACAATTAGTAAGGTCGAAGTATAAAGCCAAATATACCGGCCAATATTTTTCTGATTTTTAAATAGATGTGCTGCTAATATATAAAAACTAACAACAAACCATAAACGAGCTAAAAAGTATTTAATTGAAACGAAGAACATTGTGCTGGTAAAAGCTGTAATCATCAACCAAGCCAGTTGAACAAAAATTAAAATTGAAATAGGATGCTTGATTATGGTATAGTCGATGTCGCGACCGGTTATCACTTTTAAAAAAAACAGCAGCAATATTCCAAAAAGTATGGGCTCTGTGGGCAAAAACATATTTATAGGCAGTCCCTGCGTAAATTCGCTTAATTGGAGCGAAACGGGTGTAGCAAAAACCACAAACAATAAAAGCTTATCTAAAGCAAAAATAGCTACAAACAGAAAAACGAATAAAAAAGGGACTAACAAGAAAACAAATTGATGTTTAGCAATAAAATATACGCTTAATGCTAAAAACATCAAGACAGCTGTATAAACACCTGCAATATCTCGCTTACTAAGACTCAAGATTTGTCGTATTCTTTTTTTGTTGCTTACTTTCTATAAAAGCGATTCCCATTAGAGATATAATAAGTCCACCTGCTAAAGTTAATGCAACAATCACCCAACGTACCGGATATGATTTTTTATCAGCTGGAAATGGCTTTTGAACGATTTGAGCATAGGTAATGTTTTTATTAAATTCTCGTATTGCATTCTCGTATTGCAATTTGTAGTTGATATATTCTTTTCTGAAATGCCACGATAAGGAGTCCATTTCTTTATACGTACCGGCATATTGCTCTAAGTTTTTATAAAGGTCGGCTGCTTGTTTGTTACCTTGTATCATTCCTTTTGTAGCCTCTATACTTTGAGCAGTTACATTTAAAATGCCATATTTTGTTCTCATTTCAATTAATTGCTTTTCTACCGAATCAATTTCATTCTTTTTTTCTTGCATAGCTCTTCCCATTATTTCAATCATTTCCTTTTGTTTAAGTTTATGTAACTCGGCTACTTTAAAATTATAGAAAGCTATCATACTATCTACCATGTTTGAGGCAACTACCGGGTCTTTATCGTAAGCAGTAATTTGAACCGATTCGAATTCTGTTTTTGAAATGCTTATATTATCATTAAATTCATCTAAAAAATTTGTTAAAAACAACGGATCTTTTCTGTCTAATTTATAATGCTTATCTAATTGAAAAGCACTAAGCATTTTGAACTTAATGTCGGTTGACATAAGCATTTGGTACATTTGCTCGGTCGTCGATTCTTTTGAATATTCGGGCAAATTACAAGGATAAGCAATCGCTGTTGACTTATACTTTGGAGTGATAACAATTGGTGATGAAATAAATACGCCTACAGCTATTGAAATAATTGAAATAATCACTAAGTGGAATTTCCATTTTGTAATTAATTGAAAAAGTGATTTGTTGTTAAATAATTTTTCCATACCGTCGTAATTAAAAAGTTCGTATGTATTGATTTGTATTTTTATTTTTTTCCATAATTTACTGTTCATTTTTAAATTCAGATTTTTTTTTTTGACTTACAAAAGCCAGTATAAAAAAAGTAAGAATCAATGTAGAAAGTACTCCACCTAAAAAGACAAGCCATCGTATTGGGTAATACGCCTTTTCCGGCACTTCTGCTCTACTTACAATAAATTTATAAGGGATATATTGTTCTGCATCAACCTTTGCTTCGATATATTTTTGCTTTAATTCGCTTAAACGTTTCGATTCATTAGTCAATATTTCATCAAACATTTGGTATGTGCCACCATATTGAGCCAGAATTTTAAATTTTTCTTCTATGGCTTTGGCTCCGTCTTTATTCCCTTTTGCTAAAGCCTGAGCATAGGCATCGCTATACACTTCGCTTTGTGCTTCGTAATTTACTACTCCTAATTCTCTAAGCTTTTGCAATGAATCTTGCATTTTTTGCACATCATTTATAGCATCAAAATATTCTTTTTTAACTATTTCAAACGCTTTTTTTGCTCTTTCGTGTTTAATTTTATTGTATAATGTATCGGAATAATCGGCAATGGTATTTGCTATTTTAGCTGCATATACAGGATCTTTATCAAACACTTCGATTTCAATTGATAGGAATTCGGTTTTGCGGAATGAAATATTGTTTTCCCACTTATTCGTTAATTTGGTTTTGGGATAGCTGGATGTAGTATCGATATTGTAATGATTAAATAAATCAAATTGGTGTGTGATATATTCTTTTATTTGGTCGCTATATAAAACCTGTAAAAAATATTCAACCTCTTCGGTCTCGCCAAAACGACTTAGCCCTTTGGAGCTTTCGTTTCCGGACAAAAGCGTATGACTGGCAGATTCGTTACTGGCAGGAAATAAAATTACCGTAGCCCTATATTCTGAAGGTAAAATAAGAGCAATAACCAAAAAAACAACTACAGAAATTGCAGTTATTACATGAATTAAATTCCTATTAGCTTTATACAATTCAAGTATCCAAGCTGACGAGAACAATTGACTATCTTTCTGATTGGTATCCATCCTAAAAAAACGCTCAAAATTAAAAATATTTAATGAAAGTCCATACGTTATTTGAAGAAATTATTAATTGGATTTGTCAAAATCAATATGTTTGGTTAATTCTACAAAGTCCGAAACACTTAATTGTTCTGGTCTTTTACAACTGTATTGGTTTGGAATTTTATCTTTTGAAACAAGTTCTGACAAACTATTCGACAGCATTTTTCTACGTTGATTAAATGCCGTTTTTACAACTTTAAAAAACAATTTTTCATCGCATCCTAAGTCTATTACATTGTTTCTTTTCAGCTCAATAACAGCCGATTTTACTTTAGGTGGTGGAATAAAAACATTTTCGTTAACCGTAAAATGATATTTGATTTCGTAGAATGCCTGCAATAATACACTTAAAATGCCATAGGTTTTTGTTCCTTGACTGGTAGCAATTCGCTCAGCAACTTCTTTTTGAATCATGCAAACTACTTGTTCTACTTTATCCTTCTGTTCCAATATTTTAAAAAATATCTGGCTGCTAATATTGTAGGGGAAATTGCCAATAATATGAATCTTATCTGTTTGAGCAGAAAAATCGTAAGTAAGAAAATCTTGACATACAACTTGCTTTTCGGGAAGTTTTAGTTCGTCTTTTAAATATTGAATGGATTCCGTATCGATATCGAAATATAAAACCTTAGCACCAAACTTATTCTGTAAAATAGAAGATAAAACTCCTGTTCCCGCTCCTATTTCAATAATAGACGGAGCATCGGTCAAAACATTCACTATTTTTTGAGCTATATTTTTATCGTGCAAAAAATGTTGTCCTAGCTGTTTTTTGGGTTTAACTCTCATTTTTGCAACAATTTTTTCAGTGTTGTAATTTGTTCGTTTGTACCCAAAACAAAAATAGCATCACCCTCATTTATCAGCGTATCGGCATTGGGATTCACTAAATACGTCCCATCGTTTCTTCTCATCCCCAATATATTGGTACCAACGGCATTACGCACATCCAGTTCACGAATCGATTTTTGATAATAATAATCGTTCGTACAAACGATTTCTTCAATTTTAACATTTCCTTTTAGTTGTCAAGTTTCACAAGGTTGTTTATGATAACTTAATTGCAAAGATAAAACT
>DAOOWN010000017.1:0-36385 GCA_035371305.1 Bacteroidales bacterium
AATTTCTTTTCTTTAATACGTGCTTTTTTGCCGGTTAATCCGCGAAGATAGAACAAACGAGCTCTGCGAACTTTACCGCGTTTATTTACTTCTATGCTTTCGATAAAGGGCGAGTTTATGGGAAAAATACGTTCTACACCAACACCGTTGGAAATTTTGCGAACAGTAAAACTTGCACCGGCACCAAAACCGCGTTTTTGAATTATAACGCCTCTAAAGCTCTGGATACGTTCTTTATTACCTTCTTTAATTTTATAATTAACGGTGATGGTGTCGCCACTTTTAAGTTGTGGAAGTTCTTTTGCGGGCGAAAGTTCGTTTTCAACTAATTTAATCAAGTCCATTTCTTTAATAATTTGATATTTTACCTTTGGCTTAAAATCGGAGTGCAAATTTACAAAAAAAAATAATACCAATTACTTTTTATCGAAAAAAAATTATATAGCTGATTTTAGTTTATTTAAAATACCGGTAGTAAGTTTTTCTTCGCAATAATATTGGTCAACAGTAAGATGTTTAATTTTTAGTGAGGGAGCATCAAACATAGCATCGCGCATAATTGCTTCGCAAATAGAACGCAATCCTCGTGCTCCTAATTTGTATTCTATGGCTTTGTCAACGATGTAATCGAGTGCATCTTCGGTAAAGGTTAAATCGATGCCGTCAATTTTGAGTAGATGAATGTATTGTTTAATCAGTGCGTTTTTGGGTTCGGTAAGAATGAGTCGCAATGTTTTTCTGTCGAGTGGTTGCAAATAAGTTAAAACTGGTAAGCGTCCAATGAGTTCAGGAATAAGCCCAAACGACTTTAGGTCCTGAGGAGCAATGTATTGTAACATGTTTTTACGATCCACTTTTTCATTTTCTTTACTGGCTTTGAATCCTACCATTCGGGTATTTAAACGCTGGCTGATTTTTTTTTCGATTCCGTCAAAAGCTCCGCCGCAAATAAATAAAATATTTTGCGTATCGACTTCTATAAATTTTTGTTCAGGGTGTTTTCGGCCTCCCTGTGGTGGTACGTTAACTTTTGAGCCTTCGAGCAACTTAAGCATGCCTTGCTGAACACCTTCGCCCGATACATCACGTGTTATGCTTGGATTATCGCTTTTGCGGGCTATTTTATCTATTTCGTCAATAAAAACAATACCCATTTCGGCTCTTTTAACATCGTAATCGGCTACCTGCAATAAACGAGACAGGATGCTTTCAACGTCTTCGCCAACATACCCGGCTTCGGTAAATACGGTTGCATCTACAATAGTAAACGGAACATCGAGCATTTTTGCAATGGTGCGGGCAAGCAGCGTTTTGCCGGTACCGGTTTCGCCAACCATAACGATGTTCGATTTTTCAATCTCGATTTCGTTTGATTTCGATTGTTTGAAAACTCTTTTATAGTGGTTATAAACAGCAACAGCAAGTGTTTTTTTGGCTTCTTCTTGGCCAATTACATATTGATTTAAAAATTCAAATATTTGTTGAGGTTTAAGCAGCTTTTGTTTTGTGGTGTGAGTGCTTTTCTTGGAACGTTCTTCATTTTTAACGGTTTCAATGATGTCGTATGCATTTTCCACGCAATCGGTGCAAATATAAGCATCAATGCCATGTAATAGCAATGGTACATCTTTTTCTGCTCTTCCACAGAAGCTGCAATGATTAGATTTCATTTAACGAATGAAGTTATTTTTTTCTCTTGTTAAAACTTCGTCAATAAGTCCGTATTCTTTAGCTTCCGAAGCCGTCATCCAATAATCTCTTTCGCTATCGGCTGCAATTTTTTCGTACGATTGACCGGAGTGGTATGCTAATATGTCATAGAGTTCTTTTCTCAATTTCAATATTTCGCGGGCAGTTATTTCTATTTCAGTAGCTTGTCCTTCAGCAGCTCCCATAGGTTGGTGAATCATGACGCGGCTGTGGGTGAGTGCTGAGCGTTTGCCTTTAGCTCCGGCTGTTAATAGAACGGCTCCCATCGATGCAGCGATGCCTGTACATATCGTAGCAACATCAGCATTGATATACTGCATGGTATCGTATATTCCCAACCCTGCATATACAGAGCCACCGGGGGTGTTAAAATAAATTTGTATATCTTTAGTAGGGTCGGTACTTTCTAAAAAAAGTAATTGAGCTTGGATGATATTGGAAACATCGTCGTCTATGGGAGTTCCTAAAAAGATAATACGGTCCATCATTAATCTCGAAAAAACGTCCATGGTGGCAATGTTAAGTTGGCGTTCTTCGATAATGGTGGGGCTTATGTAACTCCCTGATATGGAAGTATATCTTTGTAATGTATTGCTGCTTATACCTTTATGTTTAACAGCATATTTAATAAATTCTTTCATTTTTTATTAATTTTTTTCTTCTTTAACTTTTTAACGAAATCTTCGAATTCGATTTCTTGTTCGTCCAAAGTTACTAAAGATTTTACTATTTCAATAATTTTTTCGTCTAATTTCATTTCGAAAATTCTATCGGCTTCTTTCTCGTTTTTCAAAACTTTGGGTGCTAATTCGTTAATGTATTCTTCGGGAAGTTGGTATAGTCCGTATTGACGAAATTGATTGATTACAATTTTCTTGGCACCATCTATCATGTCTTCTTCAGTTATTTTGATACCATGTTCTTTTTGAAGGTGAGCATATATGAGTTGTTCTTTAACTGCATTAAGGTATAGCGGGAATTCGTTTTGAATAACTTCGTCGGTTATTTCTTCTTTTGCGTTTTGCTTGAGTTGTTTTTTTAGAAATTCTTCGGGTAAGTCGAGTTGTGCTTTGGATAAAAGTTTGTTTTTTAAATCGTTATGCAGCTTATATTCACTTTCAGATTTGCGTTGTTCTTCAATTTCTTTGGTTATTTTTTCTATAAACTGTTCGTACGATGTAACTTGGTCTTGTCCGTATATTTTATTCCACAATTCTTGATTTAATTCGGCTTCTTTAAAGTCGGTGATTTTTGTTATTTCTATTGATAGTTTGAGGTTTTCGGGCAGTTCTTCTTCTTTTAATTGTAGGAGTAAAGCTAAATCTTTTTTATTGGGCATAGCTTTTTCGGCATCAAACGAAACAATGTCGCCTTTTTTCTTCCCGATAAAAGATTTCTTTATTTTTTCGGTTTTTATCATGGAAACGAGTATGGTTCCGTTTTCGTTATAAATTTGTTCGGGGTTGTCTTTAGGGAATATTTTGCCTTGAATAGTTGAATTTTCGCCCACCTCTTCGGAGTCAATGTTTTCACCGTAAGTGCGTTTATAATAATTTAAATATTCGTTGATGCTGTTTTCGTCAACTTTAATATTGTAATAGGGGACTTTATCTTTTTTAGAAAGTTTAATGTTAATTTCTGGTTTAATTCCGTACTCGAATGTGATTTTAAAAGTAGGTTCTTCGGTTTCGGTGATGGAGTCAAAATTGTTTTCGGTGATGATAGGAGTTCCTAAAACGTCGAGGTTGTTTTCTTTGAGATAGTTGGTTATTTTATTTTGAATTATTTTTTCAACTTCGTCAACAACCACGCTTTTACGGTACAATTTAGTTACAATTGGCATGGGGACGTTTCCGGGTCTGAACCCTTTAATTTGAACTTGTTTTCTTAAGTTTTTCAATGATTTATCAACAGCTTCTTGGTAATCTTGTTTTTCGAGCACAATGGTTACTGCTTCATGTAAATGGCTTAATTCTTTTTTCTCAATGTTCATATGCTATGTTTTTACTGAAAGAAATGATTTTTTGTATAAAAAAAAGTGCGGGTGAAGGGACTCGAACCCCCACGCCTTGCGGCACCAGATCCTAAGTCTGGCGCGTCTGCCAGTTCCGCCACACCCGCTTTTTTTATAAGGCACAAAAGTAATAATAATTTTTGAGTCCAAAAAATTTACGGCGGCTTTTCTGATAAAAAGATTAGCAATCAAAATAAAAATAAAATAAAATAATGTTTATATGCATGAAAATCAATAATATATGTTTGTAAGTTGAAAAAATAATTGCAAATATTTTGTAAATAATTAATACTTATTTATTTTTGAAGTTAAATTTGAAAATAAAACTATGAAAAGATTATTGTTTAGTTTATTGTTGATAGTTAGTTCGTTATATTCATTTTCTCAACAAGAAATAGAGGTTATAAATCAAACAAAAAAGAATGAATTGGATAGCAATGTAGTGAAGTGGCAAGCTGCATTAATCAAAGATTCTATTCTTCAAGCTCAAAAATCAAAGGTGGTTAATGTATATTGGGCCGACAAAGTCGTTGCATTTTCTTCACAATATTCTAAAACTGAAAGAGCTGCTTATCAAGTTTTGGGTGCTCCTAACGTTATTCCTACCGGTGGTGATGCTTATACAAACTGGTGCACAAAAGAAAAAGACGGAAAAGAGGTTGATGCAAATGCTTTTATTCGTGTTGGCTATAAAAATCCTGCCCGAATCCAACAAATAGCTATTGCTGAAGGCTCTAATCCGGGTGCCATTACTAAAGTTACCGTGTTTGGCAATAATGGCGAAAAACAAGTAGTATATGAGCAACCGGCTAAAAATTTGGGAATTAAATGCCGAATGATGAACATCATCCTACCACAGCCCACTGAATTTTATGTTTCGGAAGTAGAAGTAAGGTTGGATCCTATTGCTGTTATTGGTAGAAACGGTATTGATGCTATTGGAATTTCGGATAGTAAAGATTCTGTAAAATGGTCCATTAATTTAGTTCCTAATATTGAGTTTTCTTCAAAACCCGAAAACTTAGGCGAAGCCATTAACTCTATATACGATGAAGTAGCTCCCATGATTTCGCCCGATGGTCGTACCATATATTTTGTACGTAAATTTCATCCCGAAAATGCCGGTGGTATTACAGATGAAGACGATATTTGGTATTCGGTGCGAGACGAAAATGGACATTGGACTCCGGCACGTAATATTGGTGCTCCGTTAAACAATAAATATAACAATTTTGTTCAATCTATTACCCCTGACGGAAACCAATTGTTACTTGCCAACATATACAACAAAGATGGCTCAACAGCTCCGGGTGTATCACTCACTTACAAAACAAAACAAGGTTGGGCTTTCCCTGAAAAACAAATCATAGACGATTTTATGAACTTAAGCCCTTTTGCTAACTATTACCTTTCAAACGATGGACAATTTTTATTGATGTCGCTCGAACGTAAAGATTCGTATGGCGAAATGGATTTGTATGTTAGTTTTAGAAAAGGAGACAACCGTTGGTCAAAACCCTTGAACCTAGGACCCACTATTAATACAAGTGTTAACGACTATTCACCCTTCCTTGCAGCAGATGGAGTTACGTTGTATTATTCAACAGCCGGAAAATCGGGCTTTGGAATGGAAGATATTTTTGTTACAACACGTTTAGATGATACATGGCAAAATTGGACGGAACCACAAAACCTTGGTAATGTTTTAAATAGTCCTGTAAGCGATACTAAATACAATATTCCGGCGTCAGGCGAATATGCTTATTTCTCTTCTACCAATAAATCACTAGGGAAAAATGATATTTTTAGAATTAAACTTCCATCAAAAGTAAAACCCAAACCGGTTGTGTTGATTTCGGGTAAAGTATTGAACGAAAAGACCAATAAACCGATTGATGCGCGTATTATAGTGGAAGAACTTCCGGGTGGAAAAGAAGTGGCTGTGGCTAGAACAGACCCCAATACCGGTGAATTTAAAATTATTTTACCCGCCGGTAAAAAATACGGATTTAGAGCTATAGGTTTAGGTTTCTTTGATGTTAATAAAAATATTGATTTGACAGATATTTCAGAATATACTGAAATTGAAGATGAAATGTTAAGGCTTTCGCCGATTGAAGTTGGGTCAGTAGTTCGTTTAAACAATATCTTTTTTGAATTTGCCAAAGCTATATTGCTACCGGAATCGTATCCGGAACTTGACAGAACAGCAGAATTTTTAAAGAACAATCCTTCTATAGAAATCGAAATCGGTGGACATACTGACGATATAGGCTCTGATGTAACGAATCAAAAATTGTCAGAAAAACGTGCTAGAGCAGTTGCCGATTATATTATTAGTAAAGGTATCGATTCTAAACGTTTGACTGTTGTTGGTTATGGCGAATCTCGTCCTATTGCATTCAATACTGACGAAGAAGGTAGAGCTATGAACCGTAGGGTTGAGTTTAAAGTTATGAAAAAATAACGAGCTGTTTATTAGCTTCGTTGATACTAAATTATTCCTTTCGCTATTATTATTTATCGTCCGTTTAATGCGGAATAAGATACCTTGTTTAATTCGCAAAATACATTAAAGAAAAAACGAAACCACAGAGAATTCAGAGAAACACGGAGTAGTTATTTTTATTCCTCCATGTTCTCCGTTGTGAAAAAAAACGATAAAATGCACGTTTAAATGTTAATCGGACAGTATTAGTTTGTTTTATTCAGTAGGTTTGTCTATTAGAATAAATGTATTCCTTTAGGCTATCGCATCTAATAAAATGTAATTTAATCTTTTATTTATTTTTTTACAGTTACGATTCCCTGATAAGGATCTCTACCGTTGTGAACATTTACAATGTAAACAAAAGAGCATAATGTACATTCTTCCTTTTCTTTATATTTGCCGTTCCATTGGTTTGCGGGATTAGCATAGGCTGCCCCGGAACCAGAGAATGTAAATATTTTATTGCCCCAACGATTATAGATTTCAATATCTACTTCAGAAAAATACTCAATACCTTTTATTTCAAAATTGTCATTAACATTGTCGCCATTGGGTGTAATAAGTTCTGGAATTAATAAACATTCGTTTGGTTCGGCATGAACTGTAAATTGTGCAGTTTGATTACAATTTTTATTGTCGCTCACTGTTAGTTCATAAAAACCTGAACTTATATTTTCAGCATTTGCTTGAGTTGTATTATTCGACCACAAGTAACTATAAGGAGCTTGCCCACCTGTTACAACAATCTCAATTTTCCCGTCTTTACCATCAATACATGAAGCATCGGTGATATTTGAATGAATGATTATTGCTTCGGGCTGATTGATTACAAATGTTTCAGTAAATGAACATTGATGGTTGTCGGTAATGGTAACAATATAATTGCCTGCGCTTAGGAACGCATTTGAATTTACGTTACCACCGTTTGACCATTGATAGGTATAAGGTGAGGTACCTCCTAATCCATGAATGATGATGAGTCCATCGTTGCCGTTAAAGCAAGTTGCATGCTTTATTGAATCGAGTGTATAACTTAATGCTGATGCTGGTTGTTCAACGGATAAATTATTTAATATAAATGAGCAATTATGGGCATCAGTAATGGTAACACTATAGTTGGTTGCAGAAAGATTGGATGCAGTAGCAGTTTGGTTACTATTACTCCAAAGATAGGTGTAAGGAGTTGTACCACCGGTTACATTAATAGTTATGGCTCCATTGTTCCCATTATAGCAAGACACATTTTGTATATTTGTAGTTCCGATAAAAGGACTTGGTTCTGTAACCGTTGATGAATAGGTATATGAACAACCGATTCCATCTGTTATTGTAACAGTGTAAACGCCTGAACTAAGGTTACTGATAGAATTTCCGGTTGATGTTCCCCAATTATATGATAATGGGAGCACGCCTGAAATATTGGTAATGGCAACACTACCGTCATGTCCTTCCGGACAGCTTACGGGAGTGGATACAATGTTTATGTTGTTGATTTTAGCTACGTTAACGGTAATGTTTGCCGTGTCTTTACATCCTTGTGCATTGGTAACAATAACTGAATAGGTTGTTGTATCGCTTGGAGTAGCAAGAGGACTGGCTATGGACGAGCTGTTTAACGTTGAGGTTGGAAACCATTGGTATGAAATTCCTCCGCTTGCGTTTAGTTGAGCAGAAGTCCCTAAACAAATAGTAGTATCGTTGCCGGCTGAAGCATTGGGGTTGGCATAAACAGTAACAGTAATAGTTGAATTGGAAGAACATTGGGTAGTTGAGTTTGTTACTGTTACATTGTAAGTTGTTTGTCCAACATGTGGACTAACGGATATACTATTATTGGCTTCGCCTGTGTTCCAACTGTATTGGTTTCCACCGCTTGCTGTTAAAGTAGTTGATTCATTTTCGCAAATAGTTGTATCGCCTGAAAAACTAATAGTTGGATTTTGATTGACTGTAATTAGTTGACTGGCTGTAGCTGAGCACTGAGTAGTATTGTCAGTAACCGTAACAGTATATGTAGTGTTAATAGTGGGACTAACACTTATGGACGGACTTGTTTCGTTTGTGTTCCATAAATAATCGGTTCCACCGCTTGCAGTAAGAACGGTATTGTTGCCATTGCAAATGGTAGTGTTTCCACTTATTGCAGCATTGGGTAATGAATGAACAATAACTTCTATACTATCAACTGTTTGACACGTTCCGGCAGATACAGTAACATGATAAAAGGTATTGTTAGAAGGCGAAACAGTAATGGATGCATTGTGACTTCCGTTGTCCCATAAATACGATGAGCCGCCGCTTGCTGTAATGGTTGTGTTTTGGCCTAAGCAAATTGTGTTGTTTCCAGAAAATTGAACAATGGGTGCTGATACAACCGTTACCGTTATATTTTTAACAGAGCTGCAACCGGTTGCCGAATACGTTGCGGTAACACTATAAGAGCTCGTTCCAAGTGGCGGGTTAACGTTGATACTTGCCGTGTTTTCGGTTGTTGACCATAGGTAAGTGTCGGCTCCGCTTGCTGTTAATGTGGTTGAAGTGCCTTCGCATATTATTGTATCACCGGCAATATATATAATAGGGTTTGGGTTTACATTAATAGTATGCGATGCTGTAGACGAACAGCCTGTTGCTGTGTTTGAAACAATAACGCTATAAGTTGTGGTATTTGTTGGGTTTACTGTAATGGTTGCATTGCTATTGCCATTGTCCCATATATATTGATCTCCTCCACTTGCAGTGAGGATTACATTTTCACCTGAGCATGAAGTGCTGTTTCCGCTTATGGTAGCATTGGGAAGCGGATTAACTGTAACCTGAAAATTCGTTGTACTTGTACAATTATAAGTATTTGATGCTGTTACGGTGTAGGTTGTAGTTGTAGTTGGCGAAACAGTAATACTGGGTGTGGGATTTCCATTATTCCAAATATAAGAATTTCCGCCATTTGCTGTGAGCGTAGTCGATTGTCCGTTACAGATTGTATTCGTGCCTGTAATGCTAACACTCGGCACCGGGTTTACAGTTACTTGAACACTGGTGGGGTGGCTTGGACATGCTCCAACATAACCAATAACAGTGTATGTTGTAGTTGAAGAAGGGTTGACATTGATAGAAGCTGTGTTTTGACCTGAATACCAGCTATAGCTGGTGCAGTTTCCACTTCCATTAGAACCGGAAGCTGTTAACGTTGCACTTTGTCCTTGGCAAATAGTAGCACTTGCCGGAGTAATATTTACAATAGGCGTATCGCAAGGAACAAACTGACAATCGGTAACCATAGTGTCAATACTAAAGGCTGTAACAGTAACAGATGGGCTACCTGATGATGCTCCGTTAGTATAACTTCCATTATAACTGGTGGGTGTTAAAGTTATGGTTGAAGTAGAAGAATTAAACGTGCTTTCGTAGCAACCGGTACTTCCTGTTGAGTTACTTTTAAACAAATAGTATGTATAATCAACCGCCATTGTTCCGAGTACCCAACCATTGTCTAATGTTTTTTGTCCATCCATATTTATAGGGAAGGAAAATCCTCCCGAATAAGCATAGCCACTTGTAAAATTTCCACTTGCATCTACGTCAATTTTGAATAGGTTGCCAGCAAGAGCATCCCCTCCTAAAATGGAGTAGCCTGACGAAAGTGAGAGAATTTTCATCCCCCAGTCTGTTAAGCCGTAGTTGTATTTTTTACAGAAATTTTGCGTTCCGCTTCCGGTCATTTCCATAAAGAAAACATCTTGCCCTATAGCACCCGAAGTGGTATAACCGGTTAAATAAAAATTGCTGCCATTTTTTGTTATGTACTGAGCTATTTCATCGTTAGAATTGTCGCCCATTGTATATCCCCAAGAAAATGCTCCGTTCGTTGCAATTTTTACGACTAAAATATCTTGTGTTGTGTCGGTGCCACCATTAAATACTTCGTTGGTGTAGCCTACAGCAATGAATCCGTTGCTTGGATCTTCTATTACATCTAAAAAAACATCGTTGGCATTAAATGCATTGTTGTTCCATGTTCCTCCCCAGGTGAGTGTTCCGTTGCTTGCAATTTTAAGAATAAAAGCATTGAGCGAGTCATTTGCAGTTTGGCGTATTTCTCCTACGGCAATATAGCCACCATCAGAGGTTTGCTTTATTGAGTTTAGTAAATGACTTGTCCCGCCATTATTATAATTTTTTGCCCATGTTAGATTTCCGTTAACATCCAGTTTCATTATTAAGAAATCGCTTTTTCTGGTTCCGCATGCAACGTAACCACCATCGGAGGTCTTAATAAGTTTACCCAATTGATAGAAATCGGTATATGGAAATAAGAAACTACCACTATGATAAGTCTTTGCCCACTGCACTACTCCCGAAGAATCAACATTTACCAAGTCAATTCCATAGGCTGCAATATTAACATCGTATCCAGCCATTGTATAACTTCTATCTGAGTTTTGGACTACAGAAGTTAAAAAATCAAATGTGTTCCCAATGGCATATCTCTTTTGAAATGTTATTTGAGCATTTGCCAATGTAATAAAGAATAAAAAGGTAAAAAACAAGTAAAATGTTTTCATATTTTATTGGTATTTAATGAAGTAAATCTATCTAAAAAAAATTAAAAAATCAAATTTTGTTAATAAAAATTTATCATTTTAGTAAAAAGTTCTAAAACGCTTAAAAATTCCCGATTTTGATAAATTGGTTGTTTTCTGCTACCTTTGTCAATAAAAAATATATATGAGAATTAGTGTATTGATATTATTACTTTTTATTGTCTTCTTCAGAGCTATGGCTGATGAAGGGATGTGGATTCCAATGCTTTTGGGAAATCATACTTACGAAGAAATGAAAAAGAAAGGATTTAAATTAAGTCCCGAAGATATTTACAGTATTAATAAAGCAAGCATGAAAGATGCTGTTGTCTTATTTGGTCGCGGCTGTACAGGAGAATTTGTTTCAGAGAGTGGTTTGCTTCTTACCAATCACCATTGCGGATATGGTTCCATTCAGCGACATAGCACCTTAGAACATGATTACCTAACTGATGGATTTTGGGCAAAGGAATTCAAAGACGAATTGCCCAATCAAGGATTAACGGTATCCATCCTGGTTAGAATGGAAGATGTAACGAGTTTGGTTTTAAATAATGTACCGCAGAAATGCAGCGAAGAGATTCGCTCTCAAGTTATTTCAAAGGCAATCGAAGACTTAGTAAAAAAGAATTCGGAAAATAAAAAATATTCAGTCGAAGTAAAGCCTTTTTATTACGGGAATCAGTATTTTATGTTTGTTTACCAAGTCTTTCGTGATGTTCGTTTAGTGGGTGCGCCACCTTCGTCTATAGGTAAATTTGGTGGCGATACCGATAATTGGATGTGGCCGCGTCATACCGGCGATTTTTCAATATTTCGTGTGTACGCCGATAAAAACAATGAACCGGCTGACTATTCGCCCGATAATGTGCCATATGTCCCCAAAAAACATTTTAAAATTAATATCAGTGGAGTAAAAGAGGGCGATTTTACAATGGTATTTGGGTTTCCGGGACACACACAGGAATATATTCCATCGTATGCAGTAGAATTAATTCAAAATGTGGAAAATCCTCACCAGATTCGCCTTAGGGATTTGCGTTTGGAAGTAATTAAATCGGCAATGGATACCAATCGGCTCATACGAATTCAATATTCTAATAAACAAGCCGGTATCGCCAATGCCTGGAAAAAATGGATAGGGGAGACCAATGGTTTAAAACGCCTGAAAACGATCGAAAAAAAGAGAGCTTTTGAAATAGAATTTGATAATTGGGCTAATATTGATATTGAACGCTCATACGAATATGGAACATTAATGTCAGAGTATAAAAAAGTATTTAATGAAATATCAACACCTACATTAGTCGAAACATATTATTTTGAGGGAATTATGGGAGTAGAAATAATTGCATTTGCAAAAAACCTGCAAAAAATATTGCAGTCGAAAACAGATGATGAAATTAAAAACAACACGGATAATTTTGTGAAGTCAGCTCAAGGCTTTTTCAAAAATTACAACCAAGTTGTAGATAAACATATTTTTGCGAAAATAATGACGGAATATTTTAAAACGATTGATGCGAATAATACTCCTCCAACTTTATTAAAACTTCAAAAGAAATTTAAAAATGACTGGTTTGCCTGTGCTAATTATATTTATGAAAAATCATTAATCGCTGATTTAACAAAAGTGGAGGCGTTAAAAAAATTAGCACCCAAGAAAATAAAATCAATTCTTTCAAAAGATATTTTTTATTCAATTTGGAACGAAACAGCTAAGCTATACAGTACCAATATTTTACCTATTACATCTAAAGCTAATATTAAAATAGACAGCCTTCATCGTTTATACATGAAAGCTCAACGCGAGATGCTTCCGGATAAAAATTTTTATCCCGATGCAAATCTTACGTTACGCCTTTCGTATGGCAATGTTTCTTCGTACGATCCTCAAGACGGAATTCATTATGACTGGTTTACAACATTAGATGGAGTAATGGAAAAAGAAGATTCAACGATATACGATTACGACATTCCCAATAAGCTAAAAGAATTGTGGAAAAAGAAAGATTTTGGACCATATGCTGATAATGGATTAATGCATACTTGCTTTATTGCAAATAATCATACAACCGGCGGTAATAGCGGTAGTCCTGTATTAAATGCTAATGGCGAGCTTATCGGTATTAATTTCGACCGCACTTGGGAAAGCACAATGAGCGATATTCAATACGACCCTCAACGATGTAGAAATGTTGTTCTCGATATTCGTTATGTTTTGTTTATTGTAGATAAATATGCGGGGAATGAAAGGCTTATGAAGGAAATGGAAGTTATTAGGTAAAAAGGTGAAAGCTAAAATATTGAAATATGGCTATATCAAGGTTTGAAAATATTATTGCATGGCAAAAGGCTAAGGATTTAGCAATAACTATTTATTCCTTATACTCTGATTGTAATGACTTCGGACTAAAAAATCAAATTCAAAGAGCTTCCGTTTCAGTCATGAATAATATTGCCGAAGGATTTGAAAGAAAAAGCAATAACGATTTTAAGCAATTTCTTTATATAGCAAAAGGTTCATGTGGTGAAGTCAGGACGATGCTAATCTTATCCCATGACTTAAAAATAAATGACCCCGAAAAAAACAATGCACTTTTAAATTTATCAGAAGAAAACTCACGGTTAATTTCCGGGTTAATAAAAACACTATAATTTTCAGATTATGTATAAAATTCAAATAACACGTTTTTCATTCGTTACTTTTGCTTTTTATGTGTACTTTATAAACATTAACCTTTCAACTTTATACTAAAACTATGCGTTTCGATATCCTTACTGTTTTACCTGAATTGCTTGAAAGTCCACTAAATTATTCCATTGTAAAAAGGGCTAAAGAAAAGAAATTAGTTGAGATTAATGTTCATAATCTACGTGATTTCAGTCCGTATAAGCATCGTCAGGTGGACGATTACCCATACAGCGGAAAAGGCGGAATGGTTATTATGGTAGAACCGGTGTACAATGCTATAACCCATTTGAAAACACAATGTGAATACGATGAAATTATTTATACTTCGCCCGATGGTGAACTATTTAATCAGCAATTGGCAAATGAGCTTTCGTTAAAGAAAAATATTCTTATTTTGTGTGGTCATTATAAAGGCATTGACCATCGTATTCGTGAGAATTTGATTACCCGCGAAATTAGCATTGGTGATTATGTGCTTACAGGAGGTGAAATAGCGGCTGCCGTTATGGTTGACAGCATTGTGCGGCTCATTCCGGGTGCTATTGGCGACGAAATGTCGGCCCTTTCGGATTCGTTTCAGGACAATTTATTGGCTCCGCCTGTTTATACACGTCCGGCAGAATTCAACGGTTGGAAAGTTCCGGATGTATTGCTTTCCGGCAACGAAAAAGAAATTGAAAACTGGAAAATGGAACAAGCACTTGAACGCACAAAAAAACGAAGACCGAATTTATTGGGTGGGCATGATATTCCCTAATGCTTCTTTAGCTGCTTGTTGTTCTGCTTCTTTTTTGGTAATGCCTTTTCCTGTACCTACCATTTTATTTTTTATCCAAACTTCGGCTATATAGCCTTGTTGTTTGTCATTAATATAAGTTGATTCGCATTTAAATTCGATGCTAACATGATGTTTTTGTGCCCAGTCAATTATTTTCCCTTTAAAGTTGGTATCATTTTCTATCAAATCTTGCCAATCAACGTTTGGAAGAATGATTTTGGCGAGAACAATTTTTTTTGTAAAGTCGTAACCCTTATCTATAAAAATGGCACCAATCATTGCTTCTAAGGCGTTGCCCGGAATGTTTGAAGCTAAAATATCTAAATCGGGTTGCTGTTTTATGACGTTGGTTAACTGCAGCTTTATGGCAATGTTGTTAAGCGAGTGGCGGCTTACAATTTTTGAACGTAAATTTGTGAGGAACCCCTCGTTTTCGTTAATGTATTCGTGAAAAAGATATTCTCCAATGATGGTATTTAAAACGGCATCGCCTAAAAATTCAAGTCGTTCATTATTGATGGAGAAATCTTTGTTATAATAAATAGAAGCAGATTTATGAGTTAGTGCCAACTCATAATAAAAAATGTTTTTAGGTATAAACCCAAAAACACTCTTTATAAATTTTGAAAGTGGATGATGATAATTTTTTTTAAAAAACGAGAACAAATGAATTAAGATAATTTTTTAAACAATACGCAAGCATTATGACCGCCAAAACCAAAGGTATTGCTAAGTGCATAATTAACTGTGCGTTCCTGAGCTTTATGTAAAGTTAGATTGAGTTTAGGATCGATATTTTCGTCTTGTTCTTTATGATTAATAGTAGGAGGAACGGTATTGTGAATCATAGCTAATATGCTGGCTATGGCTTCAATAGCTCCGGCTCCGCCCAATAAATGTCCGTGCATTGATTTGGTTGAACTGATGTTAAGTTTATAAGCATGTTCGCCAAAAACAGCTTGAATTGCTTTAAGTTCGGCAATATCGCCAAGTGGAGTAGCTGTTCCATGAACATTGATGTAATCTACTTTATCGGGGCTAATATTGGCTTCTTTTAATGCCATTTCCATTACTTTTTTAGCTCCTAATCCTTCGGGATGGGGTGCAGTAAGGTGATAAGCATCGGCTGTTAACCCGGTGCCTACTATTTCGGCATATATTTTAGCTCCGCGAGCAACGGCATGTTCATATTCTTCGAGAATAAGTCCGGCACCACCTTCGCCCATAACAAAACCATCACGAGTTTTGCAGAAAGGACGAGATGCAGTTTTGTATTCATCGTTGTTGGTTGATAATGCTTGCATTGAATTAAATCCACCAACGCCGGCTTCCATAATGGCTGCCTCTGAACCACCGGTAACCATTATTTTTGCTTTGCCTAAGCGAATTTGAGTATATGCTTCAGCAATAGCATGAGAAGATGAAGCACATGCAGATACCGTACAGAAATTAGGTCCTCTAAAGCCATATTTCATGGATATGTGACCTGCAGCAATATCGGCAATCATTTTGGGAATGAAAAATGGGCTAAAGCGGGGTGTTCCATCGCCTTTGCTGAATGAAATTACTTCTTCCTGAAAGGTTTGAATACCACCGATACCCGAAGCCCAAATAACGCCAGCTTCGTCTAAGTCAATTTTATCTAATTCGAGACCTGAGTCTTTAACTGCTTCGTCCGCAGCAACCAGGGCAAACTGGGCATACCTGTCCAGTTTCCTGGCTTCCTTGCGGTCAATAAAATTTTCTACATTGAAGTTTTTTACTTCGCAAGCAAATCTGGTTTTAAATTTTGAAGCATCAAAATGAGTGATTAAATCACAGCCACTAATTCCATTTTTTAAACCTTCCCAAAATTCGGGTATTGTATTTCCAATAGGCGTCAATGCACCCATTCCGGTTACAACAACTCTTTTTAACTCCATAAAACCAGATTTTAATTAAAAAATTACTTTGCGTTTTTTTCAATGTAAGAAACAGCATCACCTACAGTACCAATTTTTTCAGCTTGGTCATCGGGGATGGCAATGTTGAATTCTTTTTCAAATTCCATAATTAATTCAACGGTGTCGAGCGAATCTGCTCCTAAATCGTTGGTGAAGCTAGCTTCGTTAGTAACTTCGTTTTCGTCAACGCCAAGTTTATCGACGATGATTGCTTTAACTCTTGAAGCAATGTCTGACATAATTTTAAGTTTTAGTTAATACTTAATTTTTTTTTGAGACTGCAAAGAAATAAATTTGTAACGATTTTTTCAAACTTTTTTGTAAAAATTTGACGAATTAAAAATTATGATTACTGAATATCAATTAAATAAGTATTAAAAATGAGCTCAAAATGTGTTAATTTAGCTATTTTCGCTTCGGGTAGTGGTACCAATGCCGAAAACATTGTCCGTTATTTTGCAGATAATAAAGAGGTTAGTGTAAAGTTGATTTTGACCAATAACCCCAATGCCGGTGTAATTGAACGAATGAAAAAATACAATATTTCTGTTAGAGCATTTAATCGTGAAGAATTTTATCAACAGAATACAATATTGGATTTGCTTCTTCAATCAAAAATTGACTATGTTATATTAGCAGGTTTTTTGTGGTTAGTCCCCGAAAAAATGATTGAAGTTTTCGATAATAAGATAATTAATATTCACCCAGCCTTGTTGCCTGCATATGGCGGCAAAGGAATGTACGGGCATCATGTACATCAAAAAGTTATTGAAAACAAAGAAACGTGTTCGGGCATTACTATACATTTGGTAAATAAAGAATACGATAAAGGTACCATTTTATTTCAAGCTGTATGTAAAATAATAGAAGATGATACTGCCGATACGTTAGCTCAAAAGATTCATTCATTAGAATATCAATATTTCCCTCAAATTATCTTAACAAAAATAAACACAACTAAATAAATTTAGTTTATCTTTGTGTTTTTTTTGAAAAACCATGAAAAAACAAATAGCTATACTTCGGGAAGAGGGTAGAAATGTATTATTGTTTTTTTTGCCTGGGATAGTCAGCACTAGTTTATTAACGATTGCTTTAAAAACCTTAGATGCATTAATTTTAAGTTATTACAATGCGTTGGGCTACCAATTTCAACTTATAGATTTATTAAAAGCGTGGGCAGTTGATATTTCACTCATTTCACGATTTTGGCTTGTTTTTTTATTCCTTTTATTACTATGTAGAAATAAGTGTTTGAAAATCAGTAAGTACATTATTGTTATTTTTTTTGTGATGTACAGTTTTTTATCAATTTTCTTTTCATATTATACTGCTTTTAGTGAATTATTGCCAGATTTACTTCTATTTAACTACAATGGTCAAAATACGAGTCTTTTATATACAACGTATGCTTATTTATTGTTTCCCTTTTTTATTTACTTTAGTGTTGCGTTGTTCTTTTTTTGGCTTTGTTATAGGTTGATAAAAAGATTTCCATTAAGGGCTGTTCGATTTGGTTTTGTTTTTTTATTCGTTTTTTCATTGATTCCGACTCGAACATTATTTTTAAAAAATCAACCATCGGAAGCAAAAAAGGTTGTTTATGAAAACAAGGTTTCATATTTTATAAAATCACTCTTATTTAAAGACAGAAATGATGAGGTAAAAACTTTTTCGGATTCTGATTATAAAGAAATTTTTGATAATGAAATTGTAAACAAGCGACTCATCTCGGCTCAATTCCCATTATTGAGGTATCGTGATACGTGCGATGTTTTAAGTCCTTTTTTTAGTTCTTTTGACCGAAAACCCAATTTAGTCTTTATTATTATAGAAAGCTTAGGAAGAAATTATTCGGGTCCCGACGCTCTATATGGAAGTTTTACTCCTTTTCTCGATTCGTTGGCACAAAATAGTTTGTATTGGTATAATTTTTTAGCTACTTCAGGAAGAACATTTGGGGTATTGCCTTCGATATTCGCTTCGGTGCCATATGGTGAAAAAGGTTTTAATGAGCTTTGCGATTCTTTTCCTAATCATAGTTCATTGCTCCGTAATTTAAAGCACAATGGTTATTTTATTTCATTTTTTTATGGAGGCTGGTCAAATTTCGACAACATGGCTTCGTTTTTAGAATATAACCATGCCGATTATATTATCAATGTTTTTCCCAAGCGATATAAAAAAATGGGAAATGAACAATTTTCGTGGGGTTATGACGACAGAACCCTTTTTAACCATTCGTTGAATGTCTTGGATTCTTTTCCACCCAAACCACGTGTAGATATTTACCTTACGCTTAGTAATCACAATCCTTGGAATTATTCAGAAATAGGAAAATACGAAAAAAAACTGGATCAATATTTTGCTGCTCACCCCGAATTATTGGCGAAGCAAACAACTTATTACATTAAAAAAAGATATGCAACGGTTTTATATACCGATGATGTACTTCGACACTTTTTTGATGCTTATAAAAAAAGACCGGAATATGAAAACACTATATTTATTATTACAGGCGATCATGGATTATCGTACGATATCAATTTTGCACTAAAGAAGTTTCACGTGCCCTTAATAATTTACTCGCCAAAACTAAAAAGGTCTGCTGTTTTCAAAGGTGTTTGCAGTCACTTGGATATTGCACCATCTTTAGAACAGATGCTTAAAAAGAAAGCCAGACTTAATATACCAAGCTGGACTTGTTATTTAGGAAGTTACTTGGATACTTCCAATATTTTTAGAATAAAGAGTCTGTTTTCTTTTATTTGGGAAAACAAGACATATCCGGATGTTTTAATGGACAACCTCTATTTGAATAAGGATAGCTTGTTTACTGTTTCCGACAATTTTGTTCAAAAATCGATTGTAAATCCAACTATTACAGAGGAAATGAAGCATAAAAGAACATCAATAACTTCTGTACATAAAATGTTACCCAAACAAAATAAATTACTACCTATTTCAACATTTTTAAGTGAGTATGCTATACAAGTATATCCAGAATGCAAAAAGCAAACAAGGTTTGAACAATGTAAGTTGTTTAAAGTAAATGAATTGAAAAAAGAAAATGAATTTACAACTATTTTAAGCCTAAAATGTAAACAAAATAACAATGATGGATTGTTGCATGTATTAGGAACCATTCAATACAAATTATTGTCAACAGAAAGTACAACCTTTAAATTAGTGTTCGAAGCAAAAGATTCAGCAGAAAAAAATATTGGTTGGCAATGCTTTGAATTTTCTGTAAAAAATGGAGAAACAAAAACGGAGAGTTTGAATAAGTATTTTGTTTTAAAAAAAATGAATACTTTTGTTCCAATACGATATATAAATGCATACTTTTGGAATAATAACAAGGCATCTATAAAAATTCAGAAATTAGATATGAAAGTATATTTAGAATAATGAAAGGAAGTTTTTTTTTATTAGTAATATCATTCATTTTTTTGTTGAATTCATGTTCAAAAGACAACGATGTACCCGAACCAACAACCAATTTTGTCGTCAAATTTATAGGTCACAGAGGGTCGGGGAGCGATGATTTTTATGGCAAAGACAGTTCTTTTCCGCGCGAAAATACGTTTGCATCTATGTTAATTGGATTTCAATATTTGCATGGTTCTGAAACCGATATACAGATGAGTTTGGACGGCACTCTATGGCTTTGGCACGATGCAACATTTCCTGACAATAATTCTTATTTATGTATTCCCACCATGCATGATGCAGAAATTATAGCGTTGCAATTGCCCGATAAACCGGTTGCTAAGCTTGACTCTGTTTTTTATTGGATGTCAAGGTATGCTGTCAATAAAATTATTTCATTAGATATTAAGGGCTATTTCCCTATGGCACCAACACTTGATTTGTATGCTTATTATGACAGGATGAGCGATTCTATTCGTACCAAGGTAAGACGTTATCACCTTCAACGTCGTGTTTTTGTAGAAACCGATTATACGATTTTTCTCGATTACATGAAATTTAAAGAGCCGCTGGTAGATAGATACTTATTGGCTTATAGTGATTTGCGGACAGCTGTAAATACTTGCATCGATAGAGGATATACCGGCGTTTCTTTTGCTTATTATGATACAAGTATGACCGAACAAAATATGAGGTATTTACGCTCAAAAGGGCTGAAAATTCAGGTATGGACGTTGCACACACTCGAAAGCATTGAATATATCGAACGTTTAAAACCGGATGTGATTCAAACGGATGTTATAAAAGAAATACACGTAAGATAAAGAACGCTCTATAAGACATGTACCCGTAACTTCATTCCATCACGAAAGCTCTGAATGGATTTGTAACAATTTCTTGTAAAATAAAATCCACTCACCATAATAATGAATTATCCCGACGTTTTTCGGTATCTAAACACAGCCAATGTCATGGCTGCCATTGCTAAAATGGAAATAGAAATAAAATGCGGCAAAATATCTATAAAACCGCTACCTTTAAGCAAAATCATTCGCATTACTGAAACATAATATGCCAACGGATTTATTTTATTGATGTATTGAATCCAGGGTGGCATGCTTTCGAGGCTGGTAAATAAACCGCTCAATAGTATAAACACCATCAAAAAGAAAAATGAAACCAACGTTGCCTGCTGTTGATTATCTACCAACGTCGAGACGAACAAACCCATTGACAACAGCACAATCATATACACACCCGAAAAGGCAAAGAGCAATGGCAGGCTTCCGGCTAAAGGTATATCATACACTAATTTACCAATGGTGAGGCCAAGTGCCAGCTCAAACAAAGCCAAAATCCAGAACGGAAGCAATTTCCCTATGATAAACTGGTATTTTTTTATGGGTGTAACGTTTAATTGTTCAATAGTTCCGACTTCCTTTTCGCGTACAATATTCAATGCTGCAAGTAAAAAGCTGATAAGTGTTACCAGCATCACCAACACACCGGGAACCATATATTTTTTGTAATTAAAATCGGCATTGTACCAGTATCGTGGAATGGTATTAATGGTTTGTACGGGCATATTGCCTGTTTGCTTTGCAAAAACGTCCTCATTCTTAAGTGAAAGAAATATCTGCTGCACATACGAATAAGAAATAGTAGCATTCACGGAGTTTATAGCATTTATCAGCACCTGAATCTTGAGCGGATAAGCATTGGACTTGAGCTTTTTTTCAAAATCTTTTGGAATCACAACCACTGCTGTTACTTTATTTTCGTCAATGGCTTTAATGGCAGTGTTTACGGACGACTGATTATCGCCCACAATAAAATAATCGGTTCCACGAATCTTTGTAATAAATCGTTGCGAGAAAGTGCTATGGTCGTAGTCAACAAAGGCAATGCGGATATTCTTCATTTCGTAAGTTGCAGCATTAACTAGAATGAGCAATTGAATTATCGGAATCACAAAAAGTATAGGCAACATCATCCGATTGCGAAACACCTGAATAAACTCCTTTTGCATTATGAACAAAATCACTCGCATTACATTAAACGGGATTTATATTTTTTAATACTTAGCACAATAAAAACTACCATCATTCCTGCAATAACTGCAAAATCTTTCCAAAGCTCTACTATTCCGTTCCCCTTTAGCATAATGCCTCTTAAAGCTTCGATAAAATAACGTGGTGGCATAATTGCTGAAAACACTTGCAACCATTTGGGCATGTTTTCGATGGGAAAGATAAAACCGGAAAGCAAGATAGTAGGAAGCATCAATGCTACCAACGAAATCATCATAGCAATTTGTTGATTGGAAACAGAAACAGAAATGAAAATACCAATCGTCAAAGCTAAAATTATGTACAACAACGAAATAAAATATAATGTTACAATACTTCCCGCTACCGGAACATGAAACAGTAAATGTCCCAGTAGAAATATAAAGCTGATATTAAAAACTGAAAGTATAAAATATGGAATAACTTTGCCAACAATAATTGTAATAGGTTTAAGTGGAGTAACCAAAAGCAATTCCATGGAGCCAAATTCTTTCTCTCTTACAATGCTTACAGATGTTAGCATTACGGAAATAAGTGTTAGAATCAGCGCAATAATTCCAGGAACAAACATCCACGAAGCCTGTAAAGTAGGATTGTAAAGCATTTTCACTTCCGCAGTAAACGGTGAGGGTTTTAATGGCTGTTTATTGATTTCTTGTGCGAAGGCATTAATCATAGCCGTTGTATAATTCACGGCCATATTGGCTGTGTTGGGTTCGGTAGCATCCGCAATTACTTGTACATTTGCAATACCGTCTCGTATGAGTTTTTTCGAGAACTTATCTTCTACAATAATTACTTCCTTTATGGTTCCCTTTTTAAATAATGATTCTATTTCCGATTCATTGCTTAATACGGCATTAACTTTAAAAAAATCTGAAAAAGCCAGCTTAGCAATCATTTTTCGGCTCATTTCATCGTTCGATTTATCCCACACACCAACGGATATATATTTTAAATCGTTTGAAATGGCATACCCGAAAACGATAAGCTGAATGGCAGGAATGGCAAATAACACGAGCAAGGTTCTCCAGTCGCGGAAAATGTGAATAAATTCTTTTTTTATGAATGCGTTGAGTTCTTTCATTTTCTTCTAACAATTTTAACAAATAAATCGTTTATAGAATCAACGTTAAAACCTGTTTTAAGTTCCTGTGGAGAACCTAATGCTTTTATCTCTCCTTCGTTCATAATGCAAACACGTTGGCAATATTCTGCTTCGTCCATGTAGTGAGTTGTTACGATAATTGTCGTTCCGTTTGCCGAAGCCTGATAGATACTGTCCCAAAAATCGCGACGCACTTTGGGATCAACGCCACCGGTGGGTTCGTCCAGAAAAACAATGGTAGGATTATGAATATTTGCTACTACAAAAGCAATTTTTTGTTTCCATCCCAGCGGAATTTCCGAAACACGTTTATTCATTAAGCCTTTTAAATTGAACAGATTCTCTGCCCATGCTGCTCTCGATTTTATGTCTTTTAAACTCAAACCATAAATTCCTCCGAAAAAGCGGATGTTTTCGTAAATGGTCAGTTCTTCATATAACGAAAATTTCTGGCTCATGTAACCAATGGTTTTGCGGATTTTTTCGGTTTCGGTATAAATATCGTAACCATTTACTTTCAATTCGCCCGATGTAGGTTTAAGCAAACCGATCATCATTTTTATAGCGGTGGTTTTTCCGGCGCCGTTTGCTCCAAGTAAGCCAAAAATTTCTCCGCTCTTAACTTCAAAGTTGAGGTGATTGTTTGCAACAAACGAACCAAACTTTTTAACCAAATCTTTGGCAACGATGATATGTTGATGTTCGTTACTCATTCTCTTGCGATAACCATAGGAAACAATCTTCGATGGTGGGCTTTATCGTTGTTATTTGAGCATTCGAAAATGTTTGAATAATCTCCCGTATTTCAATTTCCGATTTTGAAACCGAACAATGCAGTGAGGTTCCAAATCGTGTAATAATTGCACCGGGTAGTTTCTCTTTTAATAAATTGATGAGTGGCAAAATATCTTCTGCATTTATTTTAAAAATATTGAATGGGTATTTTTTTAAAACTTCTTCGGGTTTGGAAACAGATAAAATAGTTCCGTTTTTAATAAATGCAAGTTGGTCGCATTGTAATGCTTCATCCATATAAGGCGTGGAAACAAAAACTGTGATACCGGCTTTTTTGTATTCATGGAGCATTTCCCAAAATTCAACTCGCGAAACGGCATCGACACCGGTAGTAGGTTCATCTAAAAAAAGCACTTCGGGCTTGTGAATAAGAGCACACGAAAGGGCTAATTTTTGTTTCATGCCTCCGGATAATTGAGCAGCTTTACGTGTTTTAAATGGCTCTATTTGCTTGTATATTGGTTCAATCAATGAATAATTTTCACTTATGGTAGTTCCGAATATCTCTGCATAAAACTGTAAATTTTCTTCAACTGATAAATCCATATAAAGCGAAAAACGTTGGGGCATATAACCCACTATTTTTCTGATTTTATTGTAATCGCGAACTACATGTTTATCCATAACAAAAGCATCACCGGCATCGGGAAGAATCAATGTCGTAAGAATACGGATAAGTGAAGTTTTTCCGGCTCCATCCGGGCCAATTAATCCGAATATTTCGCCCTGATTGACAGATAAATCGATTCCCTGCAAAGCCTTGACTTCGCCATATGATTTGGTAATATTTTGGACTTTTATAGCTTCCATCAATTAATTAAAGCGAACATCGCCCAACATGCCTATTTTTAAACCGCCGTCGTTTTTTACTGTAATTTTTATGGCATACATCAGGTTTTTCCGTTCATCGCGATTTTGAATAATTTTTGGCGAAAACTCCGATTGCGAAGAAATCCACGAAATCACTCCGGGATATTCTTTCAGATTGCCGCCATTGTCAACAAAAACACGAACCTTTTGTCCTAATTTAATTTGCGAGAGTTGCTCTTCGTCAATGTATGCCCTTAATATAAGATTTTCCAAGTTAGCAATCTTTGCCAAGGACTTTGGAGGTGCTACAAATTCGGATTCTTCTGCATATTTTTCTAAAATAGTTCCGTTTATGGGCATTTTTACATAACATTTGGATAATTGGTCTTCCAATTGCTTAATTTGAAAATTCATTGCTTCCAGTTCGCTTGAAACAGGCAGGTTTTGAGATTTTATGTTTTCGATTTGCTTGTTTAGTACTTCTATGTTATTGGTAATATCGTCTAATTGTTTTTGCGTTGCGGCATTTTCGCTCACTAATTTTGCAAAACGATCTTTTTCTTTCAACAAATTCTTCTTTTGCTCATTCAACACATCAATCTGCGTTGTAATGCTGGTATATTTTGAAGAAATAGACTTATACTGAGCTTTTAGCTGTTCCTTCTTCAGAAACAAGGAAGTTGAATCAATGTATCCAAGCACAGCTGAAGAATCGTACTTTTTCCCTTCTTCAACATTCCAGTTTAAAAGTGAACCCTGTGTTTGAGCGGAAATGATAATTTCTGTAGCTTCAAATTGACCATACGCATCGGGGCTGTTTTCGCTGCTATTGCATGAAACCAGTATCAACGCCCATGCAAAACTTATAAATTTAATTCTATTCATAATTATTTTATTTTATGCCGGTTACTATTTTATATGCTTGTATATAGTATTTTTTTTCGATTTTATGTTTTTCTAAGTCAATCAATGCCTGTGTTTTAGCATTTAAATCGCTTAAATAATCTGTGATTTTAGCGGTTCCGTTTAAAAGTTTTGCATTGGTGGCTTGAACGATCTTGTTTCGTAGTTCAATAATTTGCAAATCTTTTTCCATCCATTGTTCTATTTTATTAATGGATGATATTAATTCATTTTGTTGAAGCTGAACGTTTTGCTTAAATAATTCTTGTTCATTACGAATGGACTTTTGATTTAATAAAGCAATTTTCTTTTCTTTTGAGCTTCTTCCCCAGTCGTAAACATTGAGAACCATTTTTAATCCAACCAGATAATATGTGTCAAATTCGTTAGATAGCATGTTTAATCCGGGCTTCCCATATCCTGTTTGGCCGAATGCGACTACCTGAGGCAATCGTTTTTTTGATGCAAACTGAGCATTCAATAATGCTATGTTTTCTCTTTTTTCGTATAGACTTAACTCGCATCGTTGTATGGTATCTGATGTTGTAACGTCTTCATTTTCATATTTTATAGTTTTATCTTCTAATTTTTGCGATGTAAGCAATTCGATGTTTGAAATAATTCCGTTACACGTGTTGTTTAGTGCATCAATCTGTTGTTCAATTTTCAGCAGTTCAACTTGAAGCATGTCTAAATCGGTTATTGTAGCTAATCCACCTGAAATTAAATGCTCTACCTCGCTTTGTTTTTTTTGCAGTATATTTTTTTGTTCTTGAAGTTGTTCTTTAATTTTGTTGTTTGTAAGATAAAGATACGTCCATTTGTTTAGCATATCTTTTAAATTGGTAAGGTTTACCTTTGATTGGGCTGCTTCCAATTCTGCCGATAAAGCATCGCGTTTGTTGACGATTTTTGTTAAAGAACCATCGTAAATTATTTGATTGGCTTCTAAGGCAACTTTATATTGATCTTTATCTAGTGTTGGAATGGTAACATGAGGAATGGAAATGGGTAAACTGGTAACATCGCTCTGATACGTTGCTTGTGTTATTAAGTTTAGTTGTGGTAGGTAAGATGTATTGTTGATTCGGTTTTTTAATTGATATACCGAATCGGCATTAAAAGCGTTTTCTTTTAATTTGAAGTTTTGCTCAAGGCTTTGTAGAAGTGAGTTAAATGTAATGGTATCGTTTTGCGAAAAAACGTTATTAAACCAGAAAATGCATATGAAAATTAGCAATAAATATTTGGTGTTCATAGTTTTAAAGCTTTTATTATAAAGTCATAAACAAGTTGTTTGCGTTCGCTGATAAATTTTTGAAATTCTTCTTCGTTCTGATTAAAAATGAAGGAAGAAATAATTGGTTTGGCAGCAAAGGGGAAAATACACATGGCTAATGTGTTGATTATTAAGTGTTCAGGCGGGTAATATTCGCCACCTGCTTCTTTTATTTCTTTTTCGAAAATGGACAAAATGATTTGTGGGTTTACTCCCATTGATTTTATAATGGAAACGAGATTTTCGGGACGTCTGGATAATTCGTGCAGAATAAAAATGGGTATATGGGGGTGTTTGGTAAGCATTTCGATGTAATTTTCTATAAACACTTTTAATTTAACCAAAAAAGGTTCGTTAGAGGTCATAGAAATCATAATGTTGGGAATAAAATCAAAGAGAGCTTGTTTAAAGATTACTTGAAAAAGAAATTCTTTTTTTCGAAAATAATAATGTAGCAGAGCTTTATTAATTCCGGCTTCGTTGGCAATATCTTGCATGCTGGCTCCATCGAACCCTTTTTCGATGAATATCTTTTTTGCTGCATCCAAAATTTTGATTTCAGTTTCTGATAATGAGTGTGTTAATATATTATCCATATGGTTTAATCAAAAGGTTTAACTGAATGGACAAAATTATAACTAAAAATTGAATTAAAAAAATATTTTTACATTTTTTTTTAAACGATACGAGCTTGTGTCTTGGTCAATGTATGAAATTGATTAAATTTTCTATTTTTGCAAAAAATTTTGATTATGGATGAACTATTGAAATATGGCTTATTGGCTTTTACTTCGTTTTTTACACTTATTAATCCACTTGGAACGATGCCCATTTTTATGACAATGACTTCGAGCCTTGATGATAAGAAAAAAATAAAAACTGCTCAAAAAGCAAGTGTGGTTGCGTTGATTACAATCTTATTTTTTGCATTTACGGGTCAGCTATTATTCAAGTTTTTTGGTGTTTCGGTAAATAGTTTTAGAATGGTAGGTGGTATTATTTTCTTTTTAATGGGTATGGATATGCTCCAAGCTCGCTTAGTTAAAGTAAAAGTTAAAGAATCGGAAGTGAATTCGTATGTAAATGATATTTCAATAACTCCCTTAGCTATTCCAATGATTTGCGGTCCGGGCTCCATTACCAATGCCATCGTTTTAATGGAAGATGCAACTACGATGAGTCATAAAATAGTTTTAATTTCAACTATTGTTTTTGTTATGTTGTTGACTTACATAATTTTATATAGCTCTACAAAAATTTCTCGATTTTTAGGCGAAACGGGCAACAACGTACTTATGCGTTTAATGGGATTAATCGTAATGGTTATTGCAGTTGAGTTTTTCTTTTCAGGTTTAATACCTGTTTTAGAAAAGATAGTTCACTAAGGTGTTAATCTTCAATTAATTGTTTTAGTCGCTCAATTTGAGTTTGTTTATTTACTTCTCTCAATTTATTAGCGGTTTCGGTAAAGTATTGATGTGCCGATAAAAATTTAATTTGAAGTCGATTCCAATCGTCCATAGAACCGATAAGTTTTTGTTCGTGGAGTTCCTTATATAATGTGTTGGAAACGGGAATAAAATCGCTTCTTCCTAAATAATCAAGATCTGCATCGCAAATGATATTCTGAAGTAATGTTTGAGGTTTAGGTGGAAGTTCGGTAGCTTTAATAATATCGCAAATAATGTTTATTTGTTCAATTGAATAGCCATATTTAGGAAGTATTTCCTGTGCAATTTGTGCACTTATTTGTTCGTGACCTTTTGATTGTACTGTTTGCCCCGAATCGTGAAACAATGCAGCTGTTTTTAAAAGGAGCATTTCTTCTTCCGAAATGCCTTCGCCTCTACCAATGATTTCTGCTTGGATTACAACATCCATGGTATGTTTAAGGTTATGATAGTAGAGATATTTTGGCAGTTCTCGTTCTAACTTGTCGAGCATAAATTCTTCGAGATCGTCGTAACGAATGAGTTGAAGTTTGGTAATAAATGTCTGGTTGGGCAGTAATCCTTTGTTATCAGCCGAAAATTCGGGTAAATAACCATTAACATTGTATAAATTCATATCGCCGACATATTTTACAGGCAACTTGCCTAAGTAGCGGCATCGGAAATATGCTGAAACTAATTCGCGTGTTTGTTCAGAAATAATAATTTTTCCGTTTTCTGAAGCAGCTTCGATACGACTGGCAATATTTACTGTTTCACCTTTTACTTCGTACGATTCTTTCTTTTTTCCGGAAATCGAAACGGTTACGGGTCCCGAGTGAATGCCCATATTTATTTCCCATATACGTTTTCCGTGCCCGAAAATTTCTTCTTGAAATTTTTCAAACTCATGTTGAATTTCCATGGCAGCTAACACCATTTCAATTGGGTTTGTTCTGTTCTTCTTTGGGATACCTCCGACTAACATGATGGTATCGCCAACAGACGAAACTTTTTCGATATTATACTTTTTAATTATTCCATCCATAATGAAGTAAAATCGGTCGAGCTCGTCAATTAGTTTTTGAGGATCTGCTTCATCCGATAACTTTGTAAATCCTCTAATGTCGGCAAACAGAACTGTAGCCATTTTGAAACGAAGGCTTTTTTTATCGGCAGATTCATGTTGAACGCGTATGCGAAGTCTTTCGATTTCGTCATTTAAAAGATTGTTTTGTTCAATGAGTTCTTTATTGCGTTGAAGCAATTCTCGGTTTTGTTTTTTTTGTTCTTCAAGCTGTTTTAGAAGTTCTTCGATTGTATATTCCATTTTGCTAATAGGTTTTTGTCATGGTTGTTGGAATGGCAATGATAAAATTGGCTTTCCCTACTAAGTCGTCTTTGGTTGGAGTATTTACATCATCAAGTTCAATAGAGCTGATGGTTATTATTTTCAAATCGCTGTGTTTTTGTTTTAAATACCAAACAATTCCTTCAAAGTTGTCGCTATGATAAGCACCATTAAAATGATAAAAGAGCCATTTGTTGGGTAAATATTTCAATATAAAATAAGCCATAGTTGCATCTTTTATAGCTTGGGCTTTGGGTAAGTTTGTGTTGGCGTGCATTTTGCCCATGCCCCCCATAGAGAGCATATTTTTATAACATGCTATATTTTCGTCGTACTTAATGGGTAAGGGTGCTATAAATTTTTTTGCTTCGTCCGACAGGCTATCCAAGCTCTCAAAACCTCCTTTTGCAACTTTAGCAGCATAGCGGCGAGGTATGTTGGTCGCAATCAGTGATATTCCATTTTGGTAACACAATTCGACTATTGGTTTGTAGTCTGTGCTGTAATTAGGCCATAAGCGAACATTTTCTTCCCATTTTGACATGGGAATAAGGTGTTGAAAAAGTTCATTAATCACTAATTGATTGTCAGCTTCAAACATTTCTGCTCCGGCTACAACTTTTTTGTCGCGTGCCTTAATTAAATCGTTTAATACTTCATATTCCAGCCAATGGCAAATGGAATTGTTGTGCAATTCACCAAAAAAAACAATATCGGCTGTTTGACATTCTTTAATCATTTGCTCATAGGCAATTACTTTTCCGGTTGTATCATAGATTTGATAAGCAGGTTTTGTTTGCTGAAAAGCTTTTAAAAATGACAAAAGCAATGCGGCGACAAAGAAAAATTTATATACCATAATGGTTTAATTTTCGTTTAATACTTTGAATAAAAATCTTTGCTAATTTAGCATAAAATTATGAAGCAAAAGCTGACGATAATATTAATTATTTTTTTGTTTGCGAAATGCAATTTAATGCATTCACAATCAGCAATATCGTTAGAGGCTCATACTATCGGAGGTCATTTTTTCGGAAATCCAAATTTGCATTATTATGAGAACAATCTCGACTCGTTGGGATATTTTTGCACGGAACCCGGTTTGATGCTTTCGTATGAATTTTATATTAAAGACAATTGGTTATCGCTTCAATTATCGACTTCCATATTTGCTGATGCTGCCGGATTAACAGCCGGTTTTACCAAATTTTCATTGCGTTATATGTTTTTTCATAAATACAGAAATCAACTATATATTGATGTTGCTCCGGCTCTTACATATCGACGTTCGTGGGATGTGTTAGGTCCATTATATAAGCCCGAAGTTAAATACAATAGAAATGGAAAAGTAGAGTATAGACCTGCATTAATGTTAAAACTTGAATACGATATTTTTATTGGGAATAACAATGATATTAATATGAGCTTTTTGTATGGTAATTCGTATAAAACGTTTTCCTTTATGCTCGGATTTCGGCATTGGTTGAATACAAATGTACGATTTACAAAAGATTGTAATTGCAATCATTTTAAGAAAAAAGGTTTTTTCAAACGTCTTTTTAAAGGTTAATTTTTATTACGTTTTTTTTATATTCTCACTTTTTCACTATTTTTGGCGCTCTATTTTTAAGGTGATGAAGTTTGCCTTTAAACATCCGATGTTGCCACGTATTGATAACTTCTGCTTAGGGTTGGCAATAAAATAAATTTTATGTTATGTTAGATTCATTAGCAGAATTAATCCTCTCCGGATTATTAATTGCTTGGGTATTTCGTAAAATTCATCTTCCCGAGCTTATTGGTTTATTAATTTTAGGAGCATTGTTTGGTCCTTATGTTTTGAGGTGGTTAAATCCCTCACTGCTCGATGTTTCGGGTGAATTGAGAATGGCGGCTCTTATTGTAATTCTTCTGCGAGCAGGTTTTGAACTAAACCTAAAATCGATGAAGTCGGTAGGTCGTCCTTCGATTCTTTTAAGTTTTGTCCCTGCCACTATTGAGGCATTTGCTATTATGATTACATCCCACTGGCTTTTAAATTTGAGTTACTTAGAGGGTGCTATTTTAGGTTCTGTCTTGGGAGCTGTTTCGCCGGCAGTCGTTGTGCCGTATATGATTGAATTTTCACAAAAAAGATTGGGAACCAATAAAAATATTCCAGCTATGGTTATTGCTGCATCATCTATTGATGACGTTTTTGTTATTGTAGTATATTCTGTTTTATTGGGTATATATGTCGGTGCAAATGTTAATCTTACTTTTCAGATAGCCTCCATTCCTATTTCCATTGTGTTGGGAATATTAATCGGCATTTTAGCCGGAATTATTTTAATAAAGGTGTTTGACAAATATAAGCTCAGAGCCACAAAAATGGCGTTGGTAATATTGGCTGTTTCTGTTCTAATGGTTCGTTCGGAACATTTACTTCAAAATATTGTTCCGTTTGCCTCGTTATTGGGAGTAATGACACTTGGTTTTATGTTTTTCGAGAAACGTGAAAAGTATGCTCATGCTATGTCTGGGAAATTTGAAAAAATTTGGGTTGCCGCACAAATTGTTCTTTTTACCTTAGTAGGGTCACAAGTCAATATTCAAGTTGCATGGAAATCGGGTTTAGCCGGTATAGCTGTAATTACTATCGGGTTGATAGCCCGTTCGATGGGTACCTATCTTTCACTTTTAGGAACGAACTTAAATAATAAAGAAAGATTATTTGTTGTAATAGCTTATCTACCAAAGGCTACTGTTCAGGCAGCAATTGGTGCGGCTCCATTGCTAGCTATGCAACAAGCCGGTATGAATACTTTGCCGGGTGAAGTGATATTGGCTGTAGCTGTGCTCAGTATTTTATATACTGCACCTTTAGGTGCATTGGCCATCGCACTGTCGGGACCTAAATTATTAACCCAAGAACACAAGCACAAGGAAATCAAAAAGACAATAGATTAAATAAAAAGAGAGAAGCTGCCTTTTGAGACAGCCTCTCTCTTTGTTTTGGGTGGAAGACCGGGCTCGAACCGGCGACCTCTAGAGCCACAATCTAGCGCTCTAACCAAACTGAGCTACATCCACCATTTTGAGGCTGCAAATATATAAAAAAAATTAATATCAAAAATCAACAAGAACTTTTTAAACGTTTTAATTTTTCTTCTTTTTTTAACGTTTTTAATGTATGCTTTCGTTCTTCGGCTATCCAGCCTAATAATGTGATAGTGATGTGAATAAAGCTTGCAACACCCGATATCGCCAAAATATAAGCTAAGAATTTTCCTAAATCGTGATATAAATATATTGAAGTTATAAACAACGACATCCATACACCTGCACACCATGGGCATGTTAAAAAATAACGAGAACTTTGAATCCAACCGCTGTTTGAAGTGGAATTTACTATTTTGTCGCGAAAAAAATTTAATACTTTGTCATAAATCAGCAATCGGGTTAGACGATATGATGCTAACGACAAAATAACAAAATCGAAAACATTTAATGTGTTAATGTATAAATGGTTATTCCATAGATAAAAGCCCATAAAAGCCGTAAGAATTAAAAAAATAATAGTATAAATAAAGTTCCAAAAATATTCTGTTTTCATGATTTTTTTTTTTTACGAAAGTAGCTAAAAAAATGAAAAAAAATATGGCAGGCAACTTTTAATTATATATCTTTGACTTATTAAAAATTAAATGATTATGAGAACAATATTTTTTAGTTTTGTATTTGTTTGGTTTTCCCTCGTTGGGCTGAGCCAAAACGCTGCTTTAAAAGCAGAATTAATTAAAGAAAGAAATCAATATTACAAAATTTTACCAAATGGAAATGTAGAGTTTTCATTTTATTTACAGGGAATTCAATCGAAAACTCAAGCTGATAATTTAGAAAAATACATTCGTGGTTATAGGGGAGTTGAGGAATTTAATTTAACTTTTGATGCAACGAAAAACGAATATAAAGCAATAGGAACGTTTTATAGTTCGGCAAACTGGTCATATTTTAAATACATGTTCAAAATTATGAAAGTTGAGCAGGTATTAAAAGACAATCAATGGAATTCTTTAGATCAAATCAATAATCTATAATACTATGAAAACAAAATTTTTAATTTTTATAGTTTCCTTTTTACCGGTTTTAGTATGGGGGCAGTTGCAGGTCAACGGAGGTTTGACGGCGCAACAGTTAGTTCAAAATATTTTAGTTGGAGGTGGTGTGAGTGTCAGCAATATTACTTATACCGGTCCCAGCGGTGCCATTGGTTCTTTTACAAATGGTCAGACTACAAACTTAGGTTTACAAAGTGGAATTTTATTATCGACCGGAGGCATAACGAATGTTCCCAATGCGGGTTCATATTTTTTAAGTAATAACTTAGGCGGAGCTGGTGATTCGCAGCTATCTACGCTCTCGGGAGGATACACCTCTTACGATGCTGTTGTTTTGCAGTTCGATTTTGTGCCCCAGTCAACACCGGTACAATTTCGTTATGTGTTTGGCAGTGAAGAATATCCTGAATATGTTTGTTCTCAATTTAATGATGCATTTGGCTTTTTTGTATCAGGTCAAAATCCTCAAGGGGGAAATTATACCAATCAAAATATAGCACTTATTCCTAATACAACCATACCGGTTACCATTAATTCTGTTAATAGTGGTCAGGTAGGTAGTTATGGAAGTCCATCAAATTGTACTTCGTTGTCTTATTCGTCTTATTATGTTAATAATACTAACGGTACAACGATATGTTTTGATGGTTTTACAACCGTTTTAACCGCACGTTTAGATGTGGTGCCTTGTCAACCTTATCATATTAAAATCGCTGTATCAGATATTGGTGATGGTATTTATGATTCAGGTGTATTTTTGGAAGCAAACAGTTTTCAATCCGATGCAGTAAATGTAGCTGCCTATTATACAAATCCGGCATTAGGATTACATGCTATTGAAGGATGTTCGAATTCAATTATTTCGTTTACTTTAAATCATCCTGCTACTCAACCCATAACAGTCAATTATACTATTGGAGGGACTGCTACAAATGGAACGGATTATACCACTATTCCAAGTTCTGTTACTTTCCCGGTAGGATCCGATTCAGTGGGTATTATTATTCACCCTATTATGGATGGCATCAGTGAGGGCAACGAAACAGTTACACTGATTGTTCAAACTTCTGCTTGTGCAACCGACACGGTTGTTGTTACCATTGTTGATAATAGCCCTGTTCAGGCTACTGTCAGCAATGACATTACGATATGCGATGGGCAACAACCTGTTAATTTTAATGTTACAGGCTCCGGAGGTGTGTCTCCCTTATCATATAATTGGAGTGGGGGATTGGGGACCAGCCCCAATATAAGTATAAGCCCTCCGGTGGGCACCTATAACTACACGGCAACCGTTACGGATGCGTGTGGAGCAACGGCAACCGATGGTATTCAAGTAGTTGTCAATCCTAAACCTACGTCAGACTTTACTGCCGTCTCACCAATCTGTGCCAATACTCCCAGTGATGTGATTTATACTGGAACAGGCGGTAGTGTGTTTGTATGGAACTTTGGCAGTGCTACTATTTTAAGCGGAACACCTCCGAGTCCCGGCCCATATCAGGTTACTTGGAATACTGCTGGTACGTATACCATTGCTCTTCAAGTTCAGAACTCATATGGTTGTTGGAGTGATCCCGATACTCAATATGTAATGGTTTTGGCTGCAGGAACCCCTAATTGTTGTACATTCCCAACTCCTTTTGCAGGAAATGATAGGAATATCTGTGGACTTACAACTCAAATGATGGCTGATCCACCCGATAATCCTAGTTATATAGGCCAATGGACACAAATTAATGGTCCCGGTATTTCAACATTTAGTACTCCGGGGGCTTTTAATAGTGCTGTTACTGTTACTCAACCCGGTACTTATACATATGAATGGAAAGAAATTAATGGTCCTTGTGATTCTACCGATTATGTTCAAATTACGTTTATTGCAATGCCGGTTCCGAATGCCGGTCCAGATACTTCAGTATGTGGATTGCAATATGCCATGCAAGCAGTTATGAGTACTCCGGGTACAGGTATGTGGTCAGGAATAGGAGTAAGCAGTGCATCCAATCCAACTTCAAATGTAATCGTGCCAACATATGGTACCTATACTTATGTATGGACGGAAACAAATAATGGATGTTCAGCAAAAGATACTGTTATTATAACATTTTTGGTAGTACCAACACCCAATGCTGGAGTTGATACAACTGCTTGTGGTAATAGAGCTGTTTTAGTTGCCGATTCTACTTACTCCGGATATTGGACAGGTCCTAATGGTGTTATATATATATATGGTGATACATCTGCAACAACACCCATTTATATTCCTAATTATATAGGTTCTCAATATACGGCTACTTTTACCTGGCATGAGATGAATGGACCTTGTGCTGCATCTGACAATGTGATGATTACTTTTATAAGACCTCCCCATGCCGAGGCCGGTAATAATACAGTATCAATATGCGGACCTCAGGTTACTTTAAATGCGGATACGATTGGTAGTGGAGTAACATCCGGTTATTGGTATTCGGTGCCTTCAGGACCAATTATTACTCAATCCGGTCTGGTTCCTACTAATCCGATTGTAGATATTTCAAGTATGGGAAGTAATGCATACCATTATTCTGTTGGAGAATATTATCTTTATTGGGTTGTTAGCAATGGTCAATGTACCAATTATGATTCAATAAAAGTTTTATTTTACGATATCCCTGTAGCTTATGCCGGTCTTGATACTGCTATATGTGGTAATTCATATAATTTAGCAGCAAGCTGGAGTATTGATAACCCGGTTGGTCTTTGGTCTGTTTTATCAGGTCCAGGAACAGCAAATTTTGTAAATCCTACTCATAAAAATACATTAGTATCCGTAACCCAATTTGGTGTATATCAATTTATATGGAAAGAGATGAATGCCGGCAACACCTCCTGTTACAGTACCGATACCATAA
>DAOOWN010000018.1:0-36132 GCA_035371305.1 Bacteroidales bacterium
AATATTTAGTAAATTTACAGCATGAAAAGTTGCACTTATAACTTGAATCTACCTTTACTCGAATTTTTTAGTTTTTTGTGGACACATCGTATTTGTGTACAAATGCAAAGAAAATCAATAGTATTATCTTAAAACTAAATAAAAAACTCACACTTCTCATTTCTCAAATTTATTGGTATAAATCACATCCCACAACATTGCCTTTAAATCATTATTATTTGGCGGTAGTGCCTTCAGGTCAATAATTTTATTATTTCTACCTAATATAAAATACCCCGAAAGGCTGCCATTGCTATACTTATCTATTCCACTTTCATCTCCATAGCTCGAAATTAGGTTTATTCCTTTTATTTTATACTTACTGACTGCATTCTTCCATTGCAATATTTTATCTTTCCATTGAGTATTATCAATTTTCTTTTCTTGGGCAATACATAGAAATACAATGTTTGTGTCATTAAAACTGGAAACTAATTCATTAAATGCCGGAATTGCTTCAATACATCCTCTACATCCTAAATTCCATAGTTTTATATATACAACTTTATCTTTATAGTTTGACAATTGAACGTTATTTCCATTTGTGTCCAGAAGTTCCACGCCTGAAAGAATACGTTGAGGGCACAAATTGCCATATTTTTTATTAAAGATATTTTTTAAATACGCTGCATTTTCTTTATAAAAAGCATTCTCACTAAAATAACGTAGTATTGAATCAGCATCAGAATAAAAACTATTTTTTAATGAATAAGCATAATCAAAATGATACACAAATAAACAATAAGCAATATCTTGGTTTATATTCTGCAAATTCATTTCATTTATTCTGTCAAATACATTCATTAAGTATGTTTTATCTGCATCATATTTTATACTTAACTGATTCTTTAAAAATAAATTTAGAGCCAAGGTATAATTTACTGAAGTAGATAAAGCAATGTCATTAAAGTCCTGAACTTTTATAAACTGTTTAAACTCATATGAAGTATCGGCCGACTGATATTGTTCCTTATCATCCAAAACTCTCTTTGTTATCAAATACAGGTAATGTTGGTAAACATACTTTAAATTTAAATAAGAAATCAACAGCTTTTCGTTTTCTTTTGATATCTTTCTTTGTTTATAGTTTGTTTTAATCAATTGCAAATTAAAAGAGTACCAATCTTTTACATTTTGCAAAAAATCTTGCAGATGAATGCTCCGGTAATTATTAATCAACATATTATTATTTTTTTGCAATTCTATTATTACCCTATTCAAGGATGAATATTTCCCTGCTATATCAACAATTGAATCATTTTTCATTGTAAGAAAAACACTATCACCCGGTAATAATAAGATTTCAGTTCTTCCGATTAAAATAAAGTTATTAATATTAGTCGGGACAAAAGAATAGTTGAAGTAACTATTTTCATCTATTTTTATTATGCGGTAATCAACATGATATAGCTTTATATTAATACGTATAGAATCATTTTTTTTTCCGTCCACTTTTCCCAGAATAGTTATTCTCTCTGCTTTCAGCGTACAATTAAAGCTGCAAAACAGTATTAGTATTAACCCTTTACTTAACGTAGTAAAATCAATATTCATTTTCTTTAACAATTTTACAAAGGTTATTTTTTTTGAAAATCCTTTCATAATTAGATATTAGATGACATAATTCGGCAGTATACCATTTTATGTTTAAAGTGTAATTTACTCGTAATTTTTTAGGTTTTTAAATTATTACTTTTTTTTCAAATTTTTGATACACTTTACACACTTTTTGGGACATTATCGTGCTAAAAAGTGTAGGGGAGTTAAAACCCACAAATCTATCACACGGTAAAAACTAAGCTAAAGGTAGTAAATTTGTGGAATCTGCCTTATCAACCCCTATACTTTTTAGCACGTATTGACGGTTCGTTCTTATTCTTGTATATTTATAAATCAAGTATCCCGAATGTCTGATGATATGGGATATTTAAATCTATAAACTGAAATTTTGGGTTTGTTTTTTGTTTTAAGAGATTGTAAATTTTAAGGCTTTCGGTATCGGAAGAAATATAAAATTCAACTAATTTCTCACAATCGGCTTGAGCAAAAAGTTTGGTGTCGTTTGGTATTATATTTCTTTCATTAAGTTTTAATTTCCCCTTATTTTGAAAAACAATTTTTGCAAATTCTCCTGTTCGTTTTGAATGGTCAAGGTTAAATGGTACTATTTGAAGATTTCTCAAGGGTAATTCATGAACATCACCACCAACACAGTACTCGGCAATAGAAATTGTTGAAACCATCATTGCTATTTCTTGTTTCAAGAAATAGCGAAAATATCCATCTGCATTTTTGAATAAAGGGTCGCTATCATTCAGAAAACGAAGAAAGAAACTCGTGTCAAGTAATACTGCTTTATGCGTCATAACTACCTCGAATTTCCTTTAACCAATTATCAGGATTAATGCTACCAAGCCATGATTTTTTTGCTTTATCACGAAGTGCCTTTAAGTATAATTCATCGTACTTAGGTTGGTAATCAACAAGTTCAATGAATTTCAGTGTTGAAACATCTATTTCTCCTGTTTCTGAATTCTGTTTTCCAACTGCTCTAATACCGAAAGTTTTATAAAGTAAGTTTTCATCGTACTGCTCTAAGAAACTTATAGGAGTTTGTATTCTAACTGTACCAAGTTCTTCAGTGAAAATATGAATATTTGCTTTATCCTTACCACCTGCATTTGTAACTTTCCCATAGAAATAGAATTCAGCGTCTGCCCACATTGCTTCCGTTCTATAATATCTGGTTGTTCTATCAATTCTTACCTCATTGGATTTATCTAATGAGGTCTTTATGCTAAAAACATAATTCTTTTTGGTAGCAATATCTTGGATATTCTCGAATGCTTTTGCAGTTGATAAGTCTAAAAAATCTATATTCTGAACTTGGTTAATTTGTCCTATAACAGCATTGAATCCAATAATATATTGAATAGAAGTCTTTAGAATATGCTTAACGGAACCTTCTTCAATCTTATAACTTATTGTCGGTCTGTCACGTTTATCGCCTGGATATAGCAAGTTTTCTGCATTTTCGAGAATAGAAATAATCTCCCGAATATCATAATTTTCAGGTGATAGGTCAAGATTCCCTTTAGAACCTTGTATTCTAATCTCTATGTATCCAATTCTATCCATGAAACAAAAATAAGCATTTTATTTCATTCTGTCAACCATTCGGACATCGATTTCAGAATGACCGACAACTCGTTTATATGCGATACTCTATTGCGTCTTATTTACAAGCAAATATAAAAGGTTTTAATTATGTTTTATCACGATTCCGATAAAAATAAATAATAAGCCATTTATTTGCTAAAAGCATTGAATTTATCGATGTTATTTTTTCGATTTAGAAAATAAGCTCCCACCTAATTACATCTTTTTTTAGGTTTTTAAATTATTACTTTTTTTTCAAATTTTTGATACACTTTACACACTATTTGGGACATTATCAAAAAAAGCGGTAAATCACACTTTTTACAAAAAAATTTTATCGAACTATAAATTGCTTCAGCGGATTGGAATTGTTACGTTTTTTTTTAAAAAAACGAATACAACAGCAATAAGAGTAACGTAGTTTATTTAATGTTTAAGTTCTTCTTAACTAAATCGGCAAGCAATTCCGAATCTTTTAGCAATTTTTCGCGCAAATCACTATCTTCAAAAGCCATAAGAGTTTTTATTATATGGTCAATTGTACCGGACGGGAATATATTATTCGTTTCAAAAGTGGCTCTTTTGTTGGAAAGTGCCTGAGCCGACTCAACACACGAAGAGGGTAAATGTCCTAAATACTTGGCTTTGTCGCGACAATCTTCCTGGTGTATATTAACATTTACATAAAGTTTTTCGGCTATTTCGAGTGCATTGGGCATTAAAAAACCTTGAGCTGCAGAAATAACAATTCCTGCTAATAGCATATAAACATCGGCAGTGCCGTCAGGCGAACGAAGTTCAATGGTTTGTTTTTCGGGCTTCGATGGGCTATCGGTTTGGACATTCGGATTTGCCGAAGCAGCCATGTTTACTTCAGTGGTCCATCCCAATGGAACACGCACTAATACTGAACGATTCCGGTCGCCCCAGCAAATATTGGTAGGTGCTTCCTGATGAGGAACCAAACGCATATACGACAAGGGAGTTGTGTTTCCAAATGCAGTTAAGGCATCGGCATGCGACAAAATACCGGCAATCATTTTGCGGGCAACATCGCTCAATTTTCCATTTTCAAGCATTTGATTATGTCCGTCTTTTTCGGCCAGCATATGTATATGCATTCCACTACCTGCTTTGCCAATCGTTATTTTGGGAGCAAAGCTTACAGAAATTCCATATTGATAAGCTAAATTACGCAATACCCATTTTGCAATCATTATTTGATCGGCTGTTTGCTCTATGGGAACCGGCAAAAACTCTATTTCATGTTGTTCGTATATGTATTCTTCGTCAGAAAATGCACCAACTTCAGAATGTCCGTATTTTATTTTTCCGCCACACTGCGAAATAAGTTGCATGGCCTGATTACGAAAATCATTATATTTAATAAACGGAGATGATTCGTGGTAACCTTTTTGGTTCGTCGGTGCAAATTGTTCGTCTTTCGTTGCTATCACATAAAATTCCAATTCGCCTAATGCTTTAAAAACATGACCGGTAACTTGATTGAAATATTGATGAGCTTTTGCTAAAATAAATTCGGGAGCACTTTCGAGCGGTTTCCCTTCGTTGGTGTAAAACGAACAAAGAATATCAACCGCTGGGATTTCGGAAAAAGGATTAACAAATGCTGTTTTATAACGCGGAATAACATACAAATCGCTTGAACCGGCCTCAATAAAAGAAAACAAACTCGAACCATCAACTCGTTCGCCGTATGTCAAAATACTTTTAAGATAATCCAAACTGTAAATATAAAAACTCAGGGTTTTTAAACGTCCATCTTGGGCAGCATATCGAAAGTTTACCATCTCAATTTTATGGTCAACGATATACTTAATAAGATCTTCACGCGTAAAAGATGCGGCATCTTTTTGCAAATATTTTTCAATCAAATTTGCATGCAAACGATATTTTTCCATATAAAAAATTTTTTGCAAAATAACGATTATTCTCTTTATAAAGAAATATTCTATAGCATTTTATTTCTACTTTAACGAAAACAGTTTTTCTTTTCTTGGCTCAAATTACTTTTACCACAAAACCTTTTAAATATTCGCCTTCGGGGTGAAAAAGGCTAATAGGGTGATCGCCAGGCTGGTGCAATTGATAGAGAATGGAAGCGTGCCTGTTTTCGCTTGCTGCCGCTACAAATATAGCTTGACGCAAATCTGCAGCCGAAATGGCTTGCGAACAACTGTATGTAAATAAAAGACCTCCTTTGTTCAGCATTCTCATTCCTTTTGCATTTAGATTTTTATAGGCAACCAACGCCTTTTCGCGATGCTTATGATGCTTTGCAAAAGCAGGCGGATCGAGTACTACAATGTCCCATTCCTGTTGTATCGACTTAAAATAATCAGTTACATCCGAAGCAATATTTTCAATTTGTGTACAATGGTTTAATGAATAATTTTCTTGAGCTGTTTCAAGTGCTTTTACCGAACTGTCAACCGTTATCACTTTCGTTGCTCCATTTTTGGCAGCATAAATCGAAAATCCACCGGTATAGCCAAAAAGATTTGCCACTTTTTTGCCTTGGCAAAATTTTGACAACAATTGTCTGTTTTCACGTTGGTCAATGAAAAAGCCTGTTTTTTGACCTTCGATGAAATTGATTTTAAAGTGTAAATTGTTTTCGGATATTAGTATCGGATTCTCGCAAGTTCCAAATAAAAAACCATCACCCGGATATTGTTCAAATTTTGGTGGAAGCGTAGCTTGACTTTTATTATAAATGGCTTTAATATCGGGGATTTCATTCAATAAAGCCTGAACAAGGTTGTTACGCTGTAGATACATCCCGGCACTATGAAACTGTAAAACTAGCAATCCATTATAATAATCGGCTACGAGTCCTGGCATGCCATCGCCCTCGCCATGTATCAATCTAAAAACATTGGTTTCATTATTATTCCATAAGCCAATGCTTTTTCTTAACTCAACTGCCCATTTTATTTTTTCCTGAAAAAAAGCAACATTTATCTCTTTCGGAGTAAAAGTTAAGACCCGCACCGAAATGGAGTCGGGTTGATAATGCCCCCGAGCCAACCATTCTCCATGACAATCAACAACATCGACCAAATCCCCTTCTTTTATTTCTTTAGGCAATGATTCAATTGCTCCCGAAAACACCCAAGGATGAAATCGTTTTAGTGATGCTTCTTTATTTTTTTTAAGCCTTATAACGGGATACATTTAACTTATTTTTTCGTAAATTAACAGTGCAGCATAAGCATCGGTAGCAGCATAGCGAACCTGAGCCTCAGTTAACTCCTTCGATTCCCAATTTGAAAGCTGCTGACGTTTACTCAATTTTTTGTTTAACAGCAATTCGCACAACTTTCTTAAACTCAATGCTTCAATACCTTTGCTCTTTGCTATGGTTTGCAAATCAATAAAGCCATTTGGATTAAATTTTCTAAGTTTTTGCAACTGTCTTACATCTTGAGAGGTTCCAACTCCAATCTTATAAATATTTTTATTTTCCAAAATATGAACAATAGCATTGGGAATTTTATAGTCAACCAAGCGAATTAAAACAGCCGTTTCGTGTGTTGCAAACTGAATAAGGGTTGTTTTATTGCTCACTCCTTTTTTAAAAGACGGGCGTGTTTCTGTATCAAACCCCAACAAAGACTGCTTGTTTAGGAAGTCTATAGTAAGTTGAAAATGTTCGCTGAATTCAGAACAAATAATAACATTACCTTCAAAAACCAGATAATCGGTTGGAGTGTTATCGGATGGTTGTTCGGTCATGTGCTAAAAGTCTTTTTGGCGTTGTTTTATAATCCATTGCGAAGTATCCACATCGTCTATTTTTTTGGTCTTTTTCGGTTTTAAATCATTCCACCAGTCTCCTTTCATATAATTCAATATATGAAGCGTTTGCAAAGCAGCCGGCAAACGTTGACCCCAAAAAAGCTCAAAATTCTGCCTGCAAATATAGAGTGAAGATTCCATTATTAACTCATCGCCACTTTGGTAGTTCGTTACTACATTTTTTAAGTCTTGGTACAAATCGGCTAAAATCTCTGAAAGCGGAGCAGTATTTTTTTCATTATTGGTTGAGTTTATTTCCGGTATATCGCAATCTAAATCCATCTCACCAAATTTCTCCTCAAAACCGGCAGCAATTAAATTGTATATTTCTTCGCTCACAACATCTTCGAGCAACCCTTCTTGCGCTTCAAAAGTTGGCAAAAGGCTTGTCTTTAAATATATCAACGGCAACAAACGATGTAAAATGGATGATACGGTTTGAGGTTCGTACGGAGACAAATCCTCGCAAAAAGCAACATACTCTTTGCTTACCGTTATAAACTCAATTGTGTTTTTATGAAAAACACGAGGATTCATAATTATTTTTTAACAGCGATAGCTTCGATTTCTACCATAGCACCCATTGGCAAACGAACAACGCCGTATGCAGCTCGTGCAGGAGCTTCCTGTCCGAAAAATTTTGCATAGACTTCGTTCATCAATTTAAAATTATCTAAATCGTCTAACAAAACAGTGCACTTTACTACATCCTGGTATGAACAACCGGCTGCTTTTAATATTTCGCCTAAGTTTTTAAGAGCTTGTTCGGTTTGTTTTTCAATACCTTCAACCAACATACTTGTTTGAGGATTAATTCCCAACTGACCGGAAACAAAGATAAAGCCATTTGCTTCAACAGCCTGACTGTAGGGACCTATTGCTTTAGGTGCGTTTTCGCTAAAAATAATTTTTTTCATAATGGATTTTACTTTTCATTTTACGGCAAAGATAGGTATTTTTGTCCAAATTAAGGAAAATGGAAACGGCTCTTCAAATTTTAATCATCGATCAATTCGATTCATTTACATATAACCTGGTGCATCGTATAGAACCGTTGGTTAAACGTGTTAGAGTAGTCCGCACAAATGTTTTTCAAGCAAACGACATTCTGAATGCTGACGCCATCATTATTTCACCGGGACCGGGTGTTCCTTCAGATTACCCTCAATTAAAAAAAATGCTTTTAGATGTTGCTCCCAAAAAACCTATTTTGGGTGTATGTCTTGGGCAACAAGCCATAGCCGAAGCATGGGGAGGTTCGCTTATCAATTTACCTGAAGTATGGCATGGCATTGCTCGCGAAACAAAAGTGGTTCACAACGATGTTTTATATAATAATATTCCTACAACATTTTTATCCGGAAGATATCATTCGTGGGTTGTCGATGAAAAAACACTTCCAAACGATTTTATTGTTACCGCACGCGATGTTGATGGTTACATAATGTCTCTTACGCATAAACATTTTCCGCTGAAATCGGTACAATATCACCCTGAATCCATTTTAACACCGGAAGGGGAAAAATTACTTTCTAACTGGGTGCAATGGGTAAATAAGCTGGTATAAACAATTGGTTTTATTGAGAGCTTTCGTTTATTTTTTATTTTTCTAAAAAAAGAGTAGGTTTGCGAAAATATTTAATATTGAAACTATCAGTAAAAACAGCTCTATTTATTTTGGTGGCAAGTGTTATTGCCATTTTTGGGCAAACTGTTTTTTTTAGTTTTACCAATTGGGACGACCCGGCTTATATTACTCAAAATACGGTAATTAAAACATTTGATCTTAATTTTATAAGAGCGATAGTTACGGAACCCATGCACGGGCATTATCATCCGCTAACATGGATCTCATTAGCATTCGATTATCAATTATTTGGATTAAAAGCATGGGGCTTTCATATTCACAACCTTTTGCTTCATCTCATTAATACCATACTTGTTTTTTATTTAGCACGAAATTTAAAAGATGATATTCGGATTGCGTTCTTTTGTTCGTTGCTGTTTGCCGTTCATCCTTTTGCAAATGAATCGGTATCGTGGATTACCGAACGAAAAAACCTTTTATTCACACTTTTTTATATTGCAGCGTTTATCAGTTATATTCGGTATTACAAAACAAAAAGCAAACTTCATTATATAACAGGCATTGTCTTTTTTATTCTTTCGTTACTTTCAAAAGGGTCTGCCATTACATTGCCGATTATTTTAATGTTTTGGTTGATGTATCATCCTTCGTTTTCGAAGAAAGAAATGATAAAATTGTTACCGTTCTTTCTTTTGGCAGTTATATTTTCCTGGTTGGCCATAAAAGCACAGCAACCTCTATTAAATCAAGTTACCGTCAAACTTCCTTTCTGGGATTCATTTCTCTATTCCTCGTGGGCATTCGGCCTGTATATAACAAAAGCTTTTATTCCTTTTCATTTAGCCGCATTTCATCCCATATTCATAGGCGACATACCCATTTACTATTTTCTTGGCTTTGTCGTTTTGATTGTTTATATTGTTTTAATTATCCATTCATTTAGGCAACATAACGTTGATTTGTTTTTTGGTTTATCGTTCTTTCTTGTTAACATCGTTTTGTTTTTAAAAGTGTTCGAAGCGTATGCAAGTTCTTATTTCCTGGCCGAACGCTATACCTACTTAGCTTACATCGGATTATACTTCGCTTTTTTTTCTTGGTTTTTCAATAACATTAAAAAAAATACTGGACTGTACTTAATGATTTTATGGATAGTGATTGTTTCTTTCCAATCGTTTCAATATGCAAAAACATGGAAAAACAGCCTTTCACTGTGGAGCAATGTTTTAAAAATATACCCAACAAGCAATGTTGCTTTATTAAACTATGGAAATGCTTTACGACAAGACAAACAATACATAAAAGCAATAGAATATTATAATAAAATTAAAGATAACGGCGACATTTATACTAAAATGCTCGAAAACAGAGCTTATGCTTACTATCAAATGAACAATTGGGACAACGCAGCGAACGATTATGCACTGTTACTTGAAAAATATCCGGAACGAAAAGACATTAAACAAATCATAGCCGGAATGTTAATCCAACAAGGAAACGTACAACTTGCCTACCATCAATTGCAATTTTTATTAAAACAGGATTCAACATTCTGCGACGCTTGGAATAGCCTTGGCAATTATTATACACAAACAAACAGCATGGATTCTGCTTTGCTCGCTTATGAAAAAGCTATTAATTGTAGTCCAAAAGCTCTTTATTACTATAATAGAGCAACTTTACTTTCGATGAATAATAAACTCGAAGCAGCCATTATTGATTTCAATAAAGCGTTATCCCTTGATAGTTCTCATTCGGAATATTACGTAAACAGAGCTATCAATTATTTTAAACTCAAAAATTTCTCTTTGTCGCTCAACGATTTTAATAATGCAATCCGATTAAACCCTGTAAATGTTGATTATTATCTTAATCGCAGTAATGTGTTTATGGCATTGAATCTATGGAACAACGCCATTGACGACCTGAACAAGGCTCTTAAGCTTAATCCGAATAACGGTGATATTTATGCTCGCAGAAGTTTTGTTTTAAAAAAAATGGGGCTTAACGACAAAGCTTGCAATGATATTAAAATGGCGTTGAAATTAGGCTACAAAAAATACGTATCGTTGATAAATGAAATGTGTAAATAATGGTTTCTTTTTTTGGAGGTAGAATAAAATTTGACAGAAATGAGCTCGCCGGTGCATTTGGAGATATTGGCACCGACTTGCCATTGATAATCGGAATGATCATCGCATCGGGTTTAAACGTTACCAACGTTTTGGTAACCTACGGCTCAATGCAATTGCTCACCGCTTTTATTTACGGAATACCCATGCCGGTTCAGCCATTAAAAGCAGTTGCAATGATTGTAATAAGTCAAAAAGTGAGTCCGGAAATTATCTATGGCGGAGGCTTAGCAATTGGATTGTTTGTGCTCGTTCTGTCGCTAAGTGGAATAATGGATTTATTGGCAAAAATTATCCCTAAAGTGGTAGTTCGCGGAATACAAATGGGATTAGGCATTAATTTAGCATTAACAGCCATGAAAGATTATATCCCAGCAGAATCCATCAATGGTTATTTTTTGGCTTTTATTGCTTTTTCGTTGGTTCTTTTGTTTTTAGGTAATCGAAAGTACCCACCGGCCATTTTTATAATTGTATTGGGAATTATGTATGCTGTTGTTTTCAATATTTCCGATTGGGAATTTATAAAACATATCAACCTTACATTGCCATCCATTCACGTTCCACAATGGTCAGATATGGTTACCGGTTTTTTATTATTGGCGTTACCCCAAATTCCATTATCAATTGGTAATTCTATCATTGCGACAAAACAAATTGCCAACGATTATTTCCCCCAAAAAAAAGTTAGCGTTAAAAAAATTAGTTTGACATATTCTATAATCAATATATTGAACCCCTTTTTAGGCGGCATACCAACGTGCCACGGTAGTGGAGGAATTGCTGGACATTACACATTCGGAGCCCGAACAGGAGGATCGGTTTTTTTGTACGGTTCTATGTATTTAATAATAGGTTTATTCTTTAGCGAAGGTTTTGAGCAAATCATTAAATTTTTCCCGTTGCCCATTTTAGGGATTATTTTATTTTTTGAAGGACTTGCACTTATAATGTTAATGAAAGATATCTTAGATTCTAAACGCAGTTTGATGATATCATTTATTGTTGCTTTATCGTGTATTGGTTTAAAATTTGGCTTCCTGATTGGTATGATTTTGGGAGTCGTGCTTTATTATACTACCGACTCAAGGGTTAAAAATACATTTAAGTTTAAAATTACATTTTTTAAAAAGAAACCATTTTAAAGTATTGGCTTGTGCAATTTGCAAAAGTAACTTTTATAGTAAAATTCTTTTTGTTAATCAGAATTTAGTTATTGCTTCCCTTTTAGCGATGGGTTTAGTGCATAAGCTTGGTTAAGAAAATACGAAGCGTTGGATGGATCGCCTAAGTTTTGGTAAGTAATACCTATAAAGTAGTAGGCCATTGCATTTTGAGGATTATATTCAATACATTTTTTAAATGCAGCTATTGCCTCATTGTACTTACCCAAGGTGCCATATGTACTTCCCAAGTTCATCCATCCATCCGAAAATTTAGGGTCAAATCTTACGGCATTTTCGTAAGCAGCCAATGCTTTATCGTATTGTTTATTTTGAAAATAAATAACACCCATATTGCTATACGTAATAGACTTTCCGGGAGCCAGGGTAAGACATGTATCATAATAAGCTAATGCCTTGTCCCATTCGTTCTTTCGGAAGTATGCCAAGCCCAATTGGTCATAGGCATCAGCAAAACTGGGAACAATGGTTCGAGCTCGGCGAAAATAAAAAATAGCGGTATCCAAATATTCAGGTTTTGTTACTTCGCCGTTTTCCATGGCCTTACCCTTCATTATTTCTAAGCCATAGTAATAATTCATATGAGCTGATTCAGGCGATTTGTTGATGTCTGCTTCGTACAACGACAAACTGCTCTTCCAGTCTTTGTTTCGGCTCATGGTTATACCTATATATATGATAAATAAGGGGAGTAACGTTAAAAATACTTTGCTCGTAAATAGTTGATTTAGGTTGATTTCTTTTTGCAACATGCCAAAAAGCTTCGTTATAAGATATGCCAGGGCAAGTGCAAATGCAAATGAGGGGACAAACAAAAAACGCTCACCAAACGAAGAACCTATGGTTATTATTAGATTAGAATAAATAGACATACTAATGAAGTAAAAAAGAACAGAAAAAGACAAAACACTTTTCTTTTTAAACCCCAAAAACGCAATAACAGCTAAACAAATGTATACGAAGAGTGAAATCAAAACATAAAAATCGCCAAAATTCACGATTTTTATTTGATTGTACGAATAATCGCAAGCAAGAGGATACGGAACCATTAATTTCCAAAGGTATAATCCCATAATTTTTATGGCAGTGGCCGTACGTGTAAAAAAATCGGGAGCAGCAACCAACAAATTATCTACCATACTGGTTTCGTCTAAATGTGCTTGATTGCCGATTGCTCTGTAACGCATGGCAAAAAAAATAAGAACCGGGATAAGGTAAAAAACGGTTAAAAAAGCAGCTGATTTTTTTTTCTTGTCATAAAAAAAGTAAAACAAAAAAGGAATGATAGCTAAAAACGTTATGGCGCTTTCTTTGCTCAAAAGTGCCAACAAATATATAAACAAAGCCGTAATTAGCTTAAGTGTCGATTTTTTTTCGGAGTACGACAACAGGAGTAAAATAGAACCAATAGAAAACAAAAATGCCATTATTTCGTCTCTGCTTTTAATATTGGCAACGACTTCTGTATGTATGGGATGCAAGGCAAATATCAACGTTGCCATCATAGGTAATAAAACAGAGTAACCGGCAAACAGCTTTTGTAATAACTTAAATAACAAGACACAAAGCAAACCGAAGAGTAAAACATTTATCACATGACCCGGCGTTGGGTTATCCGGCCATAGTTGCCATTCAATGGCATACATGATTAATGGCAGCGGTCGGTAAAGATTATCGGGCGAGTTCCAATAACCATATCGATAACCCGTTTTTAAAATCGTTGATATACCGGCAGTCCCTTGTTTTACAACAAAATTTTCTTTAATAACCGAAAAATCGTCTAAAACATACCCATGCTTAAAGGTATTGGCATAGGCAACAAAAGCAATTAGAAAAATGAATATATAATAAACAAAAAAGGTTTTTCGAGCAGGTTTCTGTACATTTGTTTTTTTTGTTTTCTGCTGAAGTTGCTTTTTGTTTTTTACCATAGCCTAAAAACGATTTATAGATAACATAACTAAAACACACCATTCAACAACTTCAATTCCCTTTTCTTCGGCTAATTTGTAAAGTTCATTATTCTCCGTTCCCGGATTAAATATTATTCGCTTAGGATTTAACGACAAAATATAATCGTAATATTCTTTCTGATTTTCGGGCGATAGATACATTGCAATGGTATGAACATCCGTGAACAAAGGTGTTTCTTGTATAATTTCAATTCCGGCAACATTGCCTTTACGTTTACCTATTGCAACCACTTCATGATGGTGATCGGTAAGGCTAACAATAGCTTTATACGAGAATCTTTCGGGATTTGGACTTGCTCCCAATACGACTGTTTTCATCTTTTTTTTCCGACAAAAATATTCTAATTTTATGATTTAAAATATGTTTTATTTATTTTTTTTGTATATCTTTACGAAGTTAAAAAAAGAAGTCTTTTAAGTAGTTAAATGCTTAAATATCAGTTTTATGAAAAATAAATCTTGTTCTACAACTCCATCGTGTGAAGATTGTGTAATAAATACGATATCCGTTTTTAATAAATTAACCATCGATGAATTAAATATATTGAATTTTGAAAAGATTTGTCAGATATATAAAAAAGGCACTATTATATACAATGAAGGCAGCCGTATTAGTGGTTGCTATTGCATTCACGGTGGAATTATAAAATTATATAAAACCGGTTTTGAAGGCAGGGAACATATCATTCGATTTGCCAAAAAAGGCGAAATTATTGGTTATCGCTCATTGCTGAGCAACGATTTTGCCTGCCACACAGCAAAAGTATTAGAAGACGCACAAGTTTGTTTTGTGCCCGGAGAAACATTATTTAAGTTATTGGAAAATAATCCGAAATTTTCGCTCGAAATGCTTAAATTAGCTTGTATTGAATTGGGCGAAGCCAATGCTTTTATTACCGACATTGCTCAAAAATCTGTACGTGAACGATTAGCAGAAGTACTCCTGATACTAAAAGATTCATTTGGCTTAGACGAAGAAAAAAACCTTCAAATCGTTCTCACACGCGAAGAACTTGGTAACATCATTGGAACGGCAACAGAATCGGTAATTCGTCTTTTGAGCGAATTTAAAGAAAATAATTGGATCGAAATCAATGGACGAAAAATCAAAATGCTTGACATTAAAGCAATTCAAAAAATTGCATCAAAAAAATAAAAATCATGTCATTTAACAGACTTTTACTTTAAAAAGTTTCGTTAAATTTACCTCGCAAAAAATATGTAAATATGGCAGATTTAACAACAACCTATCTTGGTTTAAAATTAAAAAATCCTATCATAGCAGGCAGCTGTGGAATTACTAACAGTGTTGATTCTATAAAAAAATTAGCAGACAATGGAATTGCTGCAGTGGTTTTAAAATCATTGTTTGAAGAACAAATATTATTTAATGCCCATCAAAAAGTTTCTGAAAGCGAATTGGATTATCCTGAAGCTTACGATTATATAAAAAACTATTCCAAATTAAACGATGTTGCTACTTACCTGAATTTATTAGGACAAGCCAAGCACGAAACAAACATACCAATAATTGCAAGTATCAATTGTGTCTCTTCAAACGAATGGATAACTTTTGCCAAAGATATCGAAAATGCCGGAGCCGATGCACTTGAATTAAATATCATGGTTTTATCAAGCAACCCAAAATTATCCAGTCTAGATAATGAAAATATCATGCTCGATATTATTCAAAAAGTCAGACAAAACACCAAACTTCCCATTGCAGTTAAAATCAACAGCCATTCGTCGGGTTTGGCAAATTTTATTCAAAAACTCGACTGGTCAAAACTCATTCAAGGTATTGTTCTATTTAACCGTCAATACTCACCAGACATTGACCTCGACAATATGAAAATCACTTCGTCGCATGTATTTAGTTCACCTGCCGATTTTGCTGAAAGCTTACGATGGGTTGCTATTATGAGCGATATCATTAAAATGGATATAGCCGCCACTACCGGCATCTGGGATGGAAAAACAATTGCTAAGCAAATTTTAGCCGGTGCCAATGCCGTTCAAATTGCAAGTGTTCTTTATAAAAATGGACCTTCGTACGTTCAAACCATGATGAGAGAATTAGAATCGTGGATGAACTCAAAAGGCTACGACTCTATCGATCATTTTAAAGGACTAATGAGCAAAGGAAAAATCAACTTGCCTTCTGCATTTGAACGCATACAATTCATGCGTTATTTTTCTAATATTGAATAGTTTATGGGTTACTTAAAAAAAATCATATTTTTTTATGTTGATGGATTTCGGCATTTAAGTACCTTAGGAAAATCTTTGTGGATAATAATCTTTATAAAGCTGTTTATCATGTTTTTCATTTTAAAACTTTTTTTCTTTCCAAACATTATGAAGAAAGATTTTCATACGGACCAGGAACGTAGCAACTATGTTATAGAACAATTAACTAAAACTAAATAATATGACCTTATTAGATGCATCATTAATTGACTGGTCGAGAGCACAGTTTGCTCTTACAGCCATTTATCATTGGTTCTTTGTACCGTTAACATTAGGATTGTCATTTATAATGGCAATTACCGAGTCCATTTATCTAAAAACCGGCAACGAAGAATGGAAAAAAATCACTAAATTCTGGATGACTCTTTTTGGTATAAACTTCGCCATAGGAGTTGCTACCGGAATTATTTTAGAATTTGAATTTGGCACCAACTGGTCAAAATACTCGTGGATTGTAGGCGATATTTTCGGTGCACCATTGGCTGTCGAGGGTATTTTTGCTTTCTTCCTCGAATCTACATTTATCGCCGTAATGTTTTTTGGCTGGGAAAAACTAAGCAAAAAATTCCATCTTTTTTCTACCTGGATGGTAGCATTTGGTTCAAACCTTTCTGCATTATGGATTTTAGTTGCCAATGCATGGATGAACAATCCGGTAGGCATGACATTTAATCCGGATTCAGCACGAAACGAAATGCAGAGCTTTGGCGAAGTAGCTCTATCACCTTTTGCTGTCAATAAATTTTTACACACTATAACTTCAAGCTATGTAGTAGCGGCTATTTTTGTTATTGGTGTTAGCTCGTGGTATTTACTAAAAAACAGACATGTGCTTTTAGCTCGAAAGAGCATTATAGTTGCAGCTGTTTTCGGTTTGTTTTCTTCCTTGGGAATTATTATTACAGGTGATGGCTCCGCATATCAAGTTGCCCAAAAACAACCCATGAAACTAGCTGCTATGGAAGGGCTTTATCAGGGACAAAAAGGAGCAGGATTGGTTGTCTTTGGTATGCTTAATCCATCAAAGCAGGTTAATAATGAAGAAGACCCTTACTATTTTAAAATTCAAATTCCCAAAATGTTGTCATTTCTTGGGTATCGGAATGGGGATGCTTTTGTTCCCGGTATTAAAGATATTATTTACGGCAATGAAAAATACGGTTTAGAACCTGCCCAAAAAAGAATTGAACGCGGAAAAGTAAGTGTTAATGCATTAAAAGAATACAAAGAAGCCAAAGCAGCAGGAGACTCCGTAAAAATGAATAATGCCCTTGCTACGTTTAAAGAAACGTTCCCCGATTTTGGCTATGCCTATTTTGAAGATGTACTACGATTAGTCCCCAATGTTTCGCTTTTATTTTATTCATTTCATGTTATGGTTGGTTTGGGCTTTTACTTTGTATTACTTTTTACCATTGTATTATGGTTTTCTTTTAAAGAAAAAATACAACAAAAGAAATGGTTGCTTCGCTTGGCCTTGTTTACCATACCGTTGGGCTATTTAGCTTCGCAACTTGGATGGGTAGTAGCCGAAGTTGGTCGCCAACCATGGGCTATTCAAGATATTTTACCTGTATTTAAAGCAACTTCTCATTTATCCGTAGGTGCCGTTCAGACAACCTTCTTTTTATTTTTAGCTTTATTTACGGTATTGCTTGTTGCAGAAATCAGAATATTAGTAAAACAAATTAAAAACGGACCAAAAGAATAATGCATATGTTTGAAACAATGGAACTATCGACCTTGCAGCAATATTGGTGGATTATTATATCCATATTAGGTGCTGCCTTAGTCTTTTTGCTTTTTGTACAAGGCGGACAGACATTATTATTTCAAATAGCCAAAACCGATGATGAACGCACGTTGCTTGTAAATGCTTTAGGGCGTAAATGGGAACTTACATTTACAACGTTGGTTACTTTTGGCGGAGCTTTTTTTGCTTCATTTCCACTTTTCTACTCTACAAGTTTTGGAGGTGCATATTGGGTATGGATGCTTATTTTATTCGGATTTATAGTTCAGGCTGTTTCGTATGAGTTTAGATCGAAGATAGGTAATTTTCTTGGCAAGAAAACCTACGAAATCTTTTTATTTGTCAACGGACTGCTGGCCACCGTTTTATTGGGTGCCGCTGTTAGCACTTTTTTTACCGGAAGTGCTTTCTCGGTTGATGCTTATAATTTGTCGCAATGGGATGTTTCTACTCACGGTTTAGAAGCTGCATTAAATTTTCAAAATCTTTGCTTGGGACTTGCCGTATTTTTCTTAACCAGAGTTACAGGTTCCATGTTTTTTATTAATACCATTCAGCACGACACGATCATTCAACGAGCTAAAAAACAAGTTTTTTGGAACGGATTAATTTTTGTTTTTTTCTTTTTATGCTTTTTGGCGATGTTGTTGACCCAAGATGGTTATGCTGTAAATAATGGTATCGTATCGCTAGAATCTTATAAATATTGGCACAATTTGCTCGAAATGCCAATGGTATTAATTCTGTTTTTAATTGGAGTTGTTTTAGTTCTATTAGCTTGGTTCAGAAGTTTTACCAACGCCATTCCGCGTGCTTTTTGGTGTGCCTCATCCGGTGTATTTTTAGTTGTTTTGGCATTGTTTTTTATAGCTGGTTTTAACAATACCTCATTTTATCCATCTTATACTAATTTACAATCATCGCTGACCATTTACAATGCTTCTTCAAGTCATTACACACTTAGTGTTATGAGTTATGTGTCGTTATTTGTTCCGGTAGTAATATTATACATTGCTTTGGCTTGGCGGTCTCTTTCAAAAAAGAAAATCGATACTTCGGAACTGAATCAAAATTCTCATGTTTATTAATCTTTTAAAACGTTAATTTTATGCTAAGTTCATTGCTTTGGTTATTAATGTGGCCTATTTTGATTGCAGCATCGTACTATTTATCGGTACGAATTTTAAAAAAGATGAAGCTGTTATAAAACGCTTATTTTGACAATATATAGGGCATATAGTATGCTTAATTAATTTTGAGCTTATTATTATAAAAACAGAGATTAAATTAAGAATAACGACAAAAAGGTTGTGTGCTTTGGCATATAGCTCAATGAAGTGAAGTTTATCTATGTACCACAGTGTTTTCTGTTGTGAGAAAAAAACAGATAAGTACAGAGTTATTTAAATTATTTCTCTGTAGGATGAAAAGTAATAAAAAGAGAAAGTACGTTTAAATTTTAAACTGACAGTAGTAAAACGCTTTATTTTTTTTATCTTTTTAAAAGCTAATTGAAAAGCAAGTAAAGTATATGTCATTTAGCTATATATAATTTCAGTTCTTCATTCTTTTTCAACATCAAATAACACAATACTTTTATCCTAAAAAAACTTAAAGCAATTTTGGAATTGTTTAAAACTTTTATTTTTTGTATCTTTGCCAAATTGTTTTTATTCGCTCTTTAAACATGGAAAAAGAAAAAATTCTATTTGTAACTCAAGAAATTACACCTTATTTACCTGAAAACAAAATTTCTAAAATCGGTCGCTACCTTCCACAAGGAATGCAAGAGCGTGGTTGCGAAATTAGAACTTTTATGCCCCGTTTTGGCAATATCAACGAACGCCGCAACATGCTTCACGAAGTAATTCGTCTTTCAGGGATGAACATGGTGATTTACAACACTGACCATCCGCTTATTATAAAAGTTGCCTCCATTCAATCAGCACGCATGCAAGTTTATTTTATTGATAATGATGACTTTTTTAAACGCAAGTTCACACTTACTGACGATAAAGGAAACCTTTTCCCCGATAACGATGAACGCTGTATTTTTTATGCAAGAGGTGTATTAGAAACCGTGAAAAAACTTCGCTGGGCACCCGATATTATTCATTGCCACGGCTGGTTTAGTGCACTCGTTCCGCTTTATGTAAAGAAAGCATTTAAAGAAGATCCTATTTTCGACCATTCAAAAATTATTTTTAGTATTTACGACCAAGAGTTTAAAGGAAGTTTAAATAAAGATTTTATTAAAAAAATTCCCATTGACGATATCTCATCAAAAGATATAAAAATAATAGAAAATCCGACCTATACAAACCTTATTAAACTTGCTATTCAATATTCCGATGCTGTTGTTTTAGGTGATAAAAATATAAATTCGGAAATTATCGAATACATAAATCAACAAGAAAAACGTTTTATACACCACACGGAAGATGAAAATTTTACAGATGCTTACAATGAATTTTATGACAACATTATTGAAAAAAAATATATTGAAGAATTTTAATTTATTCCTTTTTATTTTATTCACACTGCTTTATGCTTGCCAAAAAGACCCCTCAGAAATAGGTTTAAGCTTGCAAAACGAAAACGAAATTATTAATGGGAATAAAATTGATACAACATCCATTAAAGCATTTACTATTCGAGAAGATTCACTTACCACAGACGAACGTACCTATGCTATTTTAGGTTCCATGCTCGATCCTGTGTTTGGTTATAGCGAAGCTTCATTTATTTCGCAACTTCGATTAGCTTCTTCAAACGTTAGCTTTGGTACATCGCCCATAGCAGACTCTATGATAATTTATCTTGACTACAGAAGCTACTATGGCGATACCACCCTTGAACAAAGCTTTGATGTTTATGAACTAGAAAAAAGTATTTACTTGGACTCAACATATTATTCAAATTTGAATGTTCAGAATTATATCCCTTCAGCAAAAATAATTGCAACCAAGACATACAGACCTAGACCTAATGATAGTTGTTTGGCTATTCGACTTTCGAATGCTTTTGCTCAACAAATTGCTGATGCAACAACAGAACAACTGCAAAACAACGATAATTTTATTTCCTTTTTCAAAGGATTCTTTTTTAAACCCCATCCTAATCTTAATCAAGCTGCTTTTATCTATTTTAACCTTTTAAGCTCCAAATCTAAAGTTACATTATATTATCACAATAGCACCGGCTCTAATTTAAAATACGACTTTGTTTTTAACTCAAGTTGCGCACGCATCAATTTGTTTCAACATAATTACACACCGTGTGATTTTAATTCAAGCATCAATGATACCACCGGAAACGATTCATTATTATACTTACAAGCAATGTCCGGCTTAAACGCAAAAATCACGTTTCCTCATATTACTAATTTCGCACAGCTTCCACTACTAGCATTTGTACGTGCCGAGCTCATCATTCCCATTAAAACCGATGATGCTACATCAACATTATTGAAGGCACCTCCTAAGCTTTTACTGGTAGCATATAATAGCAGCGGAACTTATGAGTTTCTGCCCGACTTTAGCGTAGGTAGCGATTACTTTGGAGGTAATGTTAATTCCGGATATACCGAATATCGCTTCAACATTTCCCGATACATCCAACAATTAGCATACAATCAACGCAAGGACTTCGGTATAGCCCTTTTTGTTGCCGATAATCGTATAAGTGCCAACAGAGTAATCATCAAAGGGCCTCGATGCGTAAACGGCATGAGACTTTCTATCACTTATTTAAAACCGTAATTAAATGGCTTTCATGTTTAACTATTTTACTCGTCTGCTTCGGAAAAGTGCTCTTTCAGCTAAGCCATATAATCATTGTATATATAATCAAAAAACAGATTTTTTATCAAAATTGTTAACCCGAACCATAAATAATTTTATATGTGTGGAATAGTAGGATACATTGGACCCAAACAAGCCTTTCCAATATTAATAAATGGATTAAAACGCTTAGAGTATCGTGGTTATGACTCTGCAGGTATCGCCATTATTAACCCGGAAAACAAGCAATTTAACGTATATAAATACAAAGGCAAGGTTGCCGATTTAGAAAAAAACATTATCGGAAAAGATATTTCAGGCAATATTGGCATCGGTCATACACGTTGGGCAACTCATGGAGAACCTAACGATATCAACGCACATCCCCATACTTCGATGAATAAAAAATTCATTATCATCCACAACGGCATTATAGAAAATTATTCGCGATTAAAAAAAAGATTGGAAGACAGGGGATATTCGTTTATTAGTCAAACGGATACAGAGGTTTTAGTAAATTTAATAGAATACATTTACGAAAAAGGTCAGGTCTCGGCAGAAATCGCTATCCGTTTAGCACTAACAAAAGTTGAAGGAGCATTTGGCATATTAGTTTTATGCACCGATGAGCCGAATACGATTTTTGCAGCTCGAAAAGGAAGCCCTCTTGTTGTTGGGATTGGTGATGGCGAATATTTTTTTGCCAGCGATGCAACCCCCATTATTGAACACACCAACAGAGTGGTTTTTTTAAACGACAATGACGTAGCTATAGTACAACCAGACCAAATTACTTTTAAAACCATCATGAATGTTCCCATTACTCCTACCATTCAGGAATTGGATATGGACATAGGCGAAATTGAAAAAGGTGGTTTTGACCATTTTATGTTGAAAGAAATTTTTGAACAACCCAGAGCAATCGAAGATACTATAAGAGGAAGAATTTCTATTGATAACAAAGAAATAACACTTGGAGGTTTATACAACGTACTTGACAAGCTGATTAATGCCAAGCGAATAATTATAATCGGTTGTGGTACATCATGGCATGCAGGTTTAGTTGGAGAATACTTACTCGAAGACTTGGCTCGCATTCCGGTAGAGGTAGAATATGCTTCAGAGTTTCGATATCGTAATCCCGTAATTTTCCCCGACGATATTTTTATTACCATCAGTCAAAGCGGCGAAACTGCCGATACCTTAGCTGCCATAAAACTTGCCAAACAAAACGGAGCCACTGTTATAGGAATTTGTAATGTGGTTGGAAGCAGCATACCACGCGAAACAGATGCAGGTGTTTACACCCATGCCGGCCCCGAAATAGGCGTTGCAAGCACCAAAGCGTTTACCGCACAAGTTACTGTTTTAACTACTTTGGCCGTATTGCTTGGATATAAAAGGAATGCTATCTCCAGAGAAGAATACGAGCTATACATCAAAGAAATTCATGCTATACCTGCAAAAATTGAAAAAATATTAGAACAACATCAAAAAATTAAAGAAATTGCCGAAAAGTATTTCAACATTTCAAACAGTCTCTATTTAGGACGCGGCTATTTATTCCCTGTAGCATTAGAAGGAGCCCTTAAACTCAAAGAAATTTCATATATCCATGCCGAAGGTTATCCGGCTGCCGAAATGAAACACGGCCCCATTGCTTTAATTGACGAACATATGCCCGTTGTTGTACTTGCTTCAAAAGACAAATCTTACGAAAAAATTGTTTCCAACATTCAAGAAGTTAAAGCCCGCAAAGGCATTGTTATTGCCATTGTAACCGAAGGTGATGAAACTATTGCTAATTTTGCCGAACATATTATTGAAATTCCCGAAACTCCTGATATTTTAACACCTTTAACTTCGGTCGTACCACTCCAACTTTTATCTTATTATATAGCCGTATTAAGAGGCTGCAATGTTGACCAACCAAGAAATCTTGCAAAATCTGTTACCGTTGAATAATGTATGTACTTAATTTTTAACTAATTTTGCACCCGTGAAAAAGATTTTCATATATAGTATCTTCATCATTACCATTTGGACTATAAGTGGTTGCAGCGGTTTTCAGAAATTGCTGAAAAGTAACGACTACAATCTCGTTTATAACGAAGCAGTAAAATATTACGAAAAAAAGGATTATTTCAGAGCTCAAAGCCTTTTCGAAAACCTGGAAAATATTTTTAAAGCATCGGATAAAGCAGATAAAATACTCCATTATTTAGGTTACTGTTACTACTATCAGCGCGACTATATCATGGCATCGTATTATTTTAAAAATGTTGGTAATAGATATCCGTTAAGCCCTTTGCGAGAAGAAAGCGATTTTATGGCTGCTTATTGTGCCTACTTAGACGCACCCGACTTTAGCCTCGATCAAACCTATACCTACCAAGCAATAGACCAAATGCAAGCTTTTATCAACCGATACCCCAAAAGCACTAAAATAGCACAATGCAACGAAATAATCGATAAACTAAGACTAAAACTCGAAACAAAATCGTTTGAAGCGGCTAAACTATATTACAAAACCGGTTACTACCAATCTGCAATCATAGCGTTAAAAAATTCACTTCAGGAATTTCCCGATAGTCACTTTCGTGAAGAAACATTATTTCTTATTTTAAAATCGAGCTTTATCTATGCCCAAAACAGCGTAGAAGAAAAGAAAAAAGAGCGAATGGCCGACACGATAAACGAATATTATACTTTTTCGGGCGAATTTCCTAATTCTACTTATATAAACGAAGCAAAAAAAATATATAACCAAGCATCAGAAATTGTTAAAAAATAATGATATGGAAACTAAAAAAACAACTTCATCTTTAACAACTATTACCCGCGATGTTGATAAACTCGAGGAAATGACCGGCAATCTCTATCAAACCATTATGATTATTGCCAAAAGAGCTAATCAGATATCCGTAGAAATTAAAGATGAATTAAGTAAAAAATTAGAAGAATTTAGCTCTTATACCGAGAGTTTAGAAGAAGTATTTGAAAATCGCGAGCAAATCGAAATCTCTAAATACTACGAACGCTTACCCAAACCGGTTGCCATTGCACTTCAGGAATTTATTGAAAATAAACTTTATTACAAAATTCCTGAGCAATCGGAACGCATTAGTGGCGATAGCGTTTCAAAACAAGAATAAAACGCTATGTTACTAAAAGATAAGCATATCATTCTCGGTATTACCGGAAGTATTGCCGCTTATAAGGCAGCAACCCTTACTCGATTGCTTATCAAAGAAGGAGCTCAGGTAAAAATTATTGTTACGCCTTTAGCCAAAGAATTTATTACTCCGGTAACCCTTGCTACACTTTCCAAAAACACCGTTTTATGCGATTTCTTCCATCATGATGACGGAGCATGGAACAGCCATATAGAATTGGGGCTTTGGGCAGATTTAATGCTGGTTGCTCCTGCCTCAGCCAACACCTTAGCAAAAATGGCTCATGGAATTGCCGATAACCTGCTTCTAACCACCTATTTATCTGTTCGTTGTCCGGTTATGGCCGCTCCGGCAATGGATACCGATATGTTTCAACATACAGCTACCCAACACAATATTGAATTGTTGAAACAAAGAGGTGTTTCTTTTATTGAACCACCATCAGGCGAATTAGCCAGTGGACTTATAGGTAAAGGAAGAATGGAAGAGCCTGAACAAATTTTAGAACAGGTTGTGCGTTTTTTTAAGCAAACAACATCCTTTGCAGGCAAAAATATATTAATTACAGCCGGACCTACACACGAATATATCGATCCAGTCAGATATATTGGTAATGCTTCATCCGGTAAAATGGGATATGCCATTGCCGCTGCATTTGCTAATAGCGGAGCTAATGTAACATTAATAAGCGGACCGGTTACAGAAAAAATAAATCATCCAAATGTTACGGTTGTTCATGTCGTTTCTGCCCAAGAAATGCTACAGCAGTGCAATGTATTTTTCAAAAAATCAGATATTATTATTTTAGCTGCTGCCGTTGCCGATTATACTCCTATTCAAAAAGAAAATCGAAAAATTAAAGAAAAAAACAAAAACATATCGTTTGAGTTGCAACCAACTCCAGATATAGCGGAACATTTAGGAAAATTAAAAACAAAAAAACAGACCTTAATCGGTTTTGCTTTGGAAACACACGATTTTTTGAATAATGCTGAAGCAAAATTGAAAAAGAAAAATCTTGATGCCATCATCTTAAATACCATTACACAACAACACAACCCTATGGGCAATGACAATAATAGCATTACGATAATTAACAAACAAAATAAAAAGACCGATTTTTCGTTTAAGTCCAAGAAAGAATTAGCTTGGGATATTTTAACTTATATTGAAAATATGCATGAATAAAGCTGTCATTGCCATATTAACGTTACTTATAACTGTAAAAGCCTATTCGCAAGAATTAAATTGCAAGGTTTCCGTCTTTTCTCAACAAATTCAGACTTCCAACAAGCACATTTTCGAGTCCATGCAAAAAGACCTTTATGAGTTTATGAACAACCGCAAATGGACTGAACATGTTTACTCGTACGACGAAAAAATTGAGTGTACCATTTTAATTAACCTCACCGAACAAATCTCAACCGACCAATTTAAGGGCACGATGCAAGTACAGTCCATTCGACCTGCATATAATTCAAATTACAACTCGGTAATGCTTAATTTAAAAGACAACGATATACAATTTAATTACCAAGAATTTCAATCTTTAGAATTTAACGAAAATACATTTAATTCCAATCTTATTTCGCTGCTTGCGTATTATGCATATGTTATTATCGGTTTTGATTACGACTCATACTCGTTGATGAGCGGTACACCTTATTTCCAAAAAGCCGAAAAAATAGTTCAAAATGCCCAAAATGCTCAAGAAAAAGGATGGAAATCATTCGAAAGTCAAAAAAATCGTTATTGGCTTATCGAAAACTTATTAAACTCCAAATATGCTCCCATTCGCGAGTTTAATTACAAATATCACCGTTTGGGGTTAGATATTATGGCCGAAAAACAAGCCGAAGGAAGAGCTCAAATTGCTGAAGCATTACAATTAGTACAAAAAGTATATCGTGATAAGCCCAGCCCTTTTATGATGCTGTTACAAATTCTTTTTGATGCTAAATCGGACGAGTTTGTGCAAGTTTTTTCAGAATCATTCCCCGATGAAAAAGCCCGCGTAGTAAATATTTTAAAAGAAGTGGATCCCACCAACTCCAATAAATATCAACGAATTTTAACCGAAAATAAACAGTAAACCATGCTGCAAAGCTTATATCTAAATAACTTTGCAATAATCGACGAGCTTACGGTTGATTTTAACGACGGTTTTACAGTAATAACCGGTGAAACGGGTGCAGGAAAGTCCATTTTGGCCGGTTCGTTATCTTTTATATGCGGAAATAAAACCGATATCAGTATTTTAAAAAACAAAGAAAAGAAAGCAACGGTAGAGGCGGTATTTACCGATAAATCAGACTCTGTTAACGATTTTCTTAAAAAACAAGAAATAGAGCCTTCAACAGAAATTATCCTCCGCCGCGAATTACTTCCATCTGGCGCTTCCAGGTGCTATATTAACGAAACAAATGTTACCGTAACGATACTCAAAGAAATCAGTTTTTATCTTATTGATATCCATAGTCAACACCAAAACCTGTTGTTGACTCGCCAAAATTTTCAATTGTTCGTTTTAGACTCAATAGCCAATCAACACACAGATTTAATTATTTATCATGAAAAATATTTAAAGTTCAAACAATTTCAAAGTAAATTATCTGTTTTAAAGGACGAACAACAAAAATCGCAACAGCAACTCGATTTTCTCACTTTTCAGCTAAACGAATTAAACGCTTTAACGTATAGCGTTCAGGATTTTTACGATGCAGAACAAGAGAGTCAAACCTTGGAACATGCCGAAAACATCTCGCTCAAGTTAAATGAAATCATCTATGCATCACACGAAAGCGAACATGCAATACTTATTCAATTTAAAAACATCATAAAAACACTACAATCATTAAACAATCAATACCATAAATCATCCGACTGGGCTCAGCGAATTGAATCCATTTATTTTGATTTTAAGGATCTTGTATCCGAAATCGAAAACGAACTTCATCGCATTCAATCAAATCCGGCACGTTTAGAACAATTGCAAAACGAACTCAGTTCTATTTATTCATTACTTCAAAAACATCGATTAAGAAACTACGATGAATTATTATCCCTCAAAGAAGAACTTCAAACAAAATTAAGTCAGATATCCAATATTGATGAGGAGGTTGCAAAATACGAAAAAGAAATAAAATTATTAGAATCCGAACTTGAAACACTTGCCCACATATTGCATACAAAACGACAAGCCGTTTCCGACAAATTAGTAAAAAACATATTACCATTATTAGAGAAACTTGGAATGCCTCAAGCAAAATTTATAATAGAGTTGAATTATACTGAACATTTAATGGAATCCGGCAAAACTAACGTTGACTTTTTATTTTCAGCAAATACAAAAATACCACCCCAGCCCATCGAAAAGATAGCATCCGGAGGGGAAATTTCAAGGCTTATGCTTTCGTTAAAAACCATTATTGCAAAAAATCATCCTTGCGAAACTATTTTCTTTGATGAGATTGATACCGGAATAAGTGGCGAAATTGCGTATCAAATGGGATTAATAATGCAACAATTAGCTCAATTAATGCAAGTAATCACCATCACTCATTTACCTCAAGTTGCAGCCTGCGGCAAACATCATAAACTTGTATCGAAGTATCAAAATTCAAAAGGGACAGAAGTAACAGTAAAAGCACTTACAGATGAAGAGCGTATTAACGAAATAGCAAAAATGCTTAGTGCTAAAGAAATTACTAAATCTGCCATTGAGCAGGCAAAACATTTATTGCAAATTAAATAAAAAAGCTGCCCCACATTGAGACAGCCTTTATTTAAAAAGTTATTGGATTAATTTACCTGCTAATTATAATTTTTTGACTTAAAACATTTTCGCCAAATTTTACTTTAGCAATATATACTCCTTCCGAAATATGATGAATATCTAAATTAATTTGACCAAAAGCATTTTGCGACTGCTTTTCGAAAATTTTATTTCCTATCATATCGTACATTTCAAATTCAAAATCACTGTCCAATTCTTCATCGGGTAATTGAATTGTCAATACATCATTTGCCGGATTTGGATAAACGTTAATAGTATTTGTCAATTCTTCATAATCATTATCACTGTCTGTATCATCTTCAATCATAAATGATTTTGCACAATTTCCGACATAAATACCCGTTTTTCTTTTGGTACATCCATTGACATCTGTTACAGTAACCTTATAATATCCTTTACACAAATTCACAGCTGTTTGTGTCGTTTGACCGTTACTCCATTTGTAAGTATAAGGAGCGTCTCCACCGGTAACATTTGCCTTAATTGATCCTTGACAACTACCGGTTGGAGTGCATGTTACAGTAGTTGAAATATTAATAACTTTTGAACCAACCGTTTTGCTGATTGATTTTGAAGCATTACAAGCATCTTTTATAGTAACGGTATAAGTAGTATTCGCTGATAGATTTGAAATTGATGCTGTTGTAGCTCCGGTATTCCATTTATACGTATAGGGTGGAGTTCCATTAGTACCTGTAGCAATAGCCGAACCGGTAGGAACACATGGTGAAGAAGCATATGTAATTACTGTACCACTTAAAGCTACAGGTTGAGTAATCGTTACTGATTTTACTACAGAATTTTGACAACCATCTTTAACGGTTACTTTATATGTGTTTCCTCCTAAAAGATTAATGGCTGTTTGAGAAGTTTGACCATCGCTCCATTTATAAGTGTATGGAGATAAACCTCCTATTGGTGTTGCAGTAGCAGTACCATCATTTCCACCCCTACATGTAGAAGGTGTTGAAGTTACAGTAGCATTTACTTTTGATGCTTGTGTAATAGTAACAGAGGCTGTTGCCTTTGTACCACATTGATCTGTAATAGTAACCGTATAGGTTCCTGCTGATAAATTGGTAATCGTTTGCGTTGTTTTGTTATTTGACCATTTATAAGTATAAGGAGGATTACCATTTATTGGGTTAGCGGTAGCAGAACCTGTTGTTCCACCAAAACAACCATTGTGTTGAACATTTATAATTTCGGCAGTTAATAGGGGTATTTGAGAAAGCGATACTGTTTGTACCAATTCACAGTTGTTGGCTCCAACAACCGTAACTGTATAATTACCAACTGCCAAATTTGATATAGTTTGGCTTGTCGAACCATTACTCCACAAATATGTATAAGGTTCGCTACCATATGAAGGATTCGCTGTTATACTTCCATTATAAAGACCGGTGCAAGTTACTTTGGTAATGGCAAAACTAACACTATCAAAACATCCGTATCTGGTAATAAAACCATCTCTTTTCGTAGATAAATCATTAATTAGATTTACAGAACCTATTGTAACAGTATCGGAAAAAAATTCACCTAACCAAACATAATTTCGAGCTGTATTGCTAAAATATGCCGAATTTCCGATTTCATTTAATTTACCTTTTGAATTTAGTGCATTTAAAATATTTCCGTTTAAATCCATTATAGATAAAAATCCATCATTCTGTGCTTTATAATCTAACGTTATTGAACCAAAATTAATTGCCGAACCATACGACCCTGTAAGCATTACTTGACCGTTTGAATGTGTTATGTTAATTACATTTTCATCTTTATTGCTACCAAAAAGTTTTACCCATTGTAATGAACCACTTCTGCTATATTTAACTACAAACAAATCGTATGTTCCGTTTGTTGCTGTATTGTAATAAACTTTTTTGGAAGTATCGGTAAGTGTAGAATCGAATTTAATACGGTATGCTGCAAATTTTCCTGCTAAATACTGATCACCATTTGCATCGGAGGTGTGTTTAATGACATACAAATCGTTATTCGTTGTTAATATTTTTCTAATCCAAACAAAGTTTCCATTGGCATCTGTTTTCATTATGAAACCATTTTTATATGTAGAAGAAATATTAACTATAGGTTTTCCATCGTATTGAATGGTTCCGGTTGCTTGTCCAGATAAAAAATATTCATTACCTATCAATGATAGATTTCTTATATAATTAACATCAGAAGTACCATAAAAAAGTTTTGACCATTGCGGATAACCGTCTACATCAAATTTTGCAATAAAACTTTGTTTTTGATACGGATCATCCACGGTCAATGTGATGTCATATATGTCATCATAAAAGATAACGGAAGAAGTAAATTGTCCAACCATAATGATATTTCCATTATTGTCAATATCAAAATAACCTCCCATTTGATGTGTAGGACCATAAGCAACATTTTTAGTCCAGATCAAATTACCGTTTAAATCTATTTTACATAAATAAATATCGTTTCCGCCATTATTTAATAAATTATCTTGATTGAAAAACGATGTAGTATTGCTAAAAACTCCTGATAAATAAATAAAACTTTTGTCTCTCGATAATTTAATTCCATAAGCACTTTCTGTACCAATGCCTGCAATAGTTTTAAACCATTGTAATTGACCAAGACCATTGAATTTTGCGACAAAAACATCTTGCAACGCAACAGCATTAACAACAACTGTGTCAATTTTTATCTCACCATTAAAATTACCATAAACATAGTAATTTCCATTTTCATCTTGAATCACTTCTGTTGGGTTTACCTGACCGGTTCCTTTGAATTGTTTGGTCCACATAAAACCCTGAGCTTGCAGCGTTAAAGCATATACACTTAAAACTACTGCCAAAATTACGGTTTTCATATATTGTAAATTTATATTTGTCATAATTAGTATTTTTACTTATTGCTTTGTACGCAAATTTAGTTTTTAAGTTGCGTAGATTTATATTTTTATGACTAAATGAATAAAGCTTTTGACAAAATTGTAGTTTGAGTAGATATTCTACAATTTAGGTAACGAATTGCTTGTTTTTAGTGATTAAAATGTTTTGTTTTGATATACAGTTGTTTAACTGTTTGATTCTTTTTGAATAGATTTTAAAAGTTCTTCGGGACTTTTGCCTAAATTATCCAAAAGTACTTTTACATCTTTAGCAAATGGTTTGTTCGGATAGTATTGTAAATACCGCTCGTAACACTCTCGAGCTTTATCCAAATCGTTTAATTCTGATTCGTATATATTTCCCTGCATAAAAATGCAAATATCTTTTTTGGGGTAATCGGGGTATTTACTTTCTACTTTATGAAAAGCTTCGATTGCTTCACGTGCTTTCCCCAATGCTTCAAAAACATTTGCCATTCTGAAAATATATTCAGGTGTTATGCTATCGTCTTGAAATTTGTATGAGTAGGATGCGTAGTATTTAATAACCTCATTTGCCGCAGCAATATTGATGTCACCGGTAGTATCGCTTAATAATATTTTTTCTAAACGAGCAATATTGCTTTCAATTTCTTGTTTTTCTTTTTTCAATTTGTCTTCGTTTGATGTACATGAAAAAAGAATAGACAATATTACAATTAATAGTAAGTGAACCTTATTCATACTACTTCTTTTTTGGAAAAACTACTTTGTATTTTGGTCTTATATTTCCGCTTAAAATATTATTCAACTTAGATTTAATAAGTTTTTTACGAAGAAAAGATATTTTATCAATAAACAATATTCCGTCCAGATGATCGTATTCGTGCTGAATAATGCGTGCCTGAACTCCGCTATAAACTTCCTTATGCGGCTTAAATTGCTCATCAACGTACTCAATGGTAATAGTCGATTTGCGTGAAACATCTTCGCGAATAAACGGAACGCTTAAACAACCTTCGTTATAAAACCATTCTTCTCCCTCTTCGCTAATGATATGTGGATTGATAAATACTTTTTTAAAATCGTTAACCTCCGGGTACTCATCGTTCATAACAGTAGCATCTATAACAAATAAGCGAATGGAGAGACCAATTTGAGGAGCTGCCAAGCCAACTCCTTCTGAAGCATACATTGTTTCATACATGTTTGCTATAAGCTCCTTTAAATTAGGGTAATCGGGAGTTATATCTTTAGCAACTTCCCGTAGCACAGGATTGCCATAAACATAAATGGGTAAGATCATATCGGTTTGTTTTTAATAAAATTCATAAAATCTTGTAATAGTATGGTAGCGCTAACCATATCTATCGTTTCCTTATTTTGTCTGTCTGATTTTTTGGTACCGCAATCAATCATGCTTTGCAGTGCCATTTTCGATGTAAAACGCTCGTCGTAGAAAGTGCATTTTATAGAAGGGTAGCGAGCTTGCAGCTTTTTAAAAAATGGTTGTATAAACCGCATAGATTCGGAAGCTTTATTATTAAGCTGCTTCGCTTGACCAACTACAATTGTTTCAACGTTTTCTTTCGCTATATATTCATCTAAAAAGGTAAAAATATCCTTGGAGTGAATGGTCGTAAGACCGGTAGCAATGATTTGCAAGGGGTCGCTAACCGCTATCCCTACTCTTTTTTGCCCATAATCGATGGCCATGATTCTACTCATGGTGGCAAAGTTAGTTTATTTTAATCGAAGAAAAAAGTTCAGTTTTTTAAGCATCCTTTTCATTTGTTTTTTCAATTAAAAATTCAATTTCGCCAACAGCATATAAAACTTCTTTATTTTCAATCAATAAATGAATAAAACCGGATGTGTCAACTTTTAAAACAAATGCACTGATTTCTTTATTTTTATGTCTTATGCGAACGGTTTGATTTTTTTTGTAAAGCAAATTATCGTAATAACTCTCAATTTGCTGATAATGATTTTTTTTTAATTTTTCGTATTCGTCTAAAATGGATTGTTGAAAAAGCCTAATAAGAGGTTCGAGCCGGTATTTTTGTCCGGTCTCAACACATAGAGATGTGGGATTTGGCACATCTGAAGGGAAGTTCTCTTGATTTATATTAATACCTATTCCTATGACAGAATGATACATTTTTTGTCCTTGAATGGAGTTCTCTATAAGTATTCCGGCTATTTTATTGTTTTTAACATAAATATCGTTGGGCCATTTAATAAATGTATCGGAGCAAAAACAGCTGACAACCTTTGCAACCGCCACAGCCACCATCTTTGAAAGAACAAATTGTTTCTCCATCGGCAAAAATGAAGGTTTCAGCAAAACAGAAAAGGTAAGGTTTTCGTTCGGGTTGCTATGCCATTTTTTATTCCCCTGTCCCCTGCCCTTTGTTTGATTCAACACCCAAACAATGGTTCCTTCCGGTATTTCTTTTTGTTTTGCCAAAAGCATGGCTTCGTTGTTGGACGAAGCAGCTTTATCCATTTTAAAAATCGGTAAATCCATACGAATTATTAATGCAAGGGAATTCAACAATAAAGGTGGTGCCGATGTTTAACTCAGTGATAAAAAAGATGTTTCCATTCATTGCTTCCACCATATTCTTAACAAGGCTCAACCCCATACCCATACCCGATGATTTAGTAGTAAAACTGGGTTTAAAAATATTATCTTTAATTTCCGGCAAAATACCAATACCGTTGTCTGTAACTGCGATTATTACCAAGGCATGTTTTTGTTCCAATGTTATCTTTATTTTCTTTTCTCTTTCTATAGGAATAGCTTGTATTGCATTGGTAATAAGATTGGTTAAGATTCGTTTTACATATTCTTTGTCGCCCTCAATTATACATGGGTCAGAAAGTATTGAAACGTCAATTGAAAACTCATGACTATTGAATAAAATAGCTGTTTTTTTAATTATTTCACTTAAATTAATCTGCTCTATAATTGGTTTTGGCAAGTTGGCAAACGTAGAAAATGCTGTAGCAATGGTCGATAAGCTCTCAATTTGCTCTAATAAGCTTTGCATTGTGTTTTTCAAAAGTTCGTCGCTAACGTTGCCTTGTTCATTTTTTATTTTTAATAAATATTGAATATTAAGTTTCATGGGGGTAAGCGGGTTTTTTATTTCGTGAGCAATTTGTTTGGCAATATCGCGCCATGCCGATTCACGTTCGCTGTTTAAGAGTTTTTGCGTGCTTATCGAAAGTTCTTCTAAAATACGATTATATTCATTGACCAATGGGGCTATTTCATCTTTTTCTTTATAAATAATGGGAGAAATTTTCTGATTGGGTTTTATTTTTTTAAAATAATCCTGTAGTAAAGTTAACGGCTTTAATATACCATTAGCAATGAGCAGAACCAAGCTAAAAGCAATGGCTATAAACAATGTATAAATATTAATAAGGTTAAGCACTACTTGTACAATCTCTTTTTTGTTCTTTTCATTCTCGGTAAAATACGGCAATTGCACAATAGCTTGAAGTTTGCCTCCCGAATATAATGCCGTATAAGACGACAGGTATTCAAGATTTCCAATTCGTTCTAAATCAATAAAGGTTTCTTTATGCTCATGAATAATTGCGGACATGGCTTCGGCATCAATTAATCGTCCTTTTAATCCTTTATCAAATAACGCCGGTCTGGAGGTTGCTTTTAAATAGCCATTAGGGTCAAAGATATTAACATCTGCATAAAATATATTGGAAAGCATAACTAGCTGGCGGCTTAACTCATCATTGTTTTTTTGACTAATCTTAGAAAAAGAACCTATGTATTCGTTCAATCCGTTGATAATGGTCTTTCTTTTTAAATCGAGTGATTCTAAATTTTTTTGTTGATATTGATTATTGAAATATACAATTGTATATAAACCTATAATTAGATACGAAATAATAAGAATCCCTAAAAAACTCCGAATATACTTAAAGCGAAATCCATAGAGAAAATCATGACGGTTTTTAAAATAAAAATAGATGCCATAAGGTAAAAAGAAAATAAGAATAAAAAGATTAAACAAATAAATGATGGACCATAAGTATTGATTCCATTTTATTATGGGACTGCTTACCACAATGTTCAACTTTTCGTTGGGCGCATAAATTAAATGTTCATAATGATTGCTTTGAAAAAAAGCGGATGATATTGGTTTTATTTTTGGAAACAAATAATTATAGGCATAATTATAACTCCCATTTTGTTGAATCAGCCTTCCTGACTTGTATTTAGCATAATTACTCCACTGATTGCCAAGTGTTTTATATGTCTTTGAGTCCATCAACAAATCGGGGTATCCGGGTGTATTGGGTAGTAGTTTGCGATATAATTCGATAAACATCTTTTTTTCGCCCGAATCGGGAAGCATGTTGAATGGAAATGTAAAAACCCCTAAATAACTAACCTCGCCATAGTCGTTATCAATGGAATAAAAATATTGGCTATCGAATTGGCTTCCCTTCGATTTTATCAGCCGATTGAAATAATCGAAACATCTGCAATTTTCGTTTGAGGGCATCAATCGCAAATTATCGAACGAATTGCATATTGTAACTTGAACGTCATATTTATTCCAAAATCCATAAAAATAATTGT
>DAOOWN010000019.1:0-34271 GCA_035371305.1 Bacteroidales bacterium
TTATGGTATCGGTACTGTAACAGGAGGTGTTGCCGGCATTCATCTCTTTCCATATGAATTGATATACACCAAATTGGGTTACGGATACAGTTGCATTGGGACTTGTGCTCGGAACAAAAGTCGGCGTTCCCGGATTGGTCATTATGTTCATCCATAAACCACTTGGATTATCAAGACTCCATGTGCCTATATTGGTATAGTTTAAACCGCATACTGCTGTATCAACTCCACCATGAGCTACAGGTATTTCATAAAATGTTACTAAAACGGAGTCGACATCACTACAGCCCGGACCATTGGTCGCATTCCAATAAAAATATACCGGGCGTTGGCTGTTTATGAAAAAGCTCGGAATGTTGCTCGCATCTACCGTCGGATTATAGGGTATATTACCACTTTGATTTATTATCATTCCGGGTACATTACACGTCCAATAAGCAGATACAATTCCACTGCCTATCGTGTCTGCGTTGAGTTGCGTGGTCCTTCCGCATACGGATTGAGTCGTTCCTGCTTCAGCCTTTGGAGGACGAACAAAAGTTATAACGACATCATCCGTACCACCGCATATGCCGTTAAAAGCATGCCACGTTAATGTTACTTGGTAATACGATTGTCCTTGCGGAATGTTGGGTAGCCATATCTGTGCATTCGGATCGGCTGAGTTGGGGGTATAAATTAGGTTGGTTGAGGAGGTCCAATAACCCGGATAGGTTCCATCAGCATTTAAATGTGCATATTTACCGCAACCAATAGTGTCAATTCCGGCATTGGCATTCGGTACAGCTAAAAGTTCTATTTGAACCGTATCCCTACTTACACAGTTGCCGTTTTGTTCTGTCCATATAAAGAAATAAGTTCCATAACCCGTCGTTCCATGTGCCGTTGCATTCGGAGAATGTACGTCGCTAAAGGTTGCCGACATAGGAGCTAATACTGACCAAGTCCCCGTAGCACCGGAAATACTCGGAATGGCATTTAATGTGTAATCTAAACCGCATATCTGATCTTTATTCCCTGCGTTTGCTATCGGTTGAGCTGTGAAATTTATTACTACAACATCCGAAGAATCACAAGCACCACTCACTTCATGCCATTGGAAAGTGTAAGAACCAGGAGTACTTACGGTTACAGCTGAATGATTTGAAGTAGGATTAGAAAATTGAGCTGTACCAGGTCCACTCAATAAAGACCATGTTGCTACATTTCCAGGGGCAGCATGGTCAGCTGTCATGGTGTATGTTAACCCACAAATACTTGCATCAGCACCTGCATTGGGATTCGGTGTTAAACAGCAATTGGGTGTACTAGCATCAAGTACTTGAACATATTGACTTGATACTGAAGAAACACATCCGGTTTGAGTATTAGTAACCTGAAGTGTAATAACTTGTGGTCCTAATGTACTCCACGACACCTGATGAGGACCGGCACCAGTACCGGGAGTTGCTGTTCCTGTTCCCCAGTTCCATGAATAAGAATATGGTCCTGAACCACCTGTAAACTGAACAGTACTTTGGTCAGTTATGCAAATAGGACTAGTTGCTGTAAAGGTGTTGGGAGGAAGAGGATTCACCACTACCTGGTGCGTTATGGTATCGGAAACGCAACCATTGGTGCCGGTTACAAACAAACTGGCTGTATATGTTCCGGATGTATTATATGTTATGGTATGAGGTCCCTGGCTAAATGCTGTACCGGGATTGCCATTTGCAAATTGCCATACAAACTGATTTCCACCTGTTCCGGTATACGTTGCCGTTGCCGTTTGACCTTCGCAAATTGCAGGTGTTAAAGAAAAGGTGGCAGTGGGAATGGCTTTAAATTCAACTTGAATGGTATCACTACAACTAATTCCATTACTATTTGTAATTGTCCAGATAAGATTATACGTTCCGGGAGCATTGGCTGTAATAGCAGTAGTTGGAGAGTTAATATCTGCAAAAGTAATACCGGATGCAGGATTCCAGTGAGTATTGACATCACCGGGTGATTCAATGGCATTTAATGTAGCATTTAAACCACAAACGCTTATGTTTGAACCGGCATTGGCAAAACAAGCATTGCATGGTGAAGGAGCTGTATAACTAACTGTATAACTACATGTTGTGGCATCTGAAAACTGTGCAAAAAGTGTATGTTGAGCACCATTAGAATTTATTCCGTTTAATGTATATGATAATGGACTAGTGAACGGCGCATTAAAAGTTTGGCTTACACCGCTTTGCTGATCAATAATAGTTAGCGTTCCGGTTTGCGGAGGTCCATTAAAAACAATAGTACCTGTAACGGAATATTGGTTTGTTTGCGGATTACAAGCTCCAACCGTATATGTAATGTTCGTCATATCACAATATACGATAGCGCAGTTTGTTGTTCCATGATTCGGATCGCTTAAATTAGATTGTGAAAAATTGATGGTACCGGGTTGATTTGAATAATTTGTTATACAAAGTAAATAAAATTGCCCATGAATCGCATTAGAAATATGTACTGTTTCGTAATAAGCAGGGTCATAACTACAATCGACCATATTGCCGGAAGGATAAAAAGTAGGATTGGAGGTATTATTTGGGCAACTTGAACAATTAGCCGTTAATTGGGCTGTACATGGACTAACAGGATCATTAAAAGGTCCCCAACATACAAAGTCGATGTCGTTTCCTGTTGGAGAGTTCATATAAATTGAAATAGGACCGGATTGGTCTATTTGTAAAAAATACCATATGGGATTAGGGCGAGTGTACAAACATCCGTAGTTTGGACCGGACTCCGCTTGGGTATTTGTGTTCATAGGAAAAGCATAAGTAGAGTCGGTACAAAATGGATTTGCCGTGTTACAAGTTGTTGCAAACTGACCAAACATATTGAAAGTCAGCAAAAACAAAGAACCAATAAAAAAGATTTTCTTTATCATAACTTATTATTTTTGACGTTGAATAAATTCGTTTCTTTCTTCTAATGCTTTTTTTAGCTTATCTTTTAGCATTGCAACATTACCGTTAAATAGATTCTCAGAATAATTGTTAAAATATAAACTCTGCATTTTTGCTTCAATATTATAAATATTAAAATTATAGTAGTCAATACATGCAGGATTACCAGACTTTTCAGTTACCTGATAATTTTCGAGTAATTTATTTTTTTTCAATTCTATTTCATTTAACGACAGTAAATCTTCTGTATAAATCTTTTTAAATGCAGGTGTATATATCTCCTTTAACTTTAAATCTGTAAACAACTTTCTGGATGCTTCCACCGTAAGCGGGGCTTTAAATTCAACTAAAAAATAATCAAAATTGTTTTCTTTAGTTTGATTAAATTTCGAAACTTCTGAAACATTCTCTAGGTTTGAAATAAAGTAGTTTAAATAGCCATCGGTTGCATTTTCTAAATAAACTAATAATTTTGAAGGTTGCTCACTATAAAAATTGGAAGGGAATTTAACAATAACTCGCGGATTAGATTTTTGAGCACTTACTGAAAGGCTCAATATTAAAATAAAAAAGGTTATTCGTTTCATAATTTATGATTTAGTTTCTAGAAGACATTTTAAGGGCATATTTAGTTGCCCAAAGATATATTTTTTTTGCAATATTTTTTTATTTTTTCTATTGCCGGAGTATAACCTTTATTTTTTGCTGTTTCATATGCATCACATGCTAAATTATTATGCCCCATTGCATATTCAGTTTCTCCCAACCAAAAATACACCTCACCATTTTCAGGATTCAAGTCTCTAACTTTAGTAAAATCTATTAACGCTTTTTCATAATTTTTAGCAGCAAAAAATGCATAACCACGCTCAAAAATAGGTTGAATTGCTAAAGGATTTTTATCCAGGTATTTATTATAATAAACAATAGCTGAATCGAATGACTTTGCTTGCAAAAACACCCACGCTAAGTTATACGTATTAATAATAGAATCGGGAAAGAGTTTATTTACTTTATGAAAATGCAAAACTGCCTGATTATTATTCTTTAAATACGTACAGCAAAATCCGGCGTTCACTAAGGCAATATAGTCATTAGGAACAACAGACAGAACTCGATTGTAATCTATTAAAGCTTGAGAAAACTGTTTTGTTTGATAATAAGCCCAAGCCCTATTTTTAATTACCTCTACTAACGAACTATCAAGCGATATTGCTTTTGAATAATACTCAATAGCAGCGTTAACATCATTTTTTAACAAAGAAATATAACCAAGACTATTATATGGCAATGGCGACATTGGATTTAATTCTATCGATTTGTTTATATTGGATATGGAATGTTCGATATCGCTTTTTGTCAAATATAACCAGCCCAGCGTATGGTAAGCATCTGCATAAAATTTATTTATAGAAATAGCTTTTTGCGCGTAATAAATAGCACTGTCTATGTTTCTTATTTTTAAGTCGTTGGCATATAGCATCGATTTTTGTAACAGTGCTTTAAAATTTTGAGGATATTTTAAAAGTGCCTCGTTATATAATGACATTGCCGTAGCATATTTTCCGATTTGCTCATAAATTTGTCCTTTGGTAACCAAAAACATGGATACATCTTCATTGGTTGTGGAACGACGAATCCCCTCCTCAATATTCTGAAAAGCCAATGAAATATTTTTCAAAGCTAAATTTGATAAGGCTTGATTTAAATATATTTGAACATCATTTGGATTATATTGTTTTGCTTTTAAATAACAATAATTAGCATTTTGATATTTTTTATTCTCTAAATAATAACTACCTAAATTTACCCATGCAAAAGAGGTAGTTGGCTCTTTTAAAATAACATCTTTAAAAAGTGTTTCCGTATTTTTCCATATTAAAGTTCTATTATAAGTTAATATGGAGAATAATATCAATAAAGATGTAAAAAGTAATGGTCTTATCTTCTTTCTTTTTTCAATAAGTACTTCAACCAACATTGTACTTGAAATGATAAGCCCTAAATATGCTAAATAACTATAACGTTCGGCCACAATCAAACGACCTTCAATAGGGATAAAATGCAGTACAATTGAAATATTTAATAAAAAGAAAAATATTCCAAATAAAATCCAGTGTTTATTTCTTAAACTTGATTTTATCACTATAAAAATTGTAGCAATGATAAAAAACCATGTTAAAATATACCATCCCCATTCTTTCCATAGCTCCAATCCAGAAAATATTGGGTATTGATGAATGGCTAATTGCTTAAACGGGAATATAAACTGCTGAATATAAAAGAATAAAGAATATCCAGAAAATACAATTCTATCTGAAAAATTCATAAATGAAGAACCCGTCCAAAACCACAACCATCTATAATAAAATGCTAAAGTAATTATAACAACAATAATACTTAGCAATATTGCTGGTTTAAATTTTATTAACCATTTAACATGTATCTCTTTTTTAAAATAAAAATAATAAATCGCAGCAATGAATAGAGCTGAATACCATATTTTAAAATGCGATGATAATAAAACCCATGAAAAAACGATTAAATGAAAAACAATTGCTTTTATACGAATTCTTCGATACATAAAATAATCTAACAGAATACAGGAAAAAGGCAATAGAATTCCTTGAACCTTTGAAAAGCCGGATAGCCAAGCCATTATAATGTATAAAAGTAAATATTTTACTTTTTCCCTGTTTATCCATGTTAAATAAAAATTAAGCCCCCACAGGAAAAAGAAGGTAAATAACAAATCTTTCCACTCGGAAATCCAAGCTACTGACTCTATTCTTAATGGATGCAATGCAAAAATCAATACCGATCCCATTACTACAAAGCTCGAAAAATTCATTTTCTTTAAAAGCATGTAAACAGACCAAATATTTAACAAATGAAACAATATCGAACTCAAATGATAAACAAAAGCCTTATCCGAAAAAAAATGATAAACAAAAGAATAGACTGTTAAAGGAATAAATGTAAAGCGTTCATAGAAAAAATTATGCTTACAATTTTCCCAATTTAAAATCTTAACATATATATTGTTTATAATTTGCTTATCATCGTCCCAATAAACAAAATCAAAACTCAAAATAGTGAAGTACGAAAAAAAAGTGGCCAACAAAATAACCACTAACCAAAACCAGTTCTTAGACAAAATTTTGTTCATTCTTCATTTTATTAAATAATTCTAAATATTTTTCTGCTACCAGCGACCATTGATAATTAGTTTGTATTTTTAAACGATTTGCCTCACGATGCAAAGGTACGTTTTTATTGAATATCAACATTCTAAACAACCTCGTTAATTCGTCCTTTGTTTTAAAGTACAATGCATTCTCTTCTAAAATGAAACGATGAAAATCATTATCGAGGGCAATAATCGTATTACAATAAGCCATACTTTCTAATAACGAAGGATTCGTTCCTCCAACCGTATAAGCATGAATGTATGCCAATGCCTTATTTCTATAATAATTCAAAACATTTTCATCATATTCATTCTCTAAACACCTTATTTTATCTGATTTACAAGCTACTCTTTTATTTGTAAAAATATATAAATATGCTTCTATACCGGATTCAATAAAAGACTGGCAAACTAATTCAATATTATTTTCCTTTTCATTCCTTGCAATTACCAGAAAAAATGGCTTATCAATATTTTCATTTAGAAATACGATATCATTCAAATGACAGCCATAAGCTATTTCAAAAACGTCTTTTTTATATTTTTCCAGATAATATTTTTTTAATATCGGATGATCTACAACCAAAAAATGCATGTTTTTTACTACCTGCTTCTCTGTATATCGAATCATTGAACGAACGAACAAGTTCCATTTTTTACGCTTCCATTCCCACCCGTCCATATGAACCACTATTTTTGTTTTATATTTTTTATATCGCAACAGAGCCAAGTATGAACTTACATAACCACACACCAATACTACATCCGATTTTTCTTTTAAAGCATTTTTCAACGAAAGATAATCGTATAGTATCTGACTAAAACCGTTGAAAATCGAAGGACAAAATATCTTTTTCAAATGAACACCTTTCCATTTGTCAATCTTTTCTTTTCTATACGAAGGAGTATATACCCATACGTCGTGCCCGTATTTGGTTAATTCTATTGACAAATATTGAGCAAATTGCTCAAATCCACCATAATTATTTGGAATTCCTCTCGTACCGACAATAGATATCTTCATTTTTTCTTTAAATAATTATGATAAAACCATAAAAATGGCCTAAATAATATATAAAAACCAAATAAATAACCGGGGAGCGGCATTGTTTTCCAATCCTCCAAATTGGTCATGGGTGCATACCAACAATAAAATTTATACGTTAGCGAACTTTTTAACAATGATAAAAAATAGGCACGTTTTATTCTTTTAATACCTTTAAAGCTTAAATAATTTTCCCTTTGCTCAATGGATTTCAATGCCAATTTATATATTTTACTTTCTTGTTTGTTTAAACTTTTATGATTCGGAATGGGCGTTTCAAAAAAATTAATTAAAAATTGAATCGATACATTAACCATTCGCTCATCATCAAAAGCGCAGGTATATTCATCAAACTCCTGCCAATTTATTTTATTTTGTCGAACCAACGTATCCATATCCGACAACCAACCTAATTTGTGCCAATGATGCATGGCAGCATGTATCATTAAATAATGAAGAAGAACCTCAGGTTTGTAATGAGGCAAAAGATCATCGTTAAAATTGTTTATTATGTTATTAAAAAGAATCTCACTATTTTTCATTAGTGACAAAGGAACGAAAAGCTGCCAATGCAATTCGACTAATACTTTTTTACTTGTATGATAATACGAAAAATGATGAAGGTGATTCTTAATTTGTCGTAACTGAATTTCATTCAAATCAAAATCGGGTTTTACCCGCTTATAACCCAAACTCAACAAAAGATCGTGAGTGATTGAAAGACAAGAAAAATCTACAAAAATATCCAAATCACGAGATGCTCTTATTAATGCATCGCCGTATAATTGCTCAGAAAGTGCTAAACCTTTATATAAAAATAATTTAATATTTTTTTCTTTTGCCAAATTCCAAATTGAACGCCATTCACTATACAATAAAAGATTACTCTGCTTGTTTTTTTTAAGTTCATCCATTAAGTTTGGCAAAATAAACGATTTTTCTAAGGTATTTTTTTCCAATAGCTTAAAATAAAACCAATGCTGCAATGAATGATATAAAACAACGTCGATAAAATCAGCATCATGATATTGATTTTCAACTAAATAACCTTTTATTTTATCTTCACTAACCAATTAAAAAAATAATTATTGACAAATATACACGATAAATTATTATTTTTAAACTTTAAAAAAATACCGATTTATGAGGGCTAATATATTAATATTCATCCTGTTAATTTCATTATTAACATCCAGCGTTGAAGTTTCGTGTCAATCGGAAAACGAAAATAAAATAAAAAGTATAGAAAATAGAATAAAATTTTTGGCAGATAGCCAGGTAGAATATTATAAACAATTGGAAGGTGTAAAGTATAAGTGGATTCAAGAACAGCTAAAAAAATATGCTATTCCGAAGATTGATGAAGAAGGTTTTTTAGTTTACCATTCGGCCATGGCACTTTTTTATATCGACAAATATGGTCAATCGAAGTGGGTAGCCCATATGATTTTGCCTGATATCGCTACCGGTGTAGAGACAAGAACCAACGATTTCAGACAAGACAGCATGGTCTCGGTTGGAACACCCGATAAAATAGATTATTTCAATTCCGGCTACGATCGCGGTCATTTAGCTCCATCGGCCGATTTTAGATGGTCACGAAAAGCGCTAAGTGAATCTTATTTCTATTCCAACATGTCACCCCAAAAGCCTGAGTTTAACAGAGGCAAATGGTCACAAGTAGAAGATTTTTTCAGACAATATGTTTTACACACCGGACATGCCATCTTTATCGTTACGGGTGGCTTATTAAACGATACCATCAAAAAATCAATCGGAATTAATAAACGAATTAAAGTTCCTCCTTATTTTTATAAGATAGCAGTTGATTTAGAAGCCAAACCAGCCCGTGCCATTGGCTTTTATTTATTAAATGGAACCAATACAAAACCTATTACTGCTTATACGCTACCTATTGACAGCATTGAGAAAAAAACGGGAATTGATTTTTTCCCATTGCTCCCCGATACACTCGAAAACAGAATTGAAACAATGAACGACATTAGTCTTTGGCAATCAAAAGAAACTAAAGGTAATGTAAAACCTTTAGAACCCGAAGAAATGCCCAAAGGTGCCATTAATACCATCGATGCCGAAAAATTTGTGGATAAAAAAGCCACCGTATGTGGTACGGTCGTTGCTACAAGAGTTTTAAAAGACAACAAAGGTGTTGTAGTTAATTTAGACCAACGATTTCCCAATAATCTTTTTTCGTTTACCATTTGGCAAAGCAATATTCCCAATTTCAGCTACGAACCTGCTACATTTCTTATTAACAAAAAAATATGTATAACCGGCACTATCTCGCTTTATAGAGGGAAACCCACCACTGAAGCAAGAAATGAAAAAGCCATCGAAATTATTTCAGACGAAAAAGAATAATAACTTTTAATCTAATAATTACGTACTAAGAAAAAAATTTAAATGTTTCGACTCTTCCATATCAAATCAATGCTCATTTTTACGCTTTGCTTTTATTTATTTAATTTAGCGTATCCACAAACATTTCCACAAAACAAAAAAAAGCTACTTAAAATAGCTCAAAGCTACTTTGACAACGAACAATTTGATAGAGCAATCCCCTATTTTTTAAAATTAGACAGCCTCGAACCCAATAAATTTGAAACCAATTATTATATCGGTGCATGTTATCTAAATTCTTCTTTCAATAAGACCAAAGGCATACCTTATTTAGAATTTGCATTAAAAAATGGCGAATCATTGCTTCCAAATGTTATTTTTTACGATTTAGCTACTCTATATCATTTAAATTATCAATTCGACGAAGCTATTCAGATGCTCAACACTTTTATTGCTAAAGCTCCCAAAAGTGAAGTACTGCTAAACAAAGCCGAAAGTTTATTGAAGAATTGTAAAAATGCAAAACAACTTCAGGCTACTGCTTCTAATATCGACATCATTAAATTAGACGATAAAATAAATACCGAAAATAGCGAAACTACCCCTTTTATTTCTGCAGACGAAAACCAGTTATTCTTTACCAGAACAAATTATCAAAATAATTCGGGAATTGAATTTGAAACAAAAAAAGAAATTTATCTGGCAACAAAGAACACAAACCAAGAATACGAATTAAAAAAGATTCCTATATCAGACGAACAAATAAAAGCCAATATTTCTCTTGCCGGCATTTCACCCGATGGTGAAACGTTGTTTTTTGCAATCGGAACTGAAAACAATGCGGACCTTTATGCTTGTAAATTAGAAAATGGGAAATACGGTTCCTTTATTAAGTTGCCGGATATTATCAATTCACAATATTCAGAAACCTCTATTAGCGTTAGCCCGGATGGAAGAACGTATTATTTCTCAAGCAACAGACCCGGAGGTTATGGAGGAAAAGATTTATACAGAGCCATACTCGACGATAAAAATGAATGGTCGGTGATAGAAAATCTTGGTCCATCTATAAATACGGAATATGATGAAGACTCACCCTTTATTCACCCGGATAATTTAACGCTATATTTTTCATCCAAAGGGCATACAAGTATAGGCGGATACGATATATTTTTTTCTAAAAACATAGATAAAAATGAATGGGAGTACCCTGTAAACATTGGTTTTCCTATTAACACACCCGGAGACGATATTGGTTTTGTTATTACTGCAGAAGGAAATAACGCTTACTTTGCATCCTCTAAAAATAATATCAATTATAAGTACGATATTTACAAAGCCATTCTGCATAAAACCATTCCTCTCACTCTTGTTAAAGGGATTATACGCGGTGGTGACCCTCCTAAACCGATAAAAGCAAAAATCAGAGTATTAGACAAAGAAACACAACAAATCATTAAATATGTTTACAATCCAAATCCCAATACCGGAAAATATTTAATGATTTTTCCACCCAACAAAAATTATGATATGATAATTGAAGCAGAAAACTACCTGCCTCAACTTGTTAATATCTATATACCCAACCAAACTTATTTTTACGAGCTTTATCAGGAAATTTTTTTAAAACAAGTAAAGGTTAACAAAAACGATACAGCTATTGGTCAAGAAATTAGAATTAGCAATACATTCTATGATATATATAAAACCGATATTACAGACAGCATTTTAAATGTCGAACAACAAATACGACAAAAACATGTGGACGAATTGCTAAAACTCGTTGAAAATATCATTTCTACCACTGATAGTATTTCTATTGAACAAATAGAAAAAACAACTTCAAAAGACAGCATTAACGATAAAAATAAAGTGATTCAAAACAGATATAACAAATTATTAGATTTAGTAGAAACAGCCATAGAAAAAACCGATTCAACAACGTTACAGCTTTTAGATGCCAATGCCATATATAACGATGTTACCAATAAAGTGTTTTTTTATGGTACCGAACCCAACGAACAAAAAATGTCGAAAATTATTATCGGCAGCGATACATTATACACGTTACCAGCCATAAACACTTCAAAACCATTTGAAATTAAAACACCATCCGTCATATCAATAAAACCCGACAGCATTAATAAACCAATTAAAAAGCAACCCGACTTTAAAAATTGCCCGGAAGAAAAAAGACGATATGTTTACATAAGTTATATTTACTACAAATCCGGACAATTCGAAATAGATAACAAATATTTCAATTCGTTAAAAGACATTATTCAGCTTGTTATTTTAAATCCTGAATTAGGTATTGAGATTAATGGATTTGCCGACCCCACCGGTAATCATGAAAAAAACATTGAATTATCGAAAAAAAGGTCGCTTTCTGTTGCTGAATATTTAATTAATAAACAAATATCGCCACGTAGAATCATAGTAAACGGGAAAGGTGAAATTGGTAATGAAAAAGAAGAAGATTTATCGCAAATGCGAAGAACTGAAATTAAACTTTTTGAAATTCTACAAAAAGACGAATAATGAGGACGTATACTATCATATTGTTTTTAACACTTTACTCTATTGCCAACACTTTAAAAGCGCAACAATTTACCGAATATGAGTTAAAATCGGCTTATTTATTCAACTTTGCAAAATTTATCGACTTCCCCGAAAACACATTTTCCTCAGCCAGAGACCCATTTCTTATCGGAGTTATTGGTAATGAAGCGTTTCTCGATGTACTTCAAACTGTAATAAAGGGCAAAACGATTAACGGAAGGAACATTATAGCTATCAATATCACTCAAACGGAAGACATTCAGAATTGTCAAATTGTTTACTTCTCAAAAACCACACGAAGTCAAACACTTATGTTTTTAGAATTCTTAAATGGTAAACCCGTTGTTTCGGTCGGCGATAATATTGAAGATTTCTGCCAAAGCGGTGGAATCATAAACTTTACACAACAAAACAGTGTTAAACGATTTGAAATTAACCCCAATGCCGCTCAGCGTGCTAAACTTAATATCAGTTCAAAATTATTGGCATTAGCAAGAATTGTAACCGATGTGGAAGTTAAGTTTTAAAAACATATCGTTTAAAAATAAAATCATTGCGGTTATTCTGCTGGTTTCATTCCTAACACAAATTGTTGGAGCTATTATTTATATAATTTTCGACAAAAAAGAATATGAGCAAAATACTATTCGAGAACTATTTATAATGGGCGATATTATTGCAAATAATTCCATAGCTCCCTTATTATTTAACGACCCTAACGAAGCAAGCAAAGTTCTTACATCACTTAGCACAAATCCGTTTATAAAAATGACATCCATATATACTGAAAATAAAAAACCTTTCGCCACAGTTGAAAATCAACCATCAATAAAATGCCCTACTCCCGTTTTTTTTAACCATGACACCATTCTTTCTACCGACTCAACATTTATTTTGGTTAAACCCATATTAGATAAAACAGAACAAAACAAAATAATCGGTTATTTATTTATCAACAGAGATTTAAAAGATTATTACAAACAACTACATCAAATTATTTTCGTAAATTTAATCATAGCCGTTTTACTTTTATTCTTTGCATTTATTATTGCTACACAATTGCAAAAAATAATTTCTCAACCCATTTTAAGATTATCGCATCTGGTAAAAAAGATTGCCCACAGTCGCGATTTTTCGATGAGAATTAATAAACGAGGTAATGACGAAGTAGGCCAATTAATCGATGTTTTCAATAACTTGCTCCAAACTATCGAAATTCAAAACAAAGAACTGGTAAAAGCAAAAGACGAGGCTATTAAATACGCACAAACAAAACAGCAATTTTTAGCAAACATGAGTCACGAAATTCGGACTCCCATGAATGCCATAATTGGTATGATAAACTTGCTTCAAAACACAAAACTAAGCCAAGAACAAAAAGAATATTTGAACCATATCAACTTGTCAAGCAACAACTTATTAATAATTATAAATGATATTTTAGATATTTCAAAAATAGAATCGGGAAAAGTCGTTTTTGAAAAACACCGATTTAATTTAAACGACACACTCGACAACCTACAAAAAATGTTCGAACCCAAAGTGAACGAAAAAGGCATTTATTTCAACATTTCAAAAGACCCCCAACTACCTGCATTTTGGTTAGGAGACCAAGTACGTTTAAATCAAATTCTAATAAATTTAGTAGGAAATGCTATCAAATTCACACTGGAGGGTGGCGTTTTGCTTCAAATTGAAACAAAAAAGAAGATAGATGAGACTCATTTCGAAGTCCTGTTTAAAGTGATCGATACGGGAATAGGAATACAGGCAGACAAAAAAGAACATATTTTTGAAAGTTTTACTCAAGCTTCGAACGATACAACACGCAAATTTGGAGGAACCGGACTGGGTTTGACCATAGCAAAACAATTGGTAGAACTTCAAAACGGAAAAATTTGGTTCGAAAGCGAAATAAATAAAGGGACTACATTTTATTTTTATCTTCCCCTCGAAAAAACAAATCCGCCTACTATAAGTGAAATACAAGCAAAAGCCGAATTCTCTTTAAGCAAAAATATTGACAAACAAATATTTAGCCGTTCTACTATTTTAGTCGCCGAAGACAATCCGCTAAACCAATTTCTTATTAAAACACTCTTAACAAAGCAGCATTTTCAAAACATACTCATCTCAAACAATGGAAAAGAAGCAATAGAGCTTTTACAAAAAAACGATGTACATTTAATATTAATGGATTTACATATGCCCGAAATGGATGGATACGAAACCACATCGTTTATTCGAACTAATTTTCCTGCACCCAAATCCAAAGTACCCATTATTGCACTTACAGCCGCCGTTATTCAAGGAGAAAAAGAAAAGTGTTTGTCAATTGGAATGAATGATTACATTTCAAAACCATTCAATCCCAACGAATTATTTGAAAAAATCATTTTTTTCTTAGAACAAAAAGAATAATTTTGAAAAAAAATATTTATGAAATGTATTCCCGATTTTTCTTATCTAAATGAAGTTAGTGGGGGCGACTATTCTATAATGCTCGAGTTTATTCAAATATTTAAAGAACAATTACCCGAATTTGTTCAACAATTGAATGAAGCCATTGAAAACAAAAACTACCAAGCTGTAGCGGCTATTGCCCATAAAGCAAAATCTACTGTTTCCATTTTTGGAATGCACGAATGGGCTACCTTGTTAAAACAAGTACAATTAGATATAAATCAAGGTATAATACCTGATAATTTAAAACAAATGGTAGTCGATTTTGAAAAAGACGGATTTGAAATTATAGAAGAAGCCATAAAGTATGCAGAAAAAAATAAGTAAAATAGCCTCATTCTTTTTTATTGTAATGTTGATTGGTTGTAATTTTTTTACTGCTTCAGAAAAAGATTTAATTAAAATCAATGGCACCTATTATTATAAAAACACCAAAAAACCTTTCAGCGGAATAACTCAAGATTTTGATTCAACAAATGGTAATATTTATTCAGAATTTCATTATTTAAATGGTAAAAGAGATGGTTTATCAAGAGTATGGTGGGATAATGGACAATTAGAATTTGAAGGTTATTATAAAAATGGTTTAAAAGAAGGGGTCTTTAAGGGTTGGTATAGAAATGGAAAAATGGCAGCAATAAGAATGTATAAAAATGGTTTAGAAGATGGCGAATGGAAAATATGGCACGAAAACGGGAATTTGAAAGAAGAAGGATACAATAAAAATGGGCAAAAAGACAGCTTATGGAAGTGGTATTATGAAAATGGGAACAAATGGATAGAAGCATATTTCAAAAATGGATTAGAAAACGGCAAATGGACGGCATGGCATCCCAATGGTAAAATTAGAGAATTAATAAACTATCAAAATGGCAAAAAAGACGGAATATGGCAAGAATGGAACGATAAGGGTCAACTTGTTTCCAAAGGGCTTTATATACTTGGCAAAGAAAACGGAAACTGGTATTACTTTTATGATAATGGAAAATTAAAAACCGAAAAACTTTTCGAAAAAGGAATAAGCATCTTCGAACAAAATTATGATAGCTTAGGAAAACTCATCATAAACCCTTAATCCGATTCTTGAGTTTCATTGTCAGCTCCTTCAAATACTTGAATTAAAATATTATTTAGAAAATTTTTTAAAATAAGTGTTGTTTGCACAGACGAAAGCAAATCTTTGTCTTTTTGCAAAAAACGCAATCGAATAATTCTTACTTCATCAGGTTTATCCTTTCTGGAAGTAGGATATAACTTAAAAGAAGCACCATTGTTCTTTTTAAAACCATGATATAACACAACCCTAACTTTAGCATCAATGCTATCTATCGAAGCATTGCTCCATTCCATTTTACCATTAACTTCCGGCTCGTCGCCCCACTTTTCTTTTAAAATATCAAGCACTGCCAATGCCGAATCTCTTATTTCTAAGTACGATTCAACTTTATTATCGGGGGTAATATCCCTTACCATGCTTACTTCGTATTTTACTTCTTCCTGTCCAAATAATGAAGATACGGACAATAATATAAAAAAAGAAACATGCAAATTAAAAATCAATTTTTCCATATAAATTCATGTATTCGTCAAAAAGTAAACGATAGAGTTTACTATCATAAAACGTACCATCAACAAAAAAATTTTGTTTTAAGGTACCTTCGTAAACAAAACCGAATTTCTCAAAAAAAAGCTGACTGCGATAATTTAATTCATGCACTTGTGCTTCCACCCGATGCAATCCCTCTTCGGCAAAGGCATAAAACAATAGTTCCTTCAGCGATGTTGCCATAATTCCCCTACCCCAGTAGTCTTTTCTTAAGAAACATCCCACCGAAGCAAAATGATGATACGAATCGACGGTTAAGGAAATATCACCCATATATCTTAAACTTTGTTTATGATAAATAAGCCAAATATAAAAATCGTTTTTCGAAGCATATTTTAATAATAGCTTATAAGCTTCTTCTTTGTTTTCTACAAGTTGAAAACCGCTATATCGCACTACATTTTCGTCCGAATAGATAGCTAAAAAATCTTCTAAAATTGAATGTATGTTTGAAGCCTCTAAAGGCATTAAAAAAAAATCGCCGTAATCAATTCGGTGCGGAGTCATATATCAATTAGGATAAAAAAAATTAAAGATAATTATTTTTTTCATCCAATAGTACATTCAATTCATCGGAAAATTTATCCCATTGCTCATAAAGCATATTTAGCTCTTCTTTCTTTTTTTCATAACCCAAAAACCAATTATAATCAGAAAGTATCTTTTCGTCTCCGGAACTAATTTTGTGTTCACATTCTTTTACCTGATTTTCCAGTTCTTGAATTTCTTTTTCAGTTTTATCTATTTGGTTTTCAAGTTTTCTTATTTTTTTATCCAACTCTTTTTTCTCTGCATAGCTTAATTGATTGCTTTTTTTTTCGGTTACTAGTTCTTTGTTGTTTTTTGAATTTCGATTAAATAATAATTGCAAATTTTCAGCTTTTTTCTTTTTAAGAAATTCCCAAATATTGCCATCGTATTGCTTTATTTTCCCTTCATTTATTTCAACAATTTTATCAGCTAAACCATCTAAAAAATCCCGATCATGCGAAACAAGCAAAACCGTTCCATCGTATTGCTTGATTGCTTTTTTTAAAATTTCTTTTGAAGAGGCATCCAGATGATTGGTTGGCTCATCTAATATCAAAAAATTAACCGGTTCCAGCAGCAGTTTTGCTAACAACAATCGAGCTCGCTCGCCACCCGAAAGCACGCTTACGCGTTTAAAAACATCATCGTTACTAAAAAGAAAATACCCCAAAATATTCCTTATTTTTGGTCGCATTTCCATTGGAGCTATATCTTCTAAGGTTTGAACAACGGTTTTGTTCAAATCTAATACCTCATCCTGATTTTGAGCATAATAGCCAATTTTTACCTGATAACCGAGTTTTGCTACACCTTCATATTCTAGTTGTTGCATTAATATTTTGACTAACGTGGTTTTCCCTTCTCCATTTTTTCCAACTAGAGCTATTTTTTCGCCTCGTTCAATATTTAAATCAATGTTATTTAAAACCACATGATTACCAAAAGTTTTTGTCAAACCTTTTAATTCACAAACAATGGAACCACTATGCAGTGCAGGTGGAAAAACAATATTTATATTTCGAGTATCAATTTCATCAATCTCAATTTTTTCTATTTTTTCTAACTGCTTAATTCTCGATTGCACTTGATTCGATTTGGTTGCTTTGTATCGAAATCGTTCAATAAATCGTTCTGTTTGCTCAATTTCTTTTTGCTGATTTTCGTAAGCTTGTTTCTGCAGCTCAATTTGCGCTTTTCTAAACTCAACAAATTCGAAATAGGGCATATCCTGGTCGAAAATCCGACCGTTAACAATTTCTATCGTTCTATTAGTAACGTTGTTCAGGAATGCACTATCGTGCGATACCATAACTACAGCTCCATCATACACTTTTAAATAATCTTCTAACCACTGAATTGATTCTATATCGAGATGATTGGTAGGTTCGTCCAGCAACAGCAAATTAGGTTTTTGCAACAATATTTTTGCTAACTCTATTCTCATTCGCCACCCTCCGCTAAATTCGAGCGTAGGTCTATTAAAATCGGAACGCTTAAATCCCAAACCAATCATCACTTGTTCCATCTGTTCTTCTACATGTTGAGCCCCCAAATACTGAAGCCGGTCGTTTATTTGGTGAATTTCGTCAAGCTTTTTATTTAGCTCTTTCTCATCTTCCTGAACATCAGATAATTGAGAATGCAATACATCCAATCGCTCTTGCAATGAAGTAATGTTTTTAAACGCTTCTTTTACTTCGAGCCATAAAGTAGTGCTGTCGCTTGACGGAATGTATTGCGGTAAATATCCTAACGTTAAATCTTTGGGTTTTGAAACAACTCCATCGTTGGGGGTTAAATGCCCCATCAAAAGTTCGAATAAAGTTGTTTTGCCCGCTCCATTTCGTCCTATTAATCCTATTTTATCACGTTCACGAATTAAAAACGAAACTTGATTAAATATATCTTGGGCGCCATAGCCAAATGAAACCTTATGAAATGCAATCATTCGCTCAACAATGACATTAGTTTATCAGAAACCTTATTCAATCCATTTACATCGTTGCCACCTGCAGTTGCAAAGAAAGGTTGGCCTCCGCCACCACCTTTTATTTCTTTGGCTATTTCTTTTATCATAACCGATGCATTATATTTACCTTCGCTTACCAAATCATCGCTTAAACCAATAGCAATATGTGGCTTATTATTAAAAACAGTATAAAGGAATACAATATTTTTCGAACATTGATTTTTTAACTGAAAAATTAAATCGCGAACTGCATCTGCACTTGGTACATCTACTTTTTCTGAAATTACATTCAGTTGTTGAACGGATTTTGTTTTTTCGAGTAAAGCTTTTTTAATATCATTTAATTTTTCTTTGAGCAAATCGTCGTATTTCTTTTGTAATTCTTTGTTCTCTTCAAAAAAATGCTCAATCGATTTTATAATTTCCTTTGGATTATTAAACAACATTTTCACTTGCTTGAGCTCTTTAACTGAATCGTTTAAAAAATCCCAAGCCCGGTTATGCGTAACAGCTTCAATTCTACGAATACCGGCAGCAATGGCAGATTCACTCACTATTTTAAACATACCAATAACGGAAGTATTCTTAACATGAGTTCCTCCACACAATTCGATAGAAGTGCCGAATCGAATTACACGCACTTCATTTCCGTATTTCTCTCCAAACAATGCCATGGCACCCATTTTCTTCGCTTCTTCTATGGGGAGATTACGATACTCTTCAAGCGAAAAAGCATTCCAAATATGCTCATTTACAATCGATTCTACCTTTTCTATTTCTTCATCCGACATTTTTTGCATATGAGAAAAATCAAAACGAAGATAATCGGAGTTTACCAACGAACCTCTTTGCTCAACATGAGTACCTAAAACAGTTCGCAGGGCTTCGTGCAATAAATGAGTAGCCGAATGGTTACGTTCTGTTTGCCTGCGTTTTTGTTCATTTACCGTTGCTTTAAATGAAGCGGTAAGATTAGCCGGTAACTGATTGGCAATATGTATAATGAGTCTGTTTTCCTTAATTGTATTTATTATGCTGATTTTCTCGTTTTCGTTAGTTAAAATACCTGTATCGCCAACTTGTCCACCACTTTCAGCATAAAAAGGAGTGTTTGATAAAACAAAATGGTAAAATGTCTTGCCTTTTTGCTCAACTTTTCTGTATTTTACAATTTGAGTATCTATTTCTAACACATCGTACCCCACAAAAACACTCTCTTCGCCCGGTAACAATTCTACCCAGTCCGAAGCCTCCATTTGAGCTGCCTTTCTCGAACGTTCTTTTTGTTCTAAAAGGCATTGATTAAATGTATCAATATCGACATTCAAATGATGCTCTTTTGCCATTATTTGAGTCAAATCCAACGGGAAACCATATGTATCATATAGCTCAAAAGTAAAATCACCGGGTAAAACCGGATTGGCTGAAAGTTTTCCTTTTTCTTTTTCTACATAGGTTTCAAATCGTTTAATGCCGGTTTCGAGTGTTCGTAGAAATGAATTTTCTTCTTCTAATATCACCTTTTCCACCAACGTTCGTTGCTTTTTTAATTCTTCGAAATACTCACCCATTTGGTTTGACAATATTTCCACCAACTTATAAATAAATGGCTCAGTAAAGTTGAGGTAAGTATATCCGTACCGAATAGCTCTACGTAGAATGCGTCTAATAACATATCCTGCTCCATTGTTAGATGGCAACTGTCCGTCTGCTATAGCGAACGATACAGCTCTTACGTGGTCTGCAACTACACGCATAGCTATATCTGTTTTTTTGTTTGTACCGTATGCTATGGATGATAATTGTGAAATCTTTTGAATAATGGGCTGAAAGACATCTGTATCATAATTCGATTTTTTGTGTTGCATTACCATACATAATCGCTCGAAGCCCATGCCTGTATCAACATGTTTGTTTGGAAGTGGTTCTAAACTTCCATCAGCTTTGCGATTAAACTGAATAAAAACGAGATTCCAAATTTCAATCACCAGAGGATGGCTTTTATTTACAAGTTCGGCTCCCGGAAGTAACGCAATTTCGTTTTCGTCACGCAAATCAATATGAATTTCAGAGCAGGGACCACAAGGACCACTGTCGCCCATTTCCCAAAAATTATCTTTACGCGAGCCCATTAAAATATGATTTTCCGGAATCCATTCCTTCCAATATTCAAGTGCTTCATTATCGGCCTGCAAGCCCTCGGATTCCGAACCCTCAAAAACAGTAACATATAATCTCGATTTGTCTATTTTTAAAACTTCGGTTAAAAATTCCCAAGCCCAGGCAATGGCTTCTTTTTTAAAATAATCGCCAAATGACCAATTACCAAGCATTTCAAACATAGTATGATGGTAAGTATCGTGGCCAACTTCTTCTAAATCGTTATGCTTACCCGAAACCCTTAAACATTTTTGAGAATTGGCAACGCGCTTATAATCAGCCAACTTATTTCCCAAAAAAATATCTTTAAACTGGTTCATACCGGCATTGGTAAACATGAGTGTTGGATCATTTTTTACCACGATGGGCGAAGAAGGAACAAAAGCATGTTCTTTTTGTTTAAAAAAATTAATAAAAGCCTTACGAATTTCAACTGATTCCATTTCTCTTTTTTTCTTGCAAAGTTACAAGAAATTCCTAAAATCTTTAAACTCCATTAATCTAAAGGAATCAAATTAATTCCAAATTCTATGATTTAGAAAGCCTACCGTTAAAATAAGGTAATGTTTTACATACATTGAACTTTGTATTAACACAATTGTAGCGACCTAAAAACGTAGGATTTAAACCTTTAGTTATATAGCGAAACAAAGTTTTTTTTGCTGATTTACAATAAAAAATCAAAAATATATTTGCTTATTTAAATAAAAATTACTTAATTTGCAGTCCGAAAAAAAAAGGGTAAACGGAAAATATAAAGGATATGTCAAGAGTTTGTCAAATTACAGGAAAAAAGGCGATGACAGGAAACAATGTTTCTCATGCCAACAATCGCACAAAACGTAAATTCAACCCAAATCTACAAACAAAAAAGTTCTATTTAGAAGAAGAAGAACGTTGGGTAGAATTAAAAGTATCGGCTCATGGTCTTAGAATTATTTCTAAAAAAGGCTTAAAGAAGGCATTGGAAGATGCTATTGAAAAAGGTTATATTAAAAATTATTAAGAGTAGATAGATTATGGCAAAAGCAAAAAAAGGCAATCGAGTTCAGGTAATACTCGAATGTACTGAGCAAAAAACAAGCGGAGTTCCGGGTATGTCTCGTTATATCACAACTAAAAACAAGAAAAACACTCCCGAACGTCTAGAATTGAAAAAATACAACCCGTATTTAAAAAAAGTAACTGTTCATAAAGAAATTAAATAATATTTACTATGGCAAAGAAAGCTGTTGCATCGTTTAAAACAGGCGGACAAAATAAGAACTTCGTAAAAGTTATTCGTATGGTAAAATCTGACAAAACCGGAGCATACGAATTTAAGGAAGAAATGGTGAACGCCGAATACGTTAAAGATTACTTAGCTAAAAAGTAATTGGTATAAAAACATATGCATAAGGCTTTCTTCTGAAAAGGAGAAAGCTTTTTGTATTTAATAAATATATATTTGTAATGGCATTTTTTGGTTTATTTTCAAAAGACAAAAAAGAAAACCTCGATAAGGGTTTAGAAAAAACTAAAGAGGGATTTTTTAAACGTATTACCCGCATGATAGTGGGTAAAACCACTGTAGATAATGATACCCTCGACCAATTAGAAGAAATTTTAATCAGTGCCGATGTAGGTGTAGATACCACTCTAACTATTATTAAAAAAATCGAAGAACGTGCCTCTAAACAAAAATTTCTTAACAGCGATGAACTAAACGAAGCAATAAAAGAAGAAATTGCACAATTAATGAAGGATGCCGGCGAGGTTGAAAATTTTAATTTTGTTGATGCAAAAAAACCATACGTAATAATGGTTGTTGGAGTAAATGGCGTTGGGAAAACAACTACCATTGCCAAACTAGCAAATCAACTAAAGAAAGCCGGAAAAAATGTTTTTCTAGGAGCTGCCGATACATTTAGAGCTGCAGCCGTTGAACAACTCACCATTTGGGCTGAACGTGTAGGTGTCCCTATTATAAAACAGCAAATGGGAGCCGATCCCGCTTCAGTTGCATTCGACACCTTATCTTCGGCTGTTAAAAACAATGCCAATGTAGTAATCATAGACACAGCTGGTCGTCTGCATAATAAAATAAATCTTATGAATGAGTTAAGTAAGATTAAACGCGTTATGCAAAAAGTGGTTCCCGATGCCCCGCACGAAATTTTACTCATTCTCGATGCCACTACCGGACAAAATGCTTTTGAACAAGCAAAACAATTTACACTTGCTACAGAAGTGAATGCCATTTGCGTTACCAAACTTGACGGAACTGCAAAAGGTGGAGTTGTTATCGGTATTTCACACGAGTTCAATGTACCTATTAAATATATCGGTATTGGCGAAAAAATGGATGATTTACAGTTATTCAACAAATACGCCTTTGTCGAGTCATTGTTCAGCTAAACGATGCAAAAAAAAGTAAAAATCATATCACTCGGCTGTGCAAAAAATACAGTCGATTCAGAAAAAATTGCAGCAAATATTCAATCATTAAATATACCCGTTTCATTTACTGACCAACCTGAACAGGCAAATACCATAATAATTAATACATGTGGATTTATTTTAGATGCCAAACAAGAATCCATCGATACTATTTTAGAGGCTGTTCAACTAAAAAAACAGGGGCTGGTCGAAAATATTTTTGTAACAGGGTGTCTTTCTACTCGTTATTTGGATGTTTTAAAAAAAGAGATTCCTGAAGTAGATCAGTATTTTACGGTTCACAATTTCAGCTCCATTGTTCAACGCTTCAAAAATAATTCCTTATATAAGGAGCAAGCTCGCCTTATTTCAACTCCATCGCATTATGCATATTTGAAAATAGCCGAAGGATGCAATCGAAAATGTTCTTTTTGTGCCATCCCGGCCATTCGCGGAAAATACAAATCCGAGAGCATAGAAAATTTAGTCAACGAAGCCAACAACTTAGCTGAAAAAGGTGTTAAAGAAATAATACTTATTGCTCAAGATTTAACGTATTTTGGAAAAGACAGTCATAAAAAAAGCTTACTAGCAAAGTTAATTCAACAGATAAGTGAAATTAAAGAGATTGAATGGATAAGACTTCATTATACGTATCCTCAGTTTTTTACTAATGAACTAATCGATACCATTGCATATAATCCTAAAGTGTGCAAATACATTGATATTCCAATTCAGCACATTAGCAACAACATGCTTCGACTAATGCAACGAAGTACCGGTCGAGAGCAATTAATACAACTTTTAGAGAAACTCCGTAAACAAATTCCAGGACTACACCTTAGAACAACCGTTCTGGTTGGGCATCCGGGTGAAACCAAGAAAGATTTTGACGAGTTGATTGCCTTTATTAAAGATTTCCGCTTTGAGAAATTAGGTGCTTTCCCCTACTCTCACGAAGAAAATACATATGCCGACAAGTATTACAACGATTCTATTCCTGCCAAAACAAAGCAAAGTCGCATGGCTGAGGTCATGAGAATACAGCAGGAAATTACTTCATCTATAAATAAAAGTTTTATTGGTACAACACAACGAGTAATTATGGATAGAAAAGAAAATAATTACATTATCGGACGTACACAATATGACTCACCTGAAATTGACAACGAAGTAATTATCGAAGACCGCAATAAATACCGTGTAGGGCGGTTTTATGATATAAAAATCAAGGACTCTTTTGAGTTTGATTTGATTGGAGAATAAATATGAGAAATTCGATACTGTTCGGGGTGCAGTAGAGTAAGAGCAAAACCTGTAAAGTAAGGGAGAATACCTATGTCACCCATAGCCTCTTTTCCTGGCTTCTCAATTAAATTTCATCATTTAGAAACATAGTAGACGAAATCAATGCTTGTTTTACTCCTTCTTTTGCATACCACAAAGTACAACAACTATTCTTGCATTTTTCTACTTAGAAAATATATTTTTCAACATTTATTTGTTTTTTTCAAATAAAGTATTAACTTTGTATCAAACATTAATAATGTAAATCATAAAAAAATTATTGTGTCATGAAAATATCTGTAAATCAATTAATTACCCCCCCCCCACACTCATTACATAAAGGGCATATTCGTGGGTGTAGCTATGATTTTATTTAATCAAGTAGCAAATGCTCAATCGGGGCAAAAATGGGCAACCGGGCTTAATTCAATATCTGCAGGCGATGCACTTGGAACATCGAATAACCAACCTCTTCTTATAAAAGTAAATAAAGCACTTGCTTTGAAGATAAATCCGGATGGTAGTGTATTTATAAATAGTCTGGCAAATGCAGGAACCGGTGTAGTGAGTTACGATAATTCAGGTAAATTAATTCCCGTAGCTTTTCCAAACGATACCACAAAAGTTTTTTTAGGCAATGGGACATGGGGCTATGCCGGGTGGAAAATTTTAGGCAATGATGTAGTTCAGACAACTACGGGAAATATCGGCATCGGAACAAATACACCATTATATAAATTAGATGTAACGGGTAATGCACGTATAACCCAATCGCTTACGGTAAATCAATCGCTCACGACAAATCAAGATATTTTTATAGACAGATACTTATATTTAAACAATATTCAACCCAACGGGTTTACACTTTTGGGCATTAACAGTAGCAAACAAGTTACGGCTGTTCCCTTTAGCGGAAATGACAACGAAGTATTAACCGGGGCAGGCACCTTTACCGAATTGCCCAATGCAAGCGGTTGGCAAGTACTTAATGGCAATATTGTAACAACTGAAAACGGAAATGTAGGCATTGGCACCACTCATCCGGTAGCAAAATTAGAAGTTATAGGCGATGCTATCATTACAGGCGGATTACTTACAAGCCATTTTATTTTGAGTGAGAAACTCCAAACCTTAAATTTAGAAACCGACACCGCAACCACGTGGTATTCGGTGGCACAAAAAGTATTAAGCCAAAGCGTAGAAAGCAAAACTGCAAAAATTGATACCATGAAATCACAAAAAACCACATCTGCTTCTGTGGTGAGCGATTCGTTAAAAAGTACGCAGGCTACCATAAATAAAATGGAAGCACAAACCACAACTGCCGTAAAAGCAATAGCACAAACTATGATTAGCGATTCGCTTAAAAGTATGGATATTAAAGCTCAAACAACCGAATCGGCTATTGTTAAAACCGACAGCCTTGTTACAACTAAAATAACCACCGATAGTATCACCGTAGCCAAAGCAACTGCTGCTGCCGTAAGCATTGGCGGAGCCGTTAATCTGGCAAACGAAAAACTTGCCGTTGTGGGCAATACCGGTATTTATGGCGATTTCAATGTTACAGGAAATTTAAAAACATCGGGTAGTTTAACCTTTGCAGGTGATAAAATGATATTGTATCAGCCTACGAATACAAATTTTGGGAATTATTATTATGGTTTAAAATCAAATATACTTCCACCTTTACCTCAAATAGACCAATGTGCTTTTCCTGCTATCAATACAAACTCACACTGGTTTAATGGGATGCTATATTCTTGGGCAAATGAAGGTTGGAACAGTCAAGTCCCTATTTACGGTGTTATGAAGATGGGCTACGATGGAGCAAATGGAATTATAGATATTGCAGGACCTCAAGCAAAATTATTAATCAATTATTATTGTGGTAAAGATGTGGTAGTTGGCGGCGGCTGTAACGACGACCCTAATAATCCACTACCAGCAACCGGCAATTTAGAAGCCCGTTATAATGCTTATTTTGCCACACATTCGGGAAATGTGGGAATAGGGACTACAACACCTGCTGCAAAACTTGATATAAATGGAGATGTAAAGTTAAGAGTTTTAGACAATGATGATATTTCAAGCAATATGCTAGTTGTTGATGAGAATGGAATTATTAAAAAAAGAAATGTGCAAAATTTTATAAATAACCTTTGCCAGATTACTTGTAAAAATGATAACGTTGGAGTGGGAAACACTAATCCTTATAAAAAACTGACAGTTAATGGTGATGTTTCTTTTGCAAACTATAATAATAGTGGCAATGGAAATCCCGGCGATGGTATGAATGGTTTTGAAATCTTAGGAAACAATCAAATTCCTACCAGAAGAGGGATTTCGCTTGACCCTGACCCAAATGGTTCTGTTAACTTTTATATTAATTCAAATCAAACTCCTTCAGCATTTAATTTCAAAAACGGAAAGAATCCCACCTCAACCTTAATGTCAATCGATGGTGTAACAGGTAATGTTGGAATTGGAACTGGTTCTTCATGCCCTTTAACCGAAAAATTGGAAGTAAATGGTAAAATTCGTGTAAAAGATGAGATTGTTATCGAATTAGATGGGGAATGTTGGGGCGATTATGTTTTTTCGCCAAAATATAATCTTCTAACGATTCCTGAATTAGAAAAATATTTATTGGAAAATAAGCACCTGCCCGGTGTTAAATCTGCTTCGGAAATGGGAAAAAGCGGTTTTACCGTTCTTGAAACCAACAAGCAAATGTTCGTGAAAATAGAAGAACTTACCTTATATATTATACAGTTAGAAAAACGAATTTCGGAATTAGAGAAAAAATATATTAGTCATGAAAAATAGCATAATTGTATTCTTTGGTTTACTTATATTATTAAGCATATCAAAAACCTTTTCACAAGGTATAATGTACAGCTATGACCTAAATGGTAACAGGAAATTACGGGATGTAATTGTTCTAACTCAAAATAAGTCATTTGCACCACCCGATAGTACAAATAATAATAACGCTCCAACATTAGCTCAAATAACAACATCGTATTCTGATAATTATACTAAAGAACAGATTGAAGCAATAGTTGCCGGAAACAAAGTTCTTATTTATCCTAACCCTGCTAAATATTATATTACTGTTGAAATTGAAAATATTTCAGCTCAAAAAGCTGAAATAAATGTCTGCGATGTTTTTGGTAAATTAATTGAAAATATACAAGTTACTGATAACCGTACTTTAATTGATTTCTCACAAAAAGCTATTGGCACATATTTACTAAAAATTACTATTGCTCATAAAAGTGATATATGGAAAATTATTAAAAATTAGACTGCCATGAAACCTATTATATATATCGTATATTTGTTGCTACTGCCAGTAATAGCAACATCTCAGGTTTTTCAGGACAAAAACTTTGAATTAAATGACAATCAATCCGGAACTACAAAAACCTATGAAGCAAGGGATTATATTAAGCTGAAAAAAGGTTTTCGATTTAATTCTTCTGAGGGGGAAGGGGCACATCATAAATTTGTTGCTAAATTAAATGAAAATCTTTTATTTAATGTTGATTATGTTACACCAACAGAACCATCAGATTATCATATAGACCTGAACTTACCTGTAGGTACTACAAGTGGAATATTAGATGTTTCTGAAACAGGTGCTGCCACTTATACAATTCCAATATTAACAGCAATTGGTACAAATGGTATGCAACCGCAATTAGCAATTACTTATAATAGCCAATCAGGAAATGGATTATTAGGCTGGGGTTGGAATATAAGTGGTTTATCAGCAATTACTAGAACAGGAAAAACAATGTTACATGATGGGAAAGTAACCGGAATCCAATTTAATGGTGAGGATAGATTTCTGCTTGATGGTAATAGATTACAAATGGTTTATGGGTCAAATGGCACTGAATATAGAACAGAAATAGATAATTTCAGCCAAATAATTTCTCATGGAACACCAGGTGACCCTGAATGGTTTGAAGTAAGAACCAAGAGCGGACTAACAATACAATATGGAAATGCAAATTTAGGAGATGGAAATAATTCCAGATTTCCAACTACAGGTTCAGCATTAGTATGGTATATTAATAGAATTACTGATGCAAATAATAATTATATGACATTTATTTATGAAGAAATTTATGGTAATTTATATTTAAAACATATTAATTATACTGCCAACGACAACGAAAATTTATTACCGTATAATAGAATAAATTTCTTTTACGAAATAAGAAAAGATAAAAGCATTAAATATATTAAAGGTATCAATATTGAAGGAGCTGTTCTTCTTCGATCAGTAAAATCATATAGTGATAACCACCTATTAAGAGAATATAAATTTAATTATTTTTCGAAAGACATTGCAAATCCTAATGTTACTGAAGAATATTCTTTTTTGTGTGAAATAATTGAATCTTATAATGGACAAACTCATTTTAATTCACTTAAATTTAGTTATGGTAATGGTTCCTATACCAATCCTTCTGATATTCAAATGCCAAGTAATTTACCTCAAATTTCCGGAGATTATTTAACTGGCGATTATGACGGTAATGGAAGAACAGATATTGTTGCTTTTATTAAAGACAATAATAATGTTATCATAAACAAACTATTGTATTTAAATATTAATGGTTCATTTGTTTTACAACCTTCTACTGGTGGCCTTCCAACAAACTTCTTTCCTATAGATCTATCAAATCCTTATATTAATGGAATCAGAAATTTAGATATAAATGGTGATGGTAAAGACGATTTAATTTTAGGGACAAAAAGTGGTAATTATTATACATATACTGTTTATACTTTTAACGGTACAAATTTTGTCGCAGGCAATTCATTTTCTTGTAATTATGACCATTTCTTTACGGCAGGTGATTTTGATGGTAATGGACAAATTGATTTATTTATGTATAATAATACTGGAAGTGGAAATTGGATGGTGTATTTAAATAATAATCCTTCACCAATTGTTGGAACTGGTTATTTTATTGATAGTACTCCTAATCATACACTCGACGGAAGCTATTTATACCCTGTTGATTTTGATGGAGATGGAACAACAGAATTAGCTGCTATAAAAAATGATATATGGGGTAAACCGATAAGTTTTATTGTTTTAGATTTTCATTTTATTGATAATGGCAGTTATATTGATAAAATATATCAAATTTACGAGAATAATACACCAATTTATGATATGTTATCTGGAGATTTTAATGGTGATGGAATTTCTGACCTGCTAATAAAAAAAACAATAAGTGGTTATGATACAAAATGGTTTTTTAGTTATGGTAAGGGTTCTAACTATGAAAACATTAATCTTATTACTAATTTACATTCAATTCCATATAATACTAGCTCTCCTATTTATAAAGAATTAACAGGTGATTTTAATGGAGATGGTTTAACAGATATTGTTCAAGTATATAAAAGTACAGATAATAATTATATTATTTTTGATAAATACTTTAGTAATGGATATGATGGATTTAATTTTAAATCACATTCAATAACATCAGATTTTGCAATAAATAATAGTACAAAAATAGAACGAGGTGATTTTGATGGCAATGGTACAGAAGATTTACTAATTACAAATGGAAATTCACATTTAATAGTAACATTGGATAATTGCAAAGAAGAATTTTTATTAAAAAAAATATATGATGGTATTGGTAATTTATCTGAAATTAATTATAAACCCTTGACACATAATGATGTTTTTTATCCTAATAATTCTGTAGCTTACTCTTTCCCTTTAATTTATGATGTTATCCCAGCATTATATGTTGTAAAAGAATTAAAAGGACCTGATGGAATTGGAGGGCTTAATACTACCCAATATTCATACAGAGGAATTCGTATTCATAAACAAGGCAGAGGATTTCTCGGCTTTGGAGAAATAACAACTTTACTCTTAAATAAAAATAGGAAGGTAATAAACACATATTCTATAAACACTACGCCTTATATATTTTTACCAGAATTATATTCTACTGAAGAAAGAACATTAAATGATATTCCTATTTCACTAACTTTAAATAATTATAATTATGAAGTATATGATAATAATATCTTCAGCAGGAGATTTTTCAAATATCTTTCTTCTTCGACAAATCATGACTTTGCAACAAACAAAATTGTAACTACCAATTATACTTATAATCCTACAGATATTCACTATGGAAATGTATCTACTATTACTACAAATTATAATAACGAATTTACTGAAACCAAATTGTATTTATATACATCAGAAGGCTCCTGGTGTCCATCAAAAATAAGTGAATTAACTATTTTAAAGCAAGAAGCCGGACAACCTTCATTTAGCAGAAAAGTAAACTATTATTATAAAACCAATGGATTACTTGAGTTTGAAAAAACCGATTTAGATAAACCTGCTAAAAGTGTAATAACTGAATATCGTTACAATAATTTGGGTAATGTTAGTGATATAATAATTTCTGCACCTGATTTACTTGAAACAAGAACTACTCATTATGATTATGATTCAAAAGGTCGCTTTGTGGTTAAAACTATCAATCCTATGGGTTTTATCAGCGAATCAGAATATGATAGCCGAACTGGAAATATTATTCATACTAAAGACATAAATAATCTCGAAACTTTTTATAAATATGATGGCTTTGGTCGTTTAATTGAAATTACATTACCAACTACTAAAAAAATAACAAATACTTTAAGTTTTTGCGATGGTACAAATCCTACACATTCCCGCTATTCTTTATTAACCCAAACCGAAGGTTTTCCGTATGTGAAAAAATATTTTGATTGTTTAGGTCGTGAAATTCGAACTGAAACAACAAATTATAATGGCAATGTACTATTTACTGATAAATTATATGACACCAGAGGACTATTAATTGAAACAACTGAACCTTATGTGGCAGGTGCTCCTCATCTTACAACTAATTATGATTATTATTATAATAATGTTTACGACGGACGTATACGTAGTATAACAAACAAGTTTAACGACATCGCATTTTCAACTACAAATTTTAACTATAGTAATTCTACTACTACCATTTCAAAAACCACAAATGAAGGAACGCAATCCTCTGCAAAAACCTATGATGCTATTGGCAGATTGATAGGAGTTGTTGACAATGGAGGACCTATACAATACTCATATTATACACAATCAACAGGTTTAATAACAGAAATTAATTACTGTTCCGGTAAAATTCAGATAGAAACTGATGAATACGAAAAACAAAAAAAAATAATTGACCCTGATGCAGGTAATATTGATTATATTTACAATTCTTTAGGTGAACTTGTTTACCAGAAAGATGCTAATAATAATGAATTTAATATGACTTATGATAAATTAGGCAGGTTAAAAACAAAAAACAGCGCCGAAGGATTAACACAATATTTTTATGATACTAAAGATTATGGTAAGGGTAAGATAAGTTCTGTTAAGGGCTATAATGGTGCTACAACTGATTATTCTTACGATAAATATGGAAATATTGCTTCACTTAAAGAAACTATTGATGACAAACAATTTACAACAAATTACGAATATGATGATTTTGGTAATGTAACTAAAATAACTTATCCATCACAATTTTCTGTAACCCAGCATTACAATAATAAGGGGTATATGACCGGAATTACCCGTACAGACAATAATCAAAGTATTTGGTCTCTGGAACAAATGAATTGTAGAGATCAAATATCAAAATATTTGTTGGGAAATAATGTGGAAATAAATAAAACTTTCGACAATTATGGCTATCCCTCTGCAATTTATTCAACTGATTATATTATAAACCATGAATATTCTTTTGATGAAAAAACTGGTAATTTAAAAAGTAGAAAAGATATACAATTAAGTTATGATGAGAACTTCGATTACGATGTTTTAGAACGCCTAACAAAATGTGATATTACAAATGTTGGAATAAAAAACATTACTTACAAACCAAATGGATATAATGGCAACATTGGCTTTAAAACAGACATTGGTAATTATAGTTACGATTTGCCTCAACCACATGCTGTTTCGTCGGTAACGAACTCAGGTAATTTAATCCCAATCGTACCTCAATCTATTAGTTATTATTCTTTTAATAAAGCATCAAGTATAACAGAGGATATTAATTCTTTAGAATTTACTTACGGTACAAATGACGAAAGAATAAAAACTATTTTAAAAGAAAACGGAACAGCTAAAACAACAAAGTATTTTTCTGTAAATTACGAAGAAATAAAAGACGAACTTACCGGTGCAACACGAAAATTACATTACATTTTTGCCCCTAATGGTTTATGTGCTGTATATGAAAAAAACACCAACGGTTCCGAAAATATTTATTATACCAATACCGACCATCTTGGTTCAATTACTGAAATAACCGATCAATTTGGAACGTTGTTACAACGAATACAATATGATGCATGGGGTAAACGCACCCTTGCAGAGAATAATTCATCATTTACCAGTTTTATATTCGACAGGGGCTATACAAGCCACGAACACCTTGATGCTTTTAATTTAATAAACATGAACGGTCGTTTATACGACCCCATACTTGGTCGTATGCTCAGCCCCGATAACTATGTGCAAGATGCTACAAGTACGCAGGCGTTTAACAGGTATTCGTATTGCCTGAATAACCCGCTCATCTACACCGATCCGGATGGGGAGTTTGTTCAATTTATTATTGGTGGCATTATCGGTGGTTTTAGTGGATGGATGATGGCTGATAATTTAGGTTATAAAGGTTGGGATAAGTTTTGGTACACATTAGGTGGTGCTGCAATTGGTGCTGCCACTGCTGGAATAGGTACGGCTGTTTCATCTTCAGCTGGTGTTGTTGCCGGTGGTATAGTTGGTGGTGCGGCAGGTGGAGCTGGTTTTTGTACTATGGGTGGATATGCAGCAGGATTAAGAGGTGGTGATTTATTTAATGCAGGATTTAACGGAATGTGGCAGGGTGCTGTTACTGGTTTGGCTGGCAGCTTTGTTGGAGGTGCAATTGGTGGTGGATGGGGAGCCTTAGCAGGTGGAGCGACTGCAGGAGGTTTAGGAACTTGGATGTCTGGTGGTTCAGGTGAAGATATTCTAAAAGGGGCTGCATTAGGTGGCGTAATGGGATTGGGTGTATATCATGCTTCTTTGGCATATAGTTATCATGCATCAGGTATTAAAAGTACAGGATTAAATTATAATCAATATGTTAAAATGATGGCAACTACACAACGGTCAATGTTTTGGAACCGAGAAGGAAAATTTATTCCTAATTCAAAAGGTGGCATTAATGTGAATAAGTTAGGTGGAGTAAATGATGTAGTGGCAACGGGAGCAGATTATAATGATGCACTTTTTGATTATCATACACATCAAGATTGGGGTTCAACATTAGCTGATGGAGAAGGCTTTTCTACTTATGCTTCTGGAGGAGTTGCATCTGATGAATATGCGAGATCACAACTAAATTTACTTGTAAAATTTAAAGGACCAATGTATCTTGGAACAAGGGAAGGTCATATTTGGTATATGAATAGTAATTTTTCCAGAGGAATGCTGCCTTATAACTTTTCGCCTGTTTTTACTCCCTTCAATATAACTTGGTCATTATCTTTAATCCGATAAAATAATTTTCGATATGAAAGAAATAAAAAAAATAATTTTTCTTTTTATGCTTGTTTTATATTTTCAAGCAAGCTTTGCTCAATATAATTACTTGCAGATAAATCTCGAAATA